>JBKPDY010000029.1:0-17477 GCA_046728155.1 Actinomycetota bacterium
CGACGACCTGCACCGCGCCGACCGCGCCCGCCAACTCATCGATGACGGTGTGCGCATGGACGCCGCCGTACGCATCGTCAGCCTCGAATACCAGCTGGCTGCCGCCCACGCCATGATCGACCTGCTGGGCCGCAAGAGCGACCGACAAACCCGGGCGGCAAAGAGTGACCTGCCATGATGCTGCTGTGAATGACAGTCAATCGAACGCCGCTGACTTTCCGAGGCCTCCATCACCGAGCTGAAACCGACCAGCAGTACTGATCCCATCGCCGCGATTGACAGCGGCGCGTAGGCACGGAAGATCAATCCTCAAAGCCCACCACTCCGCGGGGCACTGTCGAGTTTTCGGGCTTTCTTGAGTTGGGTGCGGATGGTCTCTGGGCTGAGGTCGAGTCGGCTGCGTGAGGGTGCAGTTCGGGGTCTTGTCGCCGCTGGCGACGAGTGCTTGCCGGGCGGCGTGTAGGGCGGTGTAGTAAGTCTCGCGGTTTTCCGTGGTGGGGGTTACGCCGCGCCTCGTCGATGGCGGCGGCGTACTGCCGTTGTGCCCGGTGCAGCGCCGGGGCGAGGCGTTCCCGTATGTCGGCGGTGGCCCCGAGTAGCAGCGGCTGTACGCGTCGCAGGGGCCCCGCGGTCGAGGGCAGCTTCGATCGGCGGGGTCGAGGTCGTCCGCGAACGTGATGCCCATTTGGGCGGGTCGGCAGTCAGGCCGTCGATCTGGGATGACCGGCTTCGACGGGTTGATAGCCGTGTGCGGGATGGCGTTCTCGTGAGCCGGTAACACGGTCGAATGGTTAGTCGACAGATCTCCGAGACCCAGGCGGTCGTTCGGTGCTCCTTTGACCTACGCGATGTGAGTGCGGCAGTGGCCAGACGCGTTCTCGGTGCCCCCGCGGTTGGCCGAGCACATGAGATGACACGCATCGGCTCCGCCCTGGAACCCCACGAGGGTGGACGGTGGTACGAACGCGGAACCGATGACAGCGAATGCGACTGGGGCCGGTATTGGCATGGGAACCACCCCACCGGCTTGTCGTCACTTGGCAGATCAACGGCCAATGGCATTACGACCCCGACCCCGACCCCGAACACGCCAGCGAGATCGAGGTCCGGTTCACGCCTGACGGACCCGAGCAGACCACCGTCGAACTCCAACACCGACACCTCGGCCGGCTCGTCGCCGGACAAGCCATCCGCGACACCATCGGCCAAGGCGGCGGTTAGAACGCGGTCCTGGAGGCCTTCGCCAAGGCCGCTGAAGCGGGCACGTAATCCAACCACCGTCTCCCGCACCGGTCGGGGCGTTGTTCGTCGAGCGGCACCATCGATCCGTCACTATCGGTGCGCGCCGCGCGACGGGCGTCGGTGAGCAGCATCAGCGCGAGGAGGCCCGCGGCTTCGCCGTGGTCGGGCAGGATTCGATGCAGGAGCCGGGTCAGGCGGATCGCCTGTGCAGTGAGGTCGCTGCGATGCAGCGAGGATCCGGCGCTGGCGGTATAGCCCTTGTTAACATCAGGTACGGCACGTGCAGGACCATGCGCACGCGGTCGGCGAACTGATCGGCCGGCGGCGGCTCGAACCGAGCACCGGCGTCGCGGCGGCGGGTGACGTGACAGTGTGCCCCGAGTTTCCGGTCAATGGCACTGTTGTCCGCACGATCTCCATGGTGGCCAGGTTCGACCTCTCGGCGACATCACGCTCGCGGAGCCGCGGGTGAGCTGATGTACCCGCGAGAGGCTGACGCTGGGCGTTTCTGTCGTGGCGATCCCTATTACGGGCGAGACCTGGGCAGGCCGAACGACCCCGACACCGTTGGGGAGACGAACCGGGTAACAGCGCTGATATGCGTACCGTCCACAGTGAACACCGTGACCGCGAGGAGAAATGCTTGAGACCTGTGGATCGGTGGTAGGGGCGTACCCTCCCAATGATCGGATTGATGGTCTCAAGCGAAAGGCCGACGTAGCAGCGTCGGTTGGGATGGTACGCCTGGTGCTGACTGTAGTCGCCGAGAACGGGGTTTCGCGGGACGGTATCTCCCTGCTGGACGAGGTGGTGCGCGAAGGTGCGTGGCTGATGCTGGCCGCTGTGTCGGAGGCCGAGGTCGACGCCTACTTGGCCAAGCTGGCTGGCGAGCTGGACGAGCGGGGCCGGCGGCTGGCGGTGCGCAATGGGCACGCCGAGCCGCGGCAGGTGATGACCGCGGCGGGTGCGGTCGAGGTGCGCGCGCCGCGGGTCAACGACAAACGCATCGACGCGGCGAACGGCAAAGGAGAGACGGTTCCGGTCGGTGGCTCTGCCGCCATGGTGCCGGCGGAGCCCGAAGGTGGCCGAGGTGCTGCCGCTGCTGTACCTGCACGGGTTGTCCAGCGGCGACTTTGTGCCCGCGCTGGAGTCGTTCCTGGACTCGGCCGCCGGGCTGTCGGCGGCCACGATCATCCGGTTGACCAAGCAGTGGACCGACGATTATCACGCCTTCACCCAACGAGATCTATCTACTGTGGACTACGTGTACGTGTGGGTCGACGGCGTGCACGTCAACGTCCGCCTGGAGGAAGACAAGCTGTGCCTGCTGGTCATCGTCGGGGTACGCGCCGATGGCACCAACGAGCTGGTCGCCCTCACCGATCGCTACCGGGAGTCGACCGGGCTGTGGGCCGACCTGCTGCGTGACTGCGCCCGCCGGGGGATGCGCGCCCCTGCGCTGGCCATGGGCGACGGGGCGCTGGGGTTCTGGGCCGCCCTGCGCGAGGTATTCCCGGACACCCCGAGCAGCGGGCCTGGGTGCACAAGGTCGCCAACGTGTTGGCTGCGTTGCCCAAGTCTGCACACCCGGGATCCAAGGCAGCTCTGGCTGAGATCTACAACGCAGAGAAAAAGAAGCACGCACAGGCCGCGGCCAAGCGGTTCGCCGCGGCGTACGCGGCGAAGTTCCCCAAGGCCGTCGCGAAGATCGTCGACGATCTGGATGTAAGGCTGGCCTTCTACGACTTCCCGGCCCTGCACTGGATCCACCTACGCACGTCCAACTCGATCGAGTCGACGTTCGCCACGGTGCGCCATCGAACCCGCGTGACGGAGAGGCCAGGCAGCCGGGCCGCTGGGCTGGCCATGGCGTTCAAGCTCATTGAGACGACCGGCGGGCGACGCGATCCGACAACTGCGCTGAGAAATCTTGGAGACGACCGCGGGCGGCCCGGTCATCGTCAAGTTTGGCCAGGTCGGTGCGTTTCGTACATGCGGATCGCGGCGAGCAGGCCGGAGGCGGCGGTGAGCGCGGCGACCACAGTAGTGGCGGTGCGGATGCCGTAGGCGTCGGCGAGTATCCCAGCCAGCAGGGCGCCGACGGCGAAGCCTCCGTCGCGCCACAGCCGGTAGACGCCGACGGCGCGGGCGCGCCAGGCGGGGTGGGCGACGTCGCCGATGGCGGCCAGCAGGGTGGGGTAGACCATGGCGGTGCCGGCGCCGAGAAGTACGGCCGCGGTCGCCCAGGTGGTGAACGAGCCGGCGGCGGCGATCCAGGCCAGTGCGGCGCCTTGCAGGAGCATGCCGGCGACGATCAGGGGCTTGCGGCCGTAGCGGTCGGAGATCGGCCCGGTGATCAGTTGCCCGAGTCCCCAGACGGCAGGGTAGAGCGCGGCGAGCACCCCGATCTGTCCGAGCGAGAGCCCGGCGGTGGCGAACAGCAGCGGGAACAGGCCCCAGGCGAGCCCGTCGTTGAGGTTGTTCACCATGCCGGCCTGCGCGGCCGAGGACAGTGCCGGCTCTCGGTACGAGACCAGTGCGGCGACCCGGCGGGTGGACAGGTCCGCGCCGTGGACACCGGCTGCCGTGGTGGCCTCGTGCTGGGCATGGCCGCGCGTTTCGTGAACGAACAGGCCCGACAGGCCGAGGCCGAGGGCGGCGTAGGCGAGGCCGAGCAGGAACGGGGCCGGGCGCATCCCGTGCGCGGCGGCGAGGGCGCCAGTGGCGGCGGCGGTGCCGGCGACGGCCAGGTAGCCGGCGGCCTCGTTGAGGCCCATGGCCAGGCCACGCCGGTGCGGGCCGGCGAGGTCGATTTTCATGATGACGGTGGTGGACCAGGCCAGGCCCTGGTTGACGCCGAGCAGCACGTTGGCGGCCACGACCCAGCCCCACGACGGCGCCCAGATGATCAGCAGCGGTACGGGCAGGCCGGCAAGCCAGCCGGCGAGCAGCACGGGTTTGCGGCCGTACCGGTCGGACACGGTGCCGGCGACGAAGTTGGTGACGGCCTTGGTCGCTCCGAACGCGAGGATGTAGGTCAGCGCGGCGGTGTAGGCGCCGAGGTGGAAGTCCTGTTCGGCGAGCGGGGACAGCACGGTGCGTTCGGAGCCGAGCAGCCCGCCAACGAGGGCGTTGACCGCGACGAGCAGGGTGAACTGGGCGGCGTTGGCCCGCAGCCCCAGCCGCAGCGCGCCGGTCGCCGTCATGCGCCTTCGTTGAGGGCGTGTCCGGTGGCAGCTGCCTCGTCGTCGGTGCCACCGACCAGCACGGCAACCTCCCGGTGGCCGGCGCGGTGGAGCAGGGTGGCGGCGGTCATGGCCCGTTCGCCGTGCCCGCACATGACGGTGACCGCCTCCTTGGGCACGGTGTCGGCTTGGCGGGGCAGGTCGCCGAGCTCGATGTGGATGGCCCCGGGCAGGTGCCCGGCGGCGTACTCGCTGTCCTGCCGGACGTCGAGCACCGGGCCGTCCACTCGGGCCGGGCGCACGAGCCGAGTTGTGGTCACTTCGCCCCCGGCCGCCCGCCAGGCGGGGATGCAGCCGGCCAGTTCCCCGGCGATGTTCTCGAAGCCGGTGTTGAGTGCGGGCCAGAGGATGTCGGCCGGATTCTGGTCGGGGTTGCGTACCACGACGATGGGGACGCTGGGGTCGAGCAGCCAGCCGAGCCAGGTGGCGAACTGGGCCCGCAGCGGGATCGCGACCGCGCCGGGCAGGTGCCCGACGGCGACGTCGCGCACGGGCCGCACGTCGAGGATGACCGCGCCGGCGCCGACGAGCCGCCGCACGGCCGCCGGCTCCAGTGGAGCGAGCGTGGGTTCGCCGGCGATGAGGTCGGGGCCGGCGCAGTTGATCTCGGCGAGCCGCTCGAAGTACCGCGGGTACGAGCCGAGGCTCGCCTGCAGCTGGGTGACAAAGGTGTCGGCGTCCGGTGCGTGCAGCAGCGGATTGGTGGCCTTCTCGGCGCCGATGGTGCTGGTCCGGGCAGCGCCGGGTGGACCGGAGCAAAACGACCCGGCGCCGTGGGTGGGCCACACCGCGGTCGGGTCGGGCAGGGCGGCGAGGCGGTGCAGTGAGGCGTACTGGGCGCGGGCCAGCTCGTTGGTGCGGTTCGCTCCGAGCAGGTCGGTGCGGGCGGCCGAGCCGACGATCAGCGACCCGCCGGTGAACACCCCGAGCGGGGTGGCGCCGTCGCGCAGCAGGAACGATAGGTGCTCGTCGGTGTGCCCCGGGGTCGCGAGGGCCTGGAGGGTGAGCCCGCCGAGGTCGACCTCGTCATCGTCGCCCAACCCCACGTGGTCAAAGCGGCGGCGGCCGGCGGCGGAGGCGAGGACGGTGGCGCCGTGGTCGGCGGCGAGCTGCACCGCGCCGGTGAGGAAGTCGGCGTGCAGGTGGGTGTCAGCGGCGTAGGCGACGAGCAGCCCGCGCCGGTCTGCGGCGGCAAGCAACGCGCGCAGGTCGCGGGGCGGGTCCACGGCGAGGGCCCGCCCGTCGCCGAGGTCGAGCAGGTAGGCGCTGTTGCCCAGCCCATCGTCGACCAGCGGGATCAGGTGGTCGGGTTCGATGCTCACACCGGCCTCCTTCGGTTGAGTCGAGGACGGACAGGGATGACGCCGCCGTGGCTAGCCGGCGGCGGTGGGCAGGCCGGCCTCGGCCCACTCGGGGTAGCCGTCCTCAAGGCGGCGGGCGGCGATGCCGCGGCGGCGCAGTTCCCGCACCGCGTCGTCGGCGTAGACGCAGTACGGGCCGCGACAGTAGGCGACCACCTCCTGCCCTTCGGGCAACCGGTCCAGCTCGTCGGGCAGCGTGGCGATCGGGACCGGGCGGGCGCCGAGGATGTGCCCGGCCCGGTGCTCGGCGACGGGCCGCACGTCGAGGATGACGACCTCGCCGGTGCGGAACCGGCGGGCCAGCTCATCGCGGCTGATGGTCTCCAGACCCTCGCGGTCGCCGAGATAGGCGGCGGCCAGCCGGTCGATCTGCGCGACGTGGTCGGCGGCGACCGAGCGCAGCGTCACCCACAACTGCCCCACCCGGGCATCGGTCAGCGCGTAGATGACCCGGTTGCCGTCCCGGCGGGTGCGGACCAGCCCAGCGCCGGCAAGCTGCCGCAGGTGCTGGGACGTGTTGGCCACGCTCTGCCCGATCTCGGCGGCCAGTTCCTCGACCGAGCGTTCCCCTTGGCTGAGCACATCGACTATCTCGGCCCGACGGCCGTTCGCCAGCGCCTTGGCCACCATCGCGAAGCCGTCGTAGAGCGCGTCCTTGGCCGCCCGGTCACCCATCGCCGCTTCCACCTGTCGGTCAGTCCTCGCCCCACCATAGCAACAACTCAAGAAGATTGTTGAACTGACTTTGCCGGGTGTGAGCGTTGAGGCAGTACGCGCTCCAGGGTGCGGTTCGTGCGCCGATGCCTTTGTTTCACCTAATCGTCACGCCCATGCGTAGGCCGAACGGACACATGGCGATCCGCCGATCGGGCCGTTGATCGATCATCTCTTGACGGCCCTAACCCCCTCGTACCAGAGTTCAATCGGTCTATTGACTAGTTGAATGGAGGTCGGCGGTGGCCACACCGACGTTGCTCGACGCGGCCGAGATGGCCCGGCCAGGTCAAGGCCCTCGACGCGGCCGGGCTCATCCCGGGCGCGCGGGTGCTGGACCTGGGCAGCGGGTCGGGCACCGACTCGTTCGCCCCCGCCGCGCTGGTCGGGCGACCAGCCAGGTCACCGGCCTCGACATGACCGACGAGCAGCGCGCCAGGGCCGCCCGGCTGCGCGGCGACGCCGCGCACATCCGGTTCGTTTCCGGCCGGCTGGAGGATCTGCCGTTCGACGACGGCGCGTTCGACGTGGAGATCTCCAACGGCGTGGTCAACCTCTGCCCGCAGACGGCACGCGTCTTCGCCGAAGCCGCCCGCGTGCTGGCCCCCGGCGGGCTGCACATCGACACCCTCCACGAGGTGCAGGAGTACCAGTTCCTCACCATCCAGGCGCAAAACGCCAGCCGCACCTTCGGCGTGCGCGCCCTCACCCTGGCCGCCCACAAGATCTGAGTCGAAGGGAACGTTCGCCATGGCACAGAAAGCCGTCATCAGCCTGATCACCGGCATGGAAGACCCCGAGCGGGTCACCGTCGCATTCCTCGTCGCCGTCGGCGCCGCCGAACAGGGCCGACCCACCCTGATGTTCCTGACCAAGGAAGCCGTCCGGCTGGCCACGACCGGCGTCGCCGTCGGCACCGCCTGTGACGGCTGCCCGTCTCTGCCCGACCTGCTCGACCGCTACCAGAAGGCCGGCGGCAGCTACCTGGTCTGCCCGATCTGTTTCAACGCGCGTCAGCTCGATGCCGACCAGTTGCTGAAGAACGCCGAACTCGGCGGCACCGTCCCGATGTGGCAGTGGATCGGCGACGACGGCGCCACCACTTTCAGCTACTGACCGCCAGCAGGGCCGCGATGCCCACCACGACACCGCCCGCGCGCCGTGCAGTACGTCGGCCACGTCGTCGCCGGCACCAAACCAGCCGCCTGACCCCGCATCTCCGGCCCAGGGCGGTCCCAGGTGCTTGCCGACGGCGGCGGCGCGGCGTAGGAGTGACCGGGTGGATGTTCACGCTGACCGGCGCTGGCTGGCCGCGCAGTGGCCATTTGTCCGCGACCAGCTGCCGGCGGCGCCGGCCCGGGTGCTGGAGCTAGGCTGCGGGCCGCTCGGCGGCTTCGTCCCCGCGCTGCGCAGCGGCGGGTACGCGGCGGTCGGGATCGATCCGCGGGCGCCGGACGAGCCCGGCTACCACCGGGTCAGCTACGAGGATGACCGGCCGCCGCAACCGGTCGACGCGGTGGTGGCGTGCACGTCGCTGCACCACGTCGCCGACCTCGGGCGAGTCCTTGACCTGATCCACGACACGCTCACCGCCGGCGGGGTGCTGGTCGTGGTGGAGTGGGCGCTGGAACGCTTCGACGAGCGTACCGCCGGGTGGTGCTTCGCCCGCCTCGGCCCGGCCCGCGACGAGGATCACCAGGGTTGGTTGCACCGGCACCGGGACCGTTGGGTCGAGTCCGGCCTGCCGTGGCCCGATTACCTGCGGTCGTGGGCCGACGAGGAGGGCCTGCACACCGGCCAGCGGATCCTCGCCGGCCTCGATGCCCGGTTCCGCCGCCGGCGGTGGGAGTCCGGGCCGTACTTCTTCGCCGACTTGGCCGATACCACCGAGTCCGACGAGCAGGCCGCCATCGACACCGGGACCATCCAGGCGGGCGGCATCCGCTACGTCGGCCAGACACGCTGACCGCCGGGCTGTGGCGTTGACCGCGCAGCCGCTCCACGGTGCCCAGGTTGTCGGCCAGCCCCCGGCGGCCGTGCCGGCCCCGGCGAACAGCGCGACCTGGGCCAGCAGCCCGGGCACCAACCAGGCGCGACCCGTTGAGCTGGATAATCGGGTCGTTCACCTGCCCTTCCAACGGCCCAAACATCGCGGACCGTGGTGTCGAGTTGGGTGCGGTCTCGTTCGACGGACCGGGTGGAGGTGAGGCATGAAGTACGTGCTGCTGTTCTGCGGGACCGACGAGGACGCTGCGGCGTTCGAGGCGCTCTCGCCCGAGGAGCTGCGGGCCCGGTACGCCCAGGTTGGTGCCTGGTTTGCCGAGCACCGCTCGGAGATCGGCGGGAGCAACCAGTTGCAGGCACCGGACACGGCGACCTCGGTTCGGTTCGGGCCGGACGGTTCGCCGGTGGTCACCGACGGACCGTTCCTGGAAGGCAAGGAGGCCATCGGCGGATACGCCGAAATCGAGGTGTCCGACCTGGACGAGGCGTTGAGGATGGCGAAGGCATGGCCAGGACGAGGGACGGTGGAGATCCGCCCGGTGGTGACACGGCGGTAACCGCAGGCCGCGACACGCCGCTCGGAACTGAGATGTCCGCACAGGGTGATGTGTTTGCCGCCAGTCGCGACGCGCTCGCGGCCGTCTTCCGCGAGGAAGGCAGCCGGTTGACCGCCTTGGTGATGCGGGTCCTGGGCGACTTCGCCGCCGCCGAAGAGGTCGTCCAGGATGCGCTGCTGGCTGCCTGGCAGCAGTGGCCGGTCGACGGGGTACCACAGCGGCCGGCCGCCTGGCTGCGGACGGTGGCCCGCCGCAGGGCCGTCGACGTGCTGCGCCGCGACATGCGCCACCGGGAGAAGCTGGCCCAGCTCGCCTGGCCGACCGAACACCCGTCCGAGCCGGAAGCCGACGACGACCGGCTACGGCTGGTGTTCACCTGCTGCCACCCCGCGCTATCGCCCGAGGCGCGGGTGGCGTTGACGCTGCGGACCGTGTGCAGGCTGAATACGGCCGAGATCGCTAACGCGTTCATGGTGTCAGAAGCGGCGATCGTGCAGCGGCTGACCCGGGCCCGGCGGAAGATCGCCGCCGCCGCGGTCCCGTACCGGGTGCCGGCCGACGACGAGCTCGGCGAGCGGCTCGGCGACGTGCTCGCGGTGATCTACCTGCTGTTCAACGAGGGATACCTATGCAGCGCCGGCGAGAGGCCGCAGCGACACGACCTCACCGACGACGCGGACTGGTTGGCGGAGCTGCTGGTCCGGCTGATGCCGACCGAGCCGGAGGTACTCGGCCTGCTCGCGCTGATCCGGTTGCACCGCGCCCGCGCCGCCGCGCGCTTCGATCGCCGCGGCCGGCTGGTCCTGCTTCGAGATCAGGACCGCAGTCTCTGGAATCGGGCTGAGATCGCCGCCGCGGCCGACCTTCTGGTCCGCGCCGGGCGGCTCGGCCGGCCCGGGCCGTACCAGCTGCAGGCAGCCATCGTCGCCTGCCACGCCGAAGCCGACAGCTGGCAGACCACCGACTGGATGCAGATCCTGCTGCTGTATGACGCACTGCTGCGCCGCCAGCCCTCGCCGGTCATCCGGCTGCACCGGGCAATCGCCCTCGGTCAGGTGCTCGGCGTGCAGGCCGCGCTCGAGGAGGTCGACGCTCTCGCCGACGAACTGGACCGCTACCACCTCTTCCACGCCACCCGCGCCGAACTGCTGCGCGCGCTCGGCCGCAGCGTCGAGGCCCGACGCGCCGACGAACGGGCACTCGGGCTGACCGCCAACCCCGCCGAGCGCGCCCTGCTCGAACAACGCCTGACCTGAAAGGACCCGCCGATGGCCAGTGTGGAGGACGGACTCCAGTCCCAGATCCGCAACATCGAAGCGACCTACGGCAAGACCATGCCCGAGTGGTGCGCCCTCATCTCCAGCAGCGGCAAGACCAAACACACCGACGTCGTCGCCATGCTCAAAGGCGAGTACGGCATGACCCACGGCGCCGCCCACCGGGTGTCGCTGCTCGCCCGGCAGGCCGCCGAGGCGCCGCACGAAGACACCAGTGACCCCACCGCAGCCCTTTACACGGCAAGAAAGCCGCGGCAAGCCCGATCCACGAGGCGCTCATGAAAGCCGTGGCCACCTTCGGCGACGACGTCACCATCGCGCCCAAGAAGGGCTACCTGAGTCTGCGACGCCGCAAACAGTTCGCGATGCTCCAACCAAGCACGACCGGCCGTGTCGACCTCGGACTCATCCTCAAAGACCAACCCGCCGAAGGGCGCCTCGAACCCGCTGCCGGCTTCAACGGCCTGTTCACCCACCGGGTCCGGCTGGTTGCGGTCGCCGAGGTCGACGACGAGCTGACCGGATGGCTCCGACTGGCGCACGACCAGGCGGGATGAGATACCCGTGCGGTGCTCATGACGGTGCGGCTGGCGCCGGTCCATCTGTGGCGGCAACGCTAGCGTCCATGCGTCGTTCGCAGCGCCGACAGACCGGCAGGCCGGCGCGCAGGCACCTACCTGCGCTGAGCGCGATCGAGTAAGCCGATGAGCGTGGCCTGTTCGACCTCTATGCCTTCGGCAAGTCGCGCCGCGGCGTTGACCACCAGCCATGAGTCCACCTGCGGCACCGGCTGCGACGAGCCGGCACGGTACGCCCGCGCGTAGCTGTGGGCGAACACGGAACGGCCGGCGGCCATCAGCGCCCGGGATGCCAGGGGTGTGCCGGGCAGCGGATCAGCCCACCGCACCAGGAGCATGGTGCGCGCGTGGTCGGCTTCCGGCGCGCCGCGCGTCGCGTTGGCCCAGTCGATGACCGCGACCCGGTCGGCGGCGACCAGGACGTTGCCCGGGTGATAGTCCCCGTGGCACAAGCGGTCCCCGTCGGGGAGCCCGTCAAGGACCCGCAACGCGTACCCACGCAGACGCGGTGGCACCACGGCGTCGTCGATACGGGCGGCGAGGACGTCGCGCAAGGCGGGCAGTTCCGCGGGAGCCCGGACGTGGTGGACGACGAGATGGGCACCGGCCAGCGCCGGGGCCAGGCCGAGCAGCCGCCACGGCTGGCGCTGCACCAGCGACAGCATGTCCGACCCGGCCAGACGCTCCAGCACCAGACCGACACGGCCGTCGCACTCCACGGTGTCGATCAGCCTCGGGGCGACTCCTTGACCGTCGAGGTTGGCCAGGGCCAGCGCCTCCGCGCGGTGCCCGCCGAATCCGGGACGGTACAGCTTGACGACCGCGTCGCCGCCCCAGGCGTGCACGTCCGCCTCGCGGCCGGCGCCGATCCTGGCTCCGATCATGGCAGCGGCTCCCCGACCAGGCCGTACGCTACTGGCTGGCCGAGTTGCGGGCGAAGACGCGTTCGACCGTGCCGGCCTTGAGCCGCTGGACCTCGACGATATCCAACCCGGCGGCGCGTACCAGCGGGAGCTGGCGGCGGGTGAAGTGCTCACCGGCGGCGCGGATCGTCACCTGCTCCACCAGCCACTGCGCGGCCCAGATCGGTGGCCACGTGCTGCCGATGTGGTCGAGCAGGAGCAGCCGCCCGCCCGGTACCAGCACCCGGCGCATCTCGGCGATCGCGGTGGCCGGGTCGGGGATGGTGCACAGCGACAGCGCGCAGACCACGGTGTCGAACACCGCATCGTCGAACGGCAGGGCTTCGGCATCGCCGGTATGCAGGTCGACATGCACACCGAGGTCGGCGGCGCGCTGCCGGGCTATCGCAAGCATCGCTGGGCTCAGGTCAATCCCCGCGATCGTCGTGTCGGCCGGGTAGAACGGCAGGTTCAGCCCGGTGCCGATCGCAACCTCCAGGACCCGGCCCCGGGCGCGGGCGCCGAGCCATTCCCGGCCACCGCCGAACCAGCCCTTCTCGAAGAAGGCGATCTGCTTGTCGTAGCCCGGTGCCCCCTTCTCCCAGACGCGGCGTACCTTCGCGGTCTGGTCCTGGGTTGTGCTCACGATGTCCTCCAGCCGATCGGCGGGCGTGGTGTCATGCGGTCAGGGAAAGGTAGTCGAGGTCGGTGCGGGCGCTGGCGGCGGCGATGACTCCGGCGATGACGTGCCGGACCCGGTCGGCGGCCAGGTCCGGGTCGGGCTGCCCGGCGTCGAGCCAGGCCAGGATCGCCTCGATCGCCGCGGTCGGTGCCAAGTGTGCGGCCCAACGCGCCCACCGCTGATCGTCGACCATCTTGGAGAGCTGCAGGACCGCGATCTCGGTGATGTCGGCGCGGAACTGCTCCGCGCGGGCCTTGAACTCCGGCTCTCGGGCGGCGTGGGCGAACAGCAGCCGGAACCCGTCGGGTTCGGCGATCGCGGCCTTCAGCAGCCCGTCGATGCTGGCGTCGGTGAACCCGCCCACCGGCTCGGCGACGTGGTCGCCGAGGACGGCGCAAAACCGGTCCAACGCAGCCTGGTACAGGTCGGTCTTGGAGTCGAAGTGCCGGTACAGAATCACCCGGGTGACGCCGGCCTGGGCGGCGATGTCATCCAGCCCGGTCGCGGTGAAACCGTTATGGGCGAACGCCGTCGTCGCCGCCGCGAGGATCTGCTCACGCCGCTGCGCACGCGGCAGGCGCCGCACCGGCTCGGATCTCACATCAGCCATGTTCGCCACTCTCCATCTTATTGACTTGAAAGTGTACTTGTGGATATGTTCACTGACAAGTACACAAGCGACGGGGTCGCGATGAACCCGATCATCACCGTGTACGAGCTGACCAAGCGGTACCGCTAAGGCACCACATCCCTGGACGGACTCGATCTGACCATCCCGCGCGGCGTCATCTACGGACTGCTCGGCCCCCACCGGCGCGGGGAAGACCACCCTGATCCGGGTCCTCGCCACGCTGCTGCGGCCCGAGTCGGGCACCGCCCGGCATCTTGTCAGCCAGGGTTGTGTCGGCCATGGATAGGAGGAAGTCTCGCGATGCCTGCGATGTCGCGGTTCGAGTCCGCGTTCTGCCGCGGTGCGGGCTGGCGTGCGTTCGCCGGCCGGGTCGTGGTGCCCTGGGCCTTGCAGGGCGAGCGGCTCGACGGTGAGGTACTAGAGATCGGCGGCGGCAGCGGCGCGATGGCCGCCCGGCTGCTGCCCACCTACCCCACGCTACGGATAACCGTCACCGACTACGACGAGCCGATGGTCGCCGCGGCCCGCGCCCGCCTGGCCCCGTTCGCCGACCGGGCCGGCGTGCAGCAGGCCGATGCCACTCGGCTGCCGTTCCCGGACGACCGGTTCGATGCGGTGCTGTCGTTCATCATGCTCCACCATGTGATCGACTGGGAGGCCGCACTGAGCGAGGCCCTGCGGGTGTTGCGACCTGGCGGTGTGCTCATCGGCTACGACCTAGTGGCCAGCCGCCTGGCCCGCTGGCTGCACCAGGCCGAAGGCGCCCGCCACCGGCTGATGACCCTCGGGCAGCTCCGGGAACGGCTCGACGACCTGCCAACCGAGACGATCATGTTGCGACCGGGCCTGGCGGGCCTGGCCATGCGATTCCGCGCCCGCAAACCACTCGGATAAGGCGTGCGCCCGCTTCTTGGTATTCGGTCTTGCAGCTGTGGCAGTAATTCATGGCCAGTCCCCTTTGGAGTATTCGAATCATCTCATTAATAGCAGCGGACATTCACGTTGCCGAAAGTCGAATGCCAACGGGTAGTTGTTGTATCCGGGCGCTACCGGCCCGGCTCGCTTGTAATGGGCTGGCCGGCTTCTGCGTTGTATCACGTCACGACTGCTATGCCGACCGCCTTGGCGGGGTCGCGCGACCACGCCGGTCGCTGGCTGCCTCGCGTTTGATCTCGTATACGTACGACCGGTCGACGCTCACCCCGCGTTCGCCGAGCAGTTTGAGTGCTGCCTTGACGTCGCCCCGCGTCTGGACCAAGGCCTCGAGCACCAAGTCTCGCTTCGACGGTGTCGCGGGCTCAGGCGGCAGCAGCGGTGCAGGTGTCACCTCGCGGATTCGTGCCCGCAGCTGGCGCATCAGGAGGCGCAACTCAGTCAGGCCGAGCGGGGTGGCTCTCGTAGTCACAGCCGCGGACGGTGCTAGGGTCCTCCAGGCGCAGCCCGGCGGGCATGAATACGTAGTCCGGCTCCGTCTGGGTTCCTTCGGCAACACGCTCAGCCAACCGCCAAAGCTTGGCCCGGTCGGCGAGGAACGTCGGCGGCGGTGTGCTCATCCGTCAGAGTGTGTCAGGCTGCCACCTCCCGGCCCCGGCGGTAAACCACAGAGTGCGGCTGTGGCTCCTCGTCGCAGGCAGCCTTTGGCCGGTGTGGAGCATGAGGACGGGCGGTCCGGCTGAACGATTCGGTACCCGGACGGGTACTCGTGGAGGTCGTGCTGCACGAGGGGCGCAAACACGTGGTACGCCGGCTGATAGAGGAGGTGGGATACCCGGTGTCGCGCACGGCGATCGGACCAGTACGCCTCGGCGACCTGAAGCCCGGGCGGACCCGGCGGCTCAACCGCGGCGAGATCGCCCCACTGTTCAACGCGGTCGGAGAGTGACCACAAGCTACCCCCAGATCGCCGGGCAGAACGTCGAGCGGCTGGCGGCGCTCAGCGACGGCATCTTCGCCGTCGCGATGACCCTACTGGTGCTCGACCTCGCGGTGCACGGCACGGCGGCGCACCACGGCCAGCATCCACTGTGGACACCCGGCGCGCTGGGCTCCGAGCGCGCCGCGTTGCACGTGCTGGCGGGCATCGCGCCCAAGCTGGTGCCCTACGCGATGAGCTTCATGACCCTCGCGATCTTCTGGGTCGGCCAGCAGACCCAGCTCAACCACTTCGAACGCGTCAACCGCCCGCTGACCTTGATCCACCTGGCCTTCCTGGCGGCCGTCGTCCTGATGCCGTTCTCCACCGGGTTTCTGTCCACGTACCTCACCTTCCGCAGCCCGTTCGTCGTGTACTGGCTCAACCTGCTGCTGATGGGGTCGCTCCTCTACGCGAGCATCGCGTACGCCGAGCGGGCCCGGGCTGTTCCGGGAGCAGGCCACCAAGGAGGTCCGGGGGGCGCTGCGCCGGCGCATCTACGTGTACCAGTCGTTCTACCTGGTGGCGCTCGGCCTGTCGGCGGTCAACACGTACCTCAGCCTCGGCGCGTTCGTGGCGTTCCAGGTGGTGTCGACCATCTCCCCGCCGATACCGCCGTTCAACCGGGTCTAACCACCGCCCCGGTGGCCCGCACGCCGGGTGCGTTTGCGCTGCCGACCCCGGCGGGCTGGACCGGGCGGCGGCTGCCCTTGTCGCTCATCGTGTCGGTCGTCATGACCGGGGTGATCGCTCTCGCGCTGGCCGCCGAGGCGGGATGGCTGGTGTGGCGCGGTCACGCGGCGGAGGGCGCCCTGCTTGCCGCCGCGGCCGTATACCTCGGTCACGGGGTGGGGCTGTCGGTCGCGAACACACCCTTCCGACGCGAACGGCGGCGCGGCCACCACATCCACGCGCCGCGGGACGGCGTTAAGGCCGTTACCTTCAGGTACTCAACTTGGGCGTACTACTGGCTTTGCGCCCTCCTGGCAGCCGAACAGCACGGCGAACCCAACGGCCGCGCCGCCGGCCAACGCCGCACCCAGGACCAGCACGACGAGAACCATACCTTCTGCGTGCCGCCCCGTTGGTACGCCGACGTCTTCGACAACCTGACCATCGCGAACATGGGCTTCGCCGGCACGGGGCCCGACCTCGTCACGATCTGCCGCGCCAAGACCAGTGCATGCCGGTGCGAATCACTTTGTCACCTTGACCTGGGACCTATTGCTTGCATGGCCGCCTCCCTTTTGATCTCGTACACGTATGACCGATCGACGCTCACGCCGCGGTCAGACAGCAGCCTGAGGGCTGCCTTGACGTTGCCGCGCGTATGCGCGAGCGCCTCCAGAACAATGTCCTTCTTGGACGGTGTCTGCGGCTCGGGCGGTAGCAGCGGCGCCGGCGTCATCTCCTGGATACGCGCCCTCAGTTGGCGCATCAGGAGCCGCAGCTCGGTCAGGCCGAGCTCGGTGCCCAGCATGTACAACGCTGGGGCGATGCCCGGCAGCGCCCACGCCGGGACAACGTCACGCCCGGTCGAGTCCTGGATGTT
The DNA here is from genome assembly GCA_046728155.1 of Actinomycetota bacterium. Lineage (GTDB taxonomy): Bacteria > Actinomycetota > Actinomycetes > Mycobacteriales > Micromonosporaceae > CAWDLX01. The sequence goes on from JBKPDY010000029.1 coordinate 16,658, forward strand.
CAGGCAGATGCTGAGGGTCGCGGTCGCCGCCACCAGGGCGCCGGCATACCAGGTCCGGCCGCCCACCTTGTCGGCAATGTGGTGACGCATCACCACCGCCGAGCCCATCACCATGAAGCCATCGACGATGGTCGGGAACACGAACAACAGCGACGGCGGGGCGATGTGGCCATTGGTGGCGGCGATGTGCGTCAGGTGCGACCAGGACAGCATCCCGGCGCCGATAGTCAGCACCATGACCCCACCGAACACGATGGTCTGGATGGCGATCAGGAACCGCCGCTCCACGTCGCGGAGCCGGGTACCCTCACTCCGACTGGTGCCGACGAGCTCAGGAGCCGGCTTACGGGCAGTCGGGGAGGCAAGCGGCGGACTCGGCGCGCCTCTCCCCCGGCGTCCGTTATTTACTTGCGGCGGCAGCGATGGTGCTAACGGAGTGCTCACGGACCCGCCGGTGAGCCCTGGTTGACTCTGGTCCGGACCGGTACTGCCGGACCCATTCTGAGCTGCGGAAACGAGAGTCTGGCATCACTCATCACCGTCCGGCACGTCGTCATCCGCGCTCTTAATCCGCGGGTTCGGGGTTCGAGTCCCTGGCGGCGCACCAGTCGTGAGCAGGCCGTATAGCTATCGAGCTATGCAGCCTTGATCTTTGTGGGCCCCGTGTGGGTCCTATGTGCGCGACACCTCCGAACCTGCCTGCCGCGCTTACTTCGCTTGGGCCGCACCGGTTCCGGTCGGGTCAGATGCTGAGGCGCTGCGGACCACTCCTGGGCCCCCGGTGGTCCGCCTCGATACTTCCGTCCGGGTTGCGGGCGGC
>JBKPDY010000030.1:0-58372 GCA_046728155.1 Actinomycetota bacterium
GACGTAGGTCTTCCAGCACCGGAAACGAAGCGTGCGACCTCCGGCAATCTCGCTTTCCGCGGCGGCAAGGCATCCCAAAGGGAAAGCCCGCCGGCGGTGTCTCACATCCCGGGATAGCCGGCCGAAGATCGGTGTTTCATCACCAGAAACGACGCCCGGCGGCGCTTCTGATGCCCTGACAGCGATCTTGCGGTCGATTCCCAGCATCTGGATACAATTGGCGGCCGGCACTGCCGCCGGGCTTTCCCTAGGAGTGTCTTCGCCCCTGCAGAACCGAGAATTTGCAAACGGGATCACAGGCGTCGTTTCTGATGCCGCAACAGCGATCTTCGGCGTTCATCCCGGGATGTGAGAGACCAACGACCCCTTGACCCCGCTCCGGGAGTCGATCTCACAACGTCCCACGGGACACCACAGTTCGCGACACTGCCGGCGAAAGCGCACCCGACGTCGACAGGACCGTGGTCCAGGGCGGCGTCCGCGAGTCGAGTCACGGCGGCCTCATCGGTCAGGTGGGCCGTGACCGCGCGGGCCCGACCTCCGGCTGACCTGATCGAGTCGACGACGGCGGTCAGCGCCGAGCCATCGCGTCAGTTGACCACGACGTCGGCGTCCTGGGCGGCGAAGGCGCGGGCGGTTCCGGGTCCGATTCCGCCGGAGCCGCCGGTGATCACGACGACGCGGCCGGCAAGGTCAGGGAACTTGACAGTGATCACCCCGCCAGCTCAGAACGTGAACGTCTCGGCGAGTGTGTGGTATTCGAAGAGCTCCTCAGCAGTGAACCAGAGGTCGAGCTCCTGCTTCGCCTCGTCCGCGTTACCGGACGCGTGGACCAGATTCGCCACCGCTTTGTCCTGATCGATGCAGTAGGCCTTCGACTGATGCGCGAAGTCGCCGCGGATCGTCCCGGGTGGCGCCTCGTTGGGATACGTGTTGCCCACCAAACGGCGGATGTTCGCCACGGCCTCCACACCTTCGATCACCACGGCGAGGACAGGACCCCGCATCATGGCGGCGGCGGTCGCGTCGTAGACCGCCTTTCCGTGACGCTCTTCTATGTCGTAGTAATGCTTGCGGGTGAACTCGGCGTCCATGATCTTCATCTTGGCGCCGACAATCTTGAAGCCGGCGTCTTCGAACCGTTGGATCAGTCGCCCGACCAGGCCGCGCGCCACCGCGTCGGGCTTCAGTACGACGAGGGTCCGTTCCACACTGGCCACTTCACTGTCCTTCGTATCGTCAGCGACGTGGCCGACCCACGTGCGCGGATTGTCAATGGAGACATTACGGAACGCCTTCGGGCAGTTGAGCACGAGGATAGGCCTTTCCCGGCCGGGTGAGCATCATGAGCGCCAGCCGCGGGGACTCAGCACGTTGGGGCCGCGGTCTGCTGCATTGCGGCCGATCCAGAAGATAGAAGTAACCTTGTCGCGTTGTGAGCACGGTCGGGCCCATCCGTACCTACCACCGGCGCCAGGGGCGCCTCAGTGGTCGGCACCGCACCGCCCTGGCCGACCTCGGCCCACGCCTCACCCTCGCAGTCGACGGCGAGCCGCTGGATCTGCCGGCTGTGTTCGGTCGAGTCGCGCCCGCGGTCCTCGAGATCGGCTCCGGGATGGGCGAGGCCACGGCGGCGATGGCAGCCGGCGACCAGGGTCGGGACTATCTCGCGGTCGAGGTGCACCGGCCGGGGGTCGCCAACCTGATCGCCCTCGTCGACCAGGCCGGCCTGACCAACGTACGGGTGGTGGAAGGAGACGCGCTCGAGTTCGCCCGCCGAAGGCTCACGCCCGGAGTCCTGGCCGCGGTGTACCTGTTCTTTCCCGACCCATGGCCGAAGGCCCGCCATCACAAGCGACGGCTCGTCACACCGGAGCACGTGGCGCTCCTGCGAAGCCGTCTCGCACCGGGCGGTACGTTACGCTGCGCGACCGACGAGCTCGGATACGCCGTGTGGATGCTCGGCGTGCTCGCCGCCGATCCTGAATTGTCCAATGTATACAGTGGCTACGGGAGCCGAGAGACGCGTCCGGTGACGAAATTCGAGCAACGGGCGCTCGACGCGGGGCATTCCGTTCGCGAGCTCGTCTTCACCCGTGCGGGACGGGCAAGAGTGCGCCTGGGCCATTGACCCCGGGCAGCCCTCATCGGCCTGGCCCGAGCGAGCGCGGGGAGCGAGCGTCAGCTCCGGAGTGGCGCGGGGCTGGTACGAATGGGAGTGGACCTCGCGCCCCCGCGCTCAAGGAAAGGCACCCCTCGTGTTCTCTTCGGCCACCCACGTCGGCGTCACCGTCGTCTGCGGTGTCATCATCGCAGCCGGCGTCGTCGGTGTCCTCATTCCGGGAATCCCGGGCCTGCTACTGAGCTGGGCCGGCGTCCTGCTGTGGACCTTCATAGGCGGCGCCGGATCCGCGCGCTGGCTTTTCCTCGCCATCGCAACGTTGGTCGCCCTGATCGGTGCTGGGATCAAGTACGCGTTGCCGGGCCGCAACATGAAGGCGAGTGGTGTCCGAACGTTGTCCATTGTGGTTGGTGGCATCCTCGGTATCATCGGCTTCTTCGTCATCCCGGTGATCGGACTGCCGATCGGATTCGTGGTCGGCGTACTGCTCGCCGAGCTCGCCCGCAACCGCAACGGCGAGCAGGCCTGGCGGTCCACGGTGGCGGCGCTGAAGGCGGTCGGACTCGCCGTAATGATCGAGATTGCCGCGGCGTTCTCGGTCGCCTTCGTCTGGGTACTGGCGGTGTTCCTGGCCTGAGGTCCGGATAACCTCGCTGGGTGGAGTTACCGCCCGATCTGCGCGCATCGCTGGACGGCGCGCTCGCCGGGGTCGACCTTCGGGCGGCCAGCGGGAATGTGGAGCGGCTGATCGAGGCGTACCGGTCAAGCGGTCCGGGCGCGACGCCGATTCTGTCCACTGTGGATGACGCGCTCGCGTACGCCGGCTACCGGATGCCGGCGACATACGCCGCGGCGCGGACGGCTCTGCGGCACGTGGCATCCGCTGTGCCGGGACTCGCGCCGCGAGGTCTGGTCGACCTGGGTGGGGGCACCGGCGCCGCTGCCTGGGCGGCGGCTGAGGAGTTCGCGAGCCTGTCCACTGTGGTCGTCATCGACAAGGTCGGTGCCACCCTGGCCCTGGGCCGCGAGCTCGCCGCGCGCTCGTCGCTGCGAGGTGCGCGGTGGCAGCAGGCGGGTGTCGTCGAGGCCGAGCTCGCTCCAGCCGACCTCGTCACACTCTCCTATGTGCTCGGTGAGCTCGCGCCGGCCGAGCGACGGCTGGTGGTCGATCGAGCGGCTGCCGTGGCGAAGGCACTCATGGTCGTCGAGCCGGGGACTCCGGCCGGGTACGAACGGATCCTCGCGGCCCGGCAAGCCATGATCGACGGCGGTATGACGATCGTCGCACCCTGCCCGCATCAGACCGCCTGCCCCATGCTCCCCGGCCGGGACTGGTGTCATTTCGCCGTCCGTCTCAACCGATCCTCTGTCCACAGGAGACTCAAGGGGGCTGATCTAGGGTACGAGGACGAAAAGTTCTCCTACGTTGCCGCCGTCCGCTCCGGCAACGCGCGGCTGACCGGCCGGGTGCTGCGCCGGCCACACTATGGTAAGGGGCTGGTGTCGCTGTATGTCTGCACGCCCACACAGGGACTGGTGCGCGAAGTGGTCTCCAATCGACACGGTGCGACGTACCACGCCGCCCGCGACCTCGCCTGGGGCGACTCCTGGCCTCCTGCTGACCGGCGCAGTTAGGCCCGGCCCGGCTCGTACCGTCGCAGAGCGAGCCGGGCGCCGGCGACGAGAAGCACGATCTGCACGAAGAGAATCACGACCGCGCGCCACCAGTTGAACGGCGCGTGTGTCCAGATCGGATCCTGCAGCGGGAAGTTCACCAGGTTGGTCGTGGCCGCACTCGCCGCGAACCCCCACCGGCTCGGGTCGATCCAGGAAATGATCTCCAAGGTCTTCTGCCCGGCGATCTGGAACAGTCCGCCGCAGAGAACGAGCTGGGCCATCACGCTGACCACCAGGATCGGCGTCGTCTGGTCGGAGGTGCGCACGAGCGCGCTACCGAGCAGGCCCAGAGACGTGGAGGCGATGGCCACGAGGCTGACGGCGAAGATGACCTCGGTCGTACCTCCGTGGAAGACCAGGGGGTCCGTCGGGCCGCCCTGGCCGAGGAGGGCCAGGTTCACAAAGATGATGATCTGGATGATATCGATGATGATGAAGACCGCGAGCTTCGACGCGAGGTAGGCGCTCGGGGACAGACCGATCGCCCGTTCCCGACGGTAGATCGACGACTCGTTGATGATCTCGCGGATGGCGATAGCCATGCCCATGAACGCGGCGCCGATGATGAACACGACCAGCAGGCGGTCGGCTTGCAGGCTCGCCCCGAACGGATCGGGCGTCAAACCCTTGTTACCCGGAACGGCCCGGCTCAGCAGTGCCAGGGCCAGCGGCAGGCCCAGGAGGAAGACGGCGTAGCCGCGGTCGGAGATGATGACAGTGATCATCCGAAGGCTGAGCGTGAGGAACTGTCGCAGCGGGACGATGGGGTGCAGGGCACGGTGCTTGATGGACATGCTCTGGACACCGGTCGGCGCCTGCTTCATGGCCCGGCCCGAGTCGGCGAATACCCGGTCGGCGACCCGCTGAAGCAGGTCGTTCTTCGGCGCCGGACGCGGCCTTGGTGCTGTGGCCGGTGCCCGCGCGGGAGCAGATGCGGCAGCAACGACCGGAGCCGGCGTGGCCGGCGGCACCGGGGACGGGAGGGGTGCAGCCACGGCCGTGGGCGCGCCCTGGGCGGGAACCGCTCCGGCCGGCCACTCCTGCGGGTCGGCCACCCATGCGGGATCGGCCACCACGACGGGACCTCCCGCTGGAGTCGCCGCCGGCGCGGGGGCAGGCCGAAGCGTAGGCAGGACGGAGGGGATCGTGGGCCGCACGTCACGGCGAGCCAGATCCAGCGCTACCTCGCCGACGTACTTCCGGTAGATGTCCGAGTTGCGATAGATCTGCGCCCACCGGTGCGGGTCGTTGGTCACCTTGTCGAATACATCGGCGAAGTCCTCGGAGCCGAAGAAGCCGAGCAGTTCGTCCGGCGGACCGAAGAAACCCATCCGTCCACCGAGGCACATCACCAGTACGTGGTCGCACAGACCGAGATGCAGCACGCTGTGGGTGACGACGACGACCGTACGACCGCGGTCGGCCAGCAACCGCAGCTCGCGCATGACCTCCTTGTCGAGGGCCGGGTCCAGACCCGAGGTCGGCTCGTCCAACGCGAGCAGCGACGGCTCCGTCAGCAGCTCCAGGGCCACCGATGTCCGCTTGCGCTGACCACCGGAGAGAGTGTCGATGCGCTGCTTCGCGTACTCCGTCAGACCGAGCAGCTCGATCACCTCGTTGACCCGCTTCCACCGCTGGCGTCGCGGTACGTCGTCGGAGAAGCGCAACGACGCAGCGAACCGCAGCGCTCGCCGCACGGTCAGCTGACGGTGCAGGACATCATCCTGTGGGACCATTCCGATGCGCGTACGCAGTTCGTCATAGTGCTTGTGCAGGTCCTTGCCGTCGTAGAGCAGTTGGCCCTGGCTTGCCAACTGGATCCCGGTCATCGTCCGGAGCAGCGTCGACTTGCCGCAGCCGCTGGGCCCGATGATGCCGAGCAGGGTGCCGTGGCGCAGCGCGAAGCTCACGTCGTCGAGCAGGATGTGCTTGGCGATCTGGACCGTGATGTCGTCAGCGATGATCGACGTCGGCCCCTGGTCGTCGTGCTGGTAGATGGCGACGCCGTCGAAGAGGAACTCGTGTCGGCCGATCGTGAACGTGTCGCCGGGCGCGAGCACACCACGGGGTACGCGCCGGCCGTTATGGTGCAGGCCGTTGGTGCTTCCCAGGTCGACCAGTTGGTGCTCGTCGCCGACCTTGCGGACCTCGGCGTGCTGGCTGGAGACCCACAAATCGTTGAGCACGATGTCGCTGCCGGGGTCCCGCCCGATCCGGATGGTTCCGCTCGAGTCGAATGAGGCGACCGGAGCCGGCGGAGCCGTGACGGTGCCCTGAGCTGGTTGATCGTTCGTCCCCACGGGCATCATCATGCCGGTCGCGTCGAGTCGTTGTCTGTGGGCCCGATCGGCTGATTCTCGACAGGCGCTGGACCGCCGTCGGGTGACGTGGCGCCGAGGCGCTGGTACGGCGTCTCCCACGGCCGGAGCAGTCCGGCCGGTTCGGGCGTCTGGAGAGTCCTGTCCGTACGGGTGTCGACGAGCAGGCGCCCGAAGCCCGTCCTGGTGGCGACGACCACGAGGGTGTCGGTACGGAAGAGCCGGCGTCCCTCGGCTGGGAACCACAACATCTGGTCGTCTCTTCCGGTCCGGATCGCGATCAGACGTACGGCATGCGCTCGGTTGACCTCGGCGGCCGTGTGGTGCTCGAGTCGGGAGCCGGCGCGTACCGGCAGCTCGGCCACGATGAGAACGTGCCGACGGACCGGAATCGTGGCGACCACGTCCCGGCCCAGCATGGCGGCGGCGAACGCCGGAGCGGCCAGCCAGCTCACGCTGCGGGAGCTGTTGAAGCCGAATGCGCGGTGGACCCGGCGGGCGAACTCGCCGTCGAAGAGGCGGACCACGACCCGAACATCCGGCTGCGCGGCCCGGCCGAGCAGAGAGATCTCCAGGTTCATCACATCGTCGGTCGAGACCACCACGAGCGCGCGGCAGGTGGCGACCGCGGCCGAGTTCAGCACCTCGGGCTGGCTCGCGTCACCGATGATGACGGGAATGTCCAGGTCGCGGGCCACCTGCACGCCGGTCGCCGACGGGTCCAGCTCGATCGCCACGACGGAGATGCCCTTCTCGGTGAGCCCACGAATCACCCGGGTGCCAACGTGCCCGAGGCCGACGACCACGACATGCCCGGAGATGCCGGCCGGTACTCCGCCCCGTTCACTGCGCAGCCGGGCCTTGACCGCCGAGTCGACGATCGCCGCAGTCAGGGCGGGGATCAACGCGATGCTCACGATCGTCAGGACGGTCAAGGTGATCTTCTCACCGGCCGGGGCGCCGGCGTCCGGGTTGGCGCCCGTCAGTTCGCTCAGAATGGCCACGTAGGCCGCCTGGACCAGGTTTCCCGTCGCCCAGGTCAGCGCCACGGTTCCAATGGCGAATACGACGAGCAGCACGCCGAGCACGAGGCGCAGGCGAGCTCCGAGCAGGACGGACATCGCGGTCACCTGTCGGCGGGAGCGCGGCGGCCCCGGCGGCTTCGGGAGTTCACCCCGGGCCAGCACGATGTCGGTACCGCCCTCCGACTCCGGCGGGGGCAGCAGTTCCGGCTCAACCGTGCCGCTGTTCGAGACGGCCAGCCCGAGCACGACATCGTCGGGCCCCGCCTGCGCGCGGCGGGTGGCGACGAAGGGTCGGCCGCCGATGCACATAGCGGTCGCGGACTCGTTCAGCGCGGCCGCGACGAAGGCGGGTGCGGCGATCTCGGCCGCCGAGAGCACGACGCAGTCGTTGAGCAGCTGTGCGATGCGTTCGCCGAGGCCATGGTTGAACATCCGGATCACGATGCGGAGCTCGGGATTCACCTCCTGCGCCAATAGAGCAGCATCAATATTGCCACCATCATCGGAATCGATGAAGCCGATCGCGGCGGCTTCGATGAGCCTGGCCCGCTCGTACGCGTCGGCATCCAGATGCTCCGCCTCGACCACTTCGACCTCGGCCAGCCGCCGGATCCGGTCGCCCCAGACATCGCCCGTACCCGGCAGGATGGCCGTCACCCCCACGTCGTAGCGGGTCGTCAGCTCCTCGGCCAGCCGGTAGGCCAACGGGTTGGCGCCGCAGACAATGAACCGCCGGGGGTCATTGGTTTCGTCGGCCAGATCCGTGGCGAGGGGCAACGGGGTTGGTTGCGTGGGCTCAGGCTGCACGTCCACGAGGGTATCGATGACGGCAACCCCCTGAGTGGAGTCGCTCAGCCCTCGGGTGGCGTACGCCGCAGTCGCTTGACCTCACCGCGCCGTCGCTTGGCATCCAGCCGCGCCTGCACCGCCCGCCTGGACGGCGTCGTCGCCCGCCTGGCCCGCGCCGGCGGCGCGATGCCCTGGGTGAGCAGAGCGGTCAGCCGAGCCAGCGCGGCCCGCCGGTTGGCCAGCTGCGATCGGTGTTCCGAGGCGGTCACGATCAGTACGCCGTCGATGAGCCGTCCGGCCAGACGATCGAGCGCCCGCGCCCTGAGATGATCCGGGACAGCTTGGGTACGGGCAAGGTCGAAACGCAGCTCGGCCTTGGAGTCCGCGGTGTTGACTCCCTGTCCGCCCGGACCACTCGACCGGCTGAACTGCCAGGCCAGCTCGGCCGCCGGGATGGTGATGGTCGGCGTCAGGTACAGGTCGTCAGTCACAAGTCCAGAATGCACGACCCAGTTCGGTGAGGTTTGACCGGTTGGTCATGGTTCTGGCCGTACGGGACGGGAGGTTGCCGGCTTTCCCAGTGCGACACCGCGGGTCTAGCCTGATCGCCGTTCACAGTTGGGGAGGACGTGACGCAGTGCGAAGCTTTATCGCGGTCATCATGGCGATCCTGGGGATCGTCCTGACGCTCGGCGGCACTGCCGCACTGTGGGCGTCAGCGCTCACGAAGCCGCGCACCCCGGACGGGCCCAACGTGTCGCCCACGCGCGGCGAGAAGGCTATCGACAACCTTAGCCGCGTGCCGAGCCCCGACCGCTTGATCATCTGGGGCGTGGTGCTGTTGGCGCTGAGCGCGGTCGCCGCCGGCGCCATCCAGATCTCAGTGACGGCCAGCGCCGGTCTTCAATGAGCGAGGGTGGAAGCGAGCATGAGAGAGATCTGCCCGCCCCCCTGGGCCCGCGGGGTAGCGCCAAGGATTATTCTGCGTTCGAGGGCCGACTGAAGATCACGGTTGCCCGATTCCGCCGCTGGAGGCCTAGTGACCACCGTCGCACCGAAGCCGATCGTCACCCGACCCTGGCCCGTGCGCCAGGAGATCAGGGGTTCGGCCTTCGGGTACATCCTGCGGACGACCGACGCGAAGCAGATCGGGATCATGTACATGGTCACGTCCTTTCTGTTCTTCCTCGTCGGTGGGTTCATGGCGCTGCTCATGCGGGCCGAGCTGGCCCAGCCGGGGACACAGTTCCTCTCACCCGAGCAGTACAACCAGCTGTTCACGATGCACGGCACGATCATGCTGTTGCTGTTCGCGACCCCGATCCTGTTCGCGTTCGCCAACTACATCGTGCCGTTGCAGATCGGCGCACCCGACGTCAGCTTCCCGCGGCTGAACGCCCTCGCATACTGGCTGTACGCCTTCGGCGGCACGATGGTGGTGGCCGGCTTCCTCACGCCCGGCGGCGCGGCTGACTTCGGCTGGTTCGCCTACCAGCCGCTGGCCAACGTGTCGAACTCCCCCGGCGTCGGCGCCGACATGTGGATCGTCGGCCTGGTTATCTCGGGTCTGGGCACCATCCTTGGCGCGGTCAACATGATCACAACCGTGCTGACACTGCGGGCGCCGGGCATGACCATGTTCCGGATGCCGATCTTCACCTGGAACATCATGGTCACGTCGCTGCTCGTGCTCATGGTCTTCCCGATCCTGGCCGCCGCACTGCTCGCGGTCCTCGCCGATAGGCATCTGGGTGCACACGTCTTCGACAGCGATACCGGGGGCGCGTTGCTCTGGCAGCACCTGTTCTGGTTCTTCGGCCATCCCGAGGTCTACATCGTCGCGCTGCCGTTCTTCGGCATCATCTCGGAGATAATCCCGGTGTTCAGCCGCAAGCCGATCTTCGGGTACAAGGGTCTGGTTGGGGCCACGATCGGGATCGCCGCGCTGTCGATGAGCGTGTGGGCGCACCACATGTTCGCCACCGGTCAGGTGCTCCTGCCGTTCTTCTCCTTCCTGTCGTTCCTCATCGCCGTCCCCACTGGAATGAAGTTCTTCAACTGGATCGGCACGATGTGGCGGGGGCAGATCACGTTCGAGACGCCGATGCTCTTCGCCATCGGCTTCCTCGTGACGTTCCTCCTCGGTGGGCTCTCCGGCGTACTCCTCGCCTCACCGCCGGTCGACTTCCACGTCTCCGACTCGTACTTCGTCGTCGCCCACTTCCATTACGTCCTGTTCGGGACGATCGTGTTCGCGGTGTACGGCGGGGTCTACTTCTGGTTCCCGAAGATGACCGGCCGAATGATGGACGAGCGGCTCGGAAAGATCCACTTCTGGCTTACCATCATCGGCTTCAACACGACATTCCTGGTCCAACACTGGCTCGGCGCGGAGGGCATGCCCCGGCGGTACTACGACTACCTGCCGTCCGACGGCTTCACCACGCTCAATGAGATCTCCACCCTCGGCGCCTTCATCATCGGCATCTCCACGTTGCCGTTCCTGTACAACGTGTGGAAGTCGTACCGGGCCGGCCCCATCGTCGAGGTCGATGATCCATGGGGACACGGCCAGTCGCTCGAGTGGGCGACCAGCTGCCCACCTCCGCTGCGCAACTTCGATCGAATGCCTCGGATCCGCTCGGAGCGGCCAGCCTTCGACGCGAAGTTCCCCGAGCTCGCGGTCGACACGTCCCGCCCCGAGCCTCGCGAAGTTGCCGCCACCCGCCGCTGAACGGCCCAACCTGCACCACAGTGTCGGTAGGAACGCCGGCTTATACAGATTCCGTTAGTAAACCGTCTAGGCAAGCACAACGCCGGCGTCGCGGAGCTCGGCCACCGCCTGCGTCGTCGTGGGCTCCGCGACGCCGGCGGTCAGGTCCAGCAGGACGGTGGTGCGGAAACCTTGGGCCACCGCGTCGAGTCCCGTCAACCGGACGCAGTAGTCGGTAGTGAGACCGGCGATGTCCACTTCGGACACATCTCGCATCTTCAACCACGCGGCAAGGCTGATGCCGCCGGAGTGACCCTCGAAGCCGGAGTACGCCGCCGCGTGCTCACCCTTGATAAAGACGGCGTCGAACCGGTCAGTATCGAGGTTCGGATGAAAGTCGGCGCCCCACGTCCCGGCGACACAGTGGACGGGCCAGGAGTCGATGAAGTCGGGTGGGTCGCCGAAGTGTGAGCCCGGGTCGATGTGGTGATCCTGCGTGGCGACGACATGGTCCCAGCGGTCGGGTTCCTTGCGGAGCAGCTCGGAGATGCCGGCGGCGACATCGGCGCCGCCGTTGACGGCGAGCGACCCGCCCTCGCAGAAGTCCCGCTGTACGTCCACAATGATCAGTGCACGGCTCACGATGACGCTCCTTGCATCAGGACCGGGATGGCCGGGTCGCCAGCGGACAGCTTGAGCCCCTCCCACGGGATGGCGATGAGGCAGTCCCGCAGGTGGGTGCGTGAGTCCTCAATGGACGGACGGTCGGCTACCGGTTGGCCGTTGCGCACGTACCCACGCTGGAGCAGGCGGTCGTGCGCCGCCGGGGCCGGACTCCCCTGTGAGACGACCACGTCTTCGGTGGCGGTCCCGGTCGGCTTGTGCCGTCGTACTGCGGTCTTGCGGCCACCGATCGTGGCCTTGTGCTCGGATCGTTTCACAACCGGTCGACCGTCCACTTCGACCAGTTTGTAGACCAGGTTCGCAGTTGGCGCCCCCGATCCCGTTACGACGGCCGTGCCGGCGCCGTAGGCGTCCACGGGCTCGGCCGCGAGCGCGGCGATCGCGAACTCGTCAAGGTCGCCGGATACGATGATCTTCGTGTCAACCGCACCCAGGGAGTCGAGCAGCTGCCGGGCGTGGCCGGCCAGGACGGACAGGTCGCCCGAGTCGAGCCGGATCGCTCCGAGACCCGGCCCAGCGGCCGCGATCGCGTTCCGTATCCCTTCGGTGATGTCGTAGGTATCCACGAGCAGCGTGGTCTGCTTGCCGAGTGCGGTGAGCTGGGACGCGAACGCGTCCGACTCGCTGTCATGCACCAGGGTGAACGCGTGCGCGGCCGTACCGGTTGTCGGCACACCGTACCGGCGTCCAGCCTCCAGGTTGGACGTGGCGGCGAAACCGGCGAGGTAAGCGGCCCGGGCGGCGGCGACGGCCGCCTCCTCGTGGGTCCGGCGCGATCCCATCTCGATGACCGAGCGTCCCCGCGCCGCCGTGACCATCCTCGCCGCGGCCGCCGCGATGGCGCAGTCGTGGTTGAGTACGGACAGAACGAGCGTCTCCAAGACGACGCAGTCGGCGAAGGGGCCCGAGACGCTCATGATCGGCGATCCGGGGAAGAAGAGCTCCCCCTCCGCGTACCCGTCGATGTCGCCGCGGAACCGGTACTCGGCAAGCCACAGCGCCGTCTCCCGATCGACCACTCCCCGCTCGAGCAGGAACCCCACTTCGGCATCGCCGAACCGGAAAGACGCCAACGCCTCGACAAGCCGGGCTGTTCCGGCGACCACGCCGTACCGCCGACCGGGCGGCAGCCGGCGGGCGAAGACCTCGAACACGCAGTCACGCTCGGCTGTGCCGTCCTTGAGTGCCGCTGAGAGCATCGTGAACTCGTAGTGGTCGGTCAGCAGGGCCGTATTCACGCTCTCCAGGGTACGGCTCGGATCACGGTCAATGCGGACGCGGCGAACCGACGTTCTCGGGGCGGCCGTCCCGGCTGCAGTCACGATCGGTGGGGTGTGCGCAAGAGCAGTACCCTTCATCCGCGGGCACCGTACGGATAGGAGGCGATCACATGAACGGAGTTGCCCGACTGCTCCCAGGCCCCGGCGTCGTGGCCCGCAGTGGTGATCTGCTCCTGATCTGTGCCGAGGGTGGCGACGGCGTGGATGAGCTGCTGTCGGTCGTAGCCGAGGTGGCCCGCTCCGGCGGTGACGGCGCTGCCCTCGCACGTCGGGTCGCCGCGCTGCTGGCCGCCGATGTCGAGTCGCGATTCCCGGCCTGTGCGCTCAGCGGTCCGGCCGGCGACGGACGACTGGCGGTGCTGGTGCACGGCAACGCCGTTGCCGAGGTCGTTACGCCATCGGGCACTGTCACCCTCTCCGGCGTGGAGGCGATCACGTCCGTCGATCAACTCGTGGCCGGGCCCGTCCAGCGGATTCAGCTCAAGCTGCCCGCCGCGGGGGTGCCCGACGGCCGGGCCCGGCTCGACTCCGGAGTCGTGCCCGCCGCAGGGGTTCGTTTCATCCCAGAAAACTCCACAGTGGACGTACCCTCGGTTCCGTCCGCGAGCTGGACCCGACCGACGCCGCCCACGGGGCTTGCCGCGCCCGTTTTCGCCGCCCCGGTGACCGCTCCGCCGCCGCCCTTTCCGGCCGCCTCGCCGCTGCCCGAGCGACCGATGACAATGTTCCCGTTGCCGCCGCCGCCGCCGTTGCCACCTGCGCCTCGCACGTCGCCCGACGACGCGATGATCGACGTACCCGCGAGTGGCATGGCGGACACGTCCGCCCATGAAGGGGAACCGCCGGCTGCGTGGTCGGCGCCGGTCGACGGAGTCTCAGCCGAGGAGTCCGTCTCAGCCGAGGAGTCCGTCTCAGCCGAGGAGTCCGTCTCAGCCGAGGGTGACGCCTCTCCGTCTGACGACGCTGGCCCGCCTGACGGGGACGCCTCCCGGTTTGAGGACGCCGCCCCGCCCGACGGTGCCCGATCCACCGATGCTGCCCCGCCCGCCGACGAGGGTCCGCCTGTGGTCGCCGACCGGTCCCATGTGATCGGGGTCGTCTGCCCCAAGGGCCACTTCATCGACCCGCGCCACCCCTACTGCCCGGTGTGCGGGATCTCCATGGCCCAGCAGACGGTGGTGGCTCGGGAGGGCGTCCGGCCCCCCCTGGGCGTGCTGCTGCTCGACGACGGGAAAACCGTCCCGCTGGAGATCGACTACGTAATTGGACGCGACCCGAAGACCGACCCGGACGCCATCGCGGGGGTGGCCCGTCCGCTCAAGATTGTCGACGCGGAGGGCGTCGTCTCGCGCCGGCACGCCCGTATCGCCCTCGTCGGCTGGGATGTGCAGCTCATCGACCTCGGCTCGTCCAACGGCACGTACATCCAGCCGCCCGGTGTGCCCGAACGCCAGCAGATGACGCCGAACATCCCGGTCGTCATCCGTCCCGGGACCGTGATCACGCTCGGACGGCGCTGGCTTCGGTTCGAACCACCGCGAGTTCCCTGACGCCGACCACCCCGTACGCTCCGGCGGCCCGTCCTCGCCGACGGTCGCGACCTGGCTGTTGGTCCCGACCTGTCGGGGCAAGCACCTCGCCCCCGGGAGTGCCGGTTGGCCCACGTCGGTGGCACCATGGTGGGCATGGCTTCGCCGCAGACCGCCCCGGTCGAGGTCCCGGACGTCGACGAGGTGCCGGCCGTTGATCGGGCCTGGGTGACCGTGGTTTGGAATGATCCGGTCAACCTCATGTCGTACGTCACGTGGGTGTTCCAGAAGCTCTTCGGCTACAGCCGGGAACGCGCGGAGCAGTTGATGCTTGATGTCCACCACAAGGGAAAGGCGATCGTCTCCAGCGGCGCCCGGGAGCGGATGGAGTATGACGCGACCCGGCTGCACGGCTACGGGTTGTGGGCAACGGTCGACCAGCCATGACGATGTTCCGGCGCCGGGGTGGTCACATCGTCGCCAAGTTCCAGCGCCAGGAAGCTCAGGTCCTGCGACAATGCATCGCGGAAATGACAGCGCTGCTCGGGGACGAGCCCGATCGGGACGACCCGGCGGTGGAACGGCTCTTCCCGGATGTCTATCCCGAGGACCCGGTCGAGGCGGCCGAGTTCCGGCGGCTCACCGAGGCGGATCTGAAGACAGCGAAGCTTGATCAGGCTCGACTGGTGCTCGACAGTCTCCTCCCCAATGGCGGCGAGGTGCGTCTCGACGAGGCCACTGCGGATATGTGGCTGCGCGCGCTGACCGACGTTCGGCTCATCCTCGGCACCCGGCTGGGCGTGCAGGACGAGACCGACATCCAGGCTGAGCTGGACGCGGCCGTCGGGAAGAATCCGAGTTCGCCCCGGGTCGACCAGCTCTCGGTGTACGCATACCTCAGCTACCTGCAGGAGTCGCTCGTCGGCGCGATCTCCGCCTGACCGAGCCGACAGCGAGTGAGCATCGCAGGGCCGCCCGGGGCCCGAGGAGCGGAGCGAGCGCGGAGGCGAGGCGGGCTGACCGAGCCGACAGCGAGTGAGCATCGCAGGGCCGCTGGGCCCGTTCCGGGTCCTCGCGGAGACGTGGAGCGCAGCGGAGCGTCTTCGTGGGGTGGAGCGGAGCGAGCGCGGAGGCGAGGCGGGCTGACCGAGTCGACAGCGAGTGAGCATCGCAGGGCCGCTGGGCCCGTTCCGGGGTCCTCGCGGAGACGTGGAGCGCAGCGGAGCGTCTTCGTGGGGTGGAAGGTGCGGAGCGAGCGCGGAGGCGAGGCGGGCTGACCGAGCCGACAGCGAGTGAGCATCGCAGGGCCGCTGGGCCCCGTTCCGGGGTCCTCGCGGAGACGTGGAGCGCAGCGGAGCGTCTTCGTGGGGTGGAGCGGAGCGAGCGCGGAGGCGAGGCGGGCTGACCGAGTCGACAGCGAGTGAGCATCGCAGGGCTGCCCGGGGCCCGAGGAGCGGAGCGAGCGCGGAGGCGAGGCGGGCTGATTGAGCAACCCCGAGACCGGGGTCGGGGTGACGCCCGGGGATGTCCCGATGCACAGGGTGGCGCGGGTTCCGTACGGTGAGCGGGTGACTTTGATTGCCACCGAGTCGCTCACGAAGCGCTACGCCAACGGCGTGGTCGCCCTCAGCGACCTCACGGTCGAGGTGGAGCCCGGAATCGTCGGCCTTGTCGGGGCCAACGGTGCGGGCAAGTCGACCCTCATCAAGATCCTGCTCGGTCTGCTCGAGCCCACGGCCGGGCGTACCCGGGTACTCGGCCTCGACCCGGTCGCCGACGCCGCCGCGGTACGGGCAAAGGTCGGGTACATGCCGGAGCACGACTGCCTGCCCGGCGAGGTGGCCGCGGCCGAGTTCGTCACGCACATGGCCCGGATGAGTGGTCTGCCGCGCACCGCCGCCCGGGAGCGGGCATCGGAGACGATGCGCCACGTCGGACTGTACGAGGAGCGGTACCGCCAGATCGGCGGTTACTCGACCGGCATGAAGCAGCGGGTCAAGCTGGCCCAGGCGCTGGTGCATGATCCGGACCTTCTGCTGCTGGACGAGCCGACCAACGGGCTGGACCCGGCCGGGCGCGACGCGATGCTCGGCCTGATCCAGCGGATCGGAACCGAGTTCGGAATCTCGATCGTGGTCTGCTCGCATCTGCTCGGCGAAGTGGAACGCATATGTGACTCGCTGATCGCGATCGACGCGGGACGGTTACTGCGCGCTGACCGGATCTCCTCGATGACCATGAGCCGCGACGTGCTCGTCGTCGAGGTGACCGACGGCGTCGACGATCTCGCCGCCCGGCTCACCGCCCAGGGCCTCGCCGTCGGCCGCGACGGCGCGGCTCTGCTCGTCCCGCTGGAGAACGACGCCACCTACGACCAGATCATCGGTACCGTGGCCGACCTGGACCTGCCGCTGCACCGGCTGGACCAGCGACGCCACCGGGTGGCCGAACTCTTCAGCGCACCTCAGGAGGGCAGCCGTGTCGGCTGAGAGTGTCATTCATGACATCGGTTACCAGCGCTACGACGGGCCCCGGCTCGGCCGGGCCTACGCCGTGCGATCGCTCTACACCCACGGGGTCCGGGCGGTGTTCGGCTTCGGGCGTGGAGGCAAGGCGAAGGTGTTCCCGTGGGCTGTCGGCGGGATCGTGTTCCTGGTTGCGGTCGTGCTCACCGCGGTCCGCTCACAGGGCGCCGAGCTACCGGTGACGTACTGGAACTTCCCGGCGACCGTGTGGGTGTTGATCGCCCTGTTCTGCGCGGTGGTCGCGCCCGAACTGGTCTCGCGGGACATCCGGGGCTCGGTGCTGCCCCTCTACTTCTCCCGACCACTGATGCGCACCGACTACGCCCTCGCCAAGCTGCTGGCGATGATGACGGCGATCTGGCTGCTGCTGGTCGTGCCGGAGACCGTGATGCTCCTCGGTGGAGTGTTCACTGTGGACGGTGTGTCGGCCGTCGTTCGCGAGGTGGGCCACTGGGGTCAGGGCCTGCTGGTGGCCGCGGTCTACGCGTTCGTCTTCGGTGGCATGTCTCTGCTGATCGGCTCGCTCTCGGGCCGCCGGGGGGTGGCGGCGGCGATCATCGCGGCCGCGTTCCTGGTCACGTACTCGGTCGTCGGGATCATCGTCGGAGTCTCCGCCGCCCGCGCCGGCGGTGGCCCGGCGTCCGAGACCGCCGCCCAGGCGGCCATCCAATGGGCCGGCGTGGTGAGTCCGGTCTCCCTCGCCTTCGGGATCGCGTCGTGGTGGTTCGACCCCGAACACTCCATCGGCAACTACGGACCGCTCTACGCCGTGGTCGGCATCCCATTCGTCGCGATCTGCGTTGGCCTTCTCATTCTCCGGTACCGGAAGGTGGCCCGATGACCGAGCCGACAGCGAGTGAGCATCGCAGGGCCGCGAGGCCCGCGCCGGGGTCCCCGCGGAGACGTGAAGCGCAGCGGAGCTGCTTCGGCGAGCTTGCGAGCCGAACAACGCGGCACGTCGTGGGGTGGCAGCAGCGGAGCGAGCGCGGAGGCGAGCAGACATGACTGCCCTCGCGTCCGAGACGCCGGAAACACCAGCAGTCGTCCACAATGGATCGGCGGTAGAGCTGCGTAGCGTGTCCAAGTGGTACGGCAACGTCGTCGCCGTCAACGACATCACGATGACCCTCGGATCCGGGGTGACCGGTCTGCTCGGGCCGAACGGAGCCGGCAAGACCACGCTCCTGCACATGATGGCCGGGTTCCTGGCACCATCCAAGGGCGAGGTCACCGTGCTCGGCCGACCGACGTGGCGCAATCCGTCTGTCTACTCTGGACTCGGCATCGTCAGTGAACGCGAGGCGGTGCACGGCTTCCTCACCGGCTGGGAGTTCGTCCTCGCCAATGCCAAGCTGCACCGGCTGCCCGACCCGGAGGCATCAGCCAAGTGGGCGATCGGCCTGGTCGAGATGGCCGATGCGCAGGACCGCAAGTTGAGCACGTACTCCAAGGGCATGCGGCAGCGAACGCGGGTCGCCGCGGCGCTCGTACACAACCCGGCCGTACTGCTGCTGGACGAACCCTTCAACGGAATGGACCCGCGGCAGCGGATGCACATGATGGACCTGCTCCACGCCATGGGTAGCCAGGGCCGGACCGTCCTGTTCAGCTCGCACATCCTGGAGGAGGTCGAGCAGGTTTCCGGCACGGTACAGGTGATCGTCGCCGGACGCCTCGCCGCATCGGGGGACTACCGGACCATCCGCAGGCTGATGACCAACCGGCCGCACGTGTTCACGCTCCGCTCCGCCGACGACCGGAAGCTCGCGGTCGCGCTCATCGCGGAGACGTCCGTCGCCGCCGTGGAACTCGACGCCAAGAAGGGACTCACCGTCAGGGCTTCCGACTACGGCACTTTCACCCGGACATTGCCCAAGATCGCACGAGCACAGGGCATCCGGATCCAGCAGCTGCTTCCGGCGGACGAATCGCTGGAGAGCGTCTTCTCCTACCTGGTGGCGTCATGACCAACGATGGGACCCGCCATCCGACGGCTTTGAGCACGCGGGAGGACCGCCGACGAATCTGACCATCGCCCGCATCACCGGGCGGGCCCTCTTCGGCCGGCGGCGGTTCCTGATGCTGCTGCCGCTGCCGGTCCTCGTCGTCGGTATCGCGATCCTGGCCGAGTCGCTCGGCGCTTCGGTGCACGACTGGGGTCCGCCCGTGATCGTCGCCCTCGGCATCGCCATCATGCTGCCGGTGGTCGCCCTGATCGTCGGCACCGGCGTACTGGGCTCGGAGATCGACGATGGGACACTCACCCACATCATCGCTAAGCCGTTGCCACGCTCCGAGATCATCCTTTCCAAGCTGATCGTCGCGATCGGCGTCACGGCCGTCACCACCGCGGTTCCACTCTTCCTCACCGGCCTGATCGGCGGCTCCGTCCGGCTCGGGGTCGGGCTCGTGCTCGGCGCGATCATCGGATCGATCGCCTACTCGGCGCTGTTCATGCTGCTGAGTCTGCTCACCCGGGTACCGGTGCTCGTCGGGCTGGCCTACATCCTGGTCTGGGAAGGGCTGCTCGGACGGCTCCTCACCGGTACGGGCGTGCTCTCGGTCCAGCAGTACGTGCTGACGGTGGCCGAGCGGGTCTCCCGCTCCGACGTGTTGACCAGCCGGGTCTCCCTACCGGCATCGCTGGCAATGTTCTTCATCGTCACGGTCGGGGCCACCTTGCTCGCCATCGACCGGCTGCGCTCGTTCTCGATCGTCGGCGAGACGACGTGATGGTGTGAAACCAGGGCACCCTGCTGTCGTTTTCGCGCAAGTAGGGTGTGCCCCTACTCACCGGTAACTAACAGGCCCGGCGTGGCCGTCCCGTGCCTGGGGAGCCGGGCCGCGTGCGGAGTCAGGCCCGTGCCCGGGAGCCGGCAGCCGTGCCGCTGGGAGCCGGGGCGTGCCCAGGGGCCGGCTATCCTGGGAGCCGTGCTCACCATCGACGCCGCCCTACTCGAGGCGATCGTCGACCACGCCCGGCGGGACCACCCGGACGAGGCCTGCGGTGTGCTGGCCGGCCCGATCGGGTCGGACGAGCCGCGCCGGCTTATTCCGATGGTGAACGCCGCGCGTTCGATGACCTTCTACGAGTTCGACTCGAAGGAGTACCTACGGGTGTGGCGGGAGATGGACGACCGGGACGAGGAGCCCGTCGTCATATACCACTCGCACACCGCAACCGAGGCGTACCCGTCCCGCACCGACGTCAGCTTCGCGGGTTGGCCGCAGGCCCACTACCTGTTGGTCTCCACCCGTGATGCGGAGACGACCGAGGTCCGATCGTTTCGCATCGTAGACGCGAAGGTGGTCGAGGAACCGGTACGGCTGGTGAATGCGACAGTGGACCCCATGGCGGTGCAGTCCTACATGTTCGGGCAGAGCCCGTCGTCGGTCGAGTACGAGTGTCCGGCCTGACCTCGACCCACGACCGACTCGTCAGCCCGGACTAAGGAGTAGATCACCAATGGCAATCGACGTTCGCGTTCCCACGATCCTGCGCTCGTACACCGACGGCCAGAGGTCCGTGCACGGCACCGGCGACACACTCGCCGACCTGCTGGTCGACCTCGACACCCGTCACCCCGGCCTGCGCGGCCGTCTGGTCACCGCCGACGGGGCGCTGCACCGCTTCGTCAACGTCTACGTCAACGACGAGGACGTTCGGTTCCACGGCGCGCTCGACGCGAAGCTCGCCGACGGGGACACCGTGACGATTCTGCCCGCGGTGGCCGGCGGCGCGCCGCTGGCCGACCAACACTGACGTGGCCAAGTTCGATAGCCTGCTGAACGCGTGCGGAGGCACGCCGCTGGTGGGGCTGCCGAGGCTCTCCCCGTCGGCCGACGTGCGGCTGTGGGCGAAGCTGGAGGATCGAAACCCCACCGGCTCCGTCAAGGACCGCCCCGCGCTGTGGATGA
The DNA here is from genome assembly GCA_046728155.1 of Actinomycetota bacterium. Taxonomy (GTDB): domain Bacteria; phylum Actinomycetota; class Actinomycetes; order Mycobacteriales; family Micromonosporaceae; genus CAWDLX01. The sequence goes on from JBKPDY010000030.1 coordinate 20,581, forward strand.
TCCGTGCGGCCGAGTCGGCCGGCCACCTGCGGCCGGGGGAGACCATACTGGAGCCGACCAGCGGAAATACCGGTATCGCCTTGGCGATGGTGGCGAAACTTCGGGGGTACCGGCTGGTCTGCGTGATGCCGGAGAACGTGTCCAGTGAGCGGGTCCAACTGCTCCGGATGTACGGCGCGGAGATCATCTTCTCGCCCGCGGCCGGCGGGTCGAACGCCGCCGTGGCGATGGCCAGGCAGATCGCGGTCGACCATCCGGACTGGGTAATGCTCAACCAGTACGCCAACGAGGCCAACGCTCGGGCCCATTACGAGACAACCGGGCCGGAGCTTCTGCTCGATCTGCCGACGATCACGCACTTTGTCGCCGGACTGGGGACCACAGGCACGCTCATGGGCGTCGGGCGTTACCTGCGCGAGAAGGTCGAGGGAATCGAGATCATCGCCGCGGAACCACGCTACGGCGAGTTGGTGTACGGCCTTCGCAACATCGACGAAGGGTACGTGCCGGAGTTGTACGACGCGACCGTGCTGACCCGCCGGTTCAGCGTCGGCACCCGCGACGCCGTTCTGCGTACCCGGCAGCTAGTAGAGGTGGAAGGAATCTTCGCCGGCTTCTCCACCGGAGCGGTCCTGCATGCTGCGCTGGCCGTGGCGCACGACGCGGTGGCGGCGGGGCGAAGGGCAGACGTCGCCTTTGTCGTCGCCGATGGCGGGTGGAAGTACCTCTCCACGGGTGCTTATGGCGGCACGCTCGCCGAGGCGGAGGACGCTCTCGAGGGCCAGCTCTGGGCCTGAGCCGAACGTGCCGCGCTACGCGAGCGATCAGAACGCGTGGGCGGTGAGGTTCAGCGCGACGACCAGCGTGACCGTCGCCGCGCCCAACAGCGCGAACGGGATCCAGCGGCGGTTCACCGTGGCGAACGCCGCCACCGTCAGCGCCAGGCCGCCCAGGCCGACGGAGATGACCGACGGTTCGTACCAGCTCGGCGGTCCCGCGCCGAGCGAGCCGATGAGGGCCCGGATGCCGGTGACCAGCGCCACGCCTCCGATGACGGCGGCCCAGACGCAGACGCCAACGAGCTGGCGTAGCCGGGGCTCCGGCCCGATCCGGACCCGGGGGTGGCTCGTTGCCGGGGTGACCGAGTCCCAGGTCGACCCGTCCCGCCTTGGCCGCGGAGGGGCCTTGACCGTGCGCTTCTTCGCGCCTGCCTCGAGGCCGGCGGCCCCGCCCGAGGTCGGTGTGGCGTGCGTCTCGGTGCTCACGTGGTCTCCTGTCGTCGAGGGTCGGGGAACGCTGGATCCCGGGCCCGCCGACGCAACCCGACAGCCCAGGGCAGATGAATCCTTCGACCCGCTGAGAATAGGCAGTCGTCCTGGTACATGCAACGCCGCAGGTTACGCAGGGTTACCGGCTTCCCACCGCCACGCAGAGGCTTCGATATTCATGGATTACAACGCTGTCACCTTGGCGACATCTTCTGGTCCGCTTGTCCTTGTCGGCAGGTCACCGGGCGTAGGCTCCGCAGCGTGACGGACGCGCCCATCGGGATCTTCGACTCCGGAGTCGGTGGCTTGACCGTGGCGCGGGTGATTCTTGACCAGCTGCCACATGAGGAGATCGTGTACGTCGGCGACACCGCCCACGTCCCGTACGGGCCGCGGCCCATCGCCGAGGTGCGCCGCTACGCGTTGGCCTGCCTCGACCAATTGGTCGATATGGGCGTCAAGCTGCTGGTCATCGCGTGCAACAGCGCCTCGGCCGCCTGCCTGCACGACGCCCGGGAGCGCTACGACGTGCCCGTGGTCGAGGTCATCCGGCCGGCGGTCCGGCGGGCCGCGGCGGCCACCCGCAACGGCCGGGTCGGTGTGATCGGTACCACCGCGACGATCGCCAGCCAGGCATACATCGACGCCTTCGCCGCCGCGCCCCAGGTACAGGTCACCGGCGTGGCGTGCCCCCTGTTCGTCGAATACGTCGAGCAGGGTGTCACGTCCGGGCCAGCGTTGCTGGAGGTGGCGAAGGCGTACCTCGAACCGCTCCAGCGATCCGAGGTCGACACGCTGGTGCTGGGCTGCACCCACTATCCGATGCTGACCGGGCTGGTCGGGCTCGTGATGGGCAACGATGTCACGCTCGTCTCCAGTGCGGACGAGAGCGCGAAGGACGTGTACCGGCTGCTCACCGAGCGTGACCTGCTACGAGCTGCCGAATCGGCCGCCCCACGCCACCGTTTTCTCGCCACCGGCGACGCGGCGCCGTTCGCCCGGCTGGCCGAGCGCTTCCTCGGCCGAACCGTCCCAACGGGACGCGCGAGCACGGCCGTGGAGGCTGGGGCGGTGGCCGGAGCCGCCCGATGAACGTCACTGTCCTCGGGTGCGCGGGCAGCTTTCCGGGACCCGATTCGCCGTGCTCCGCATACCTGGTCGAGGCGGCCGGGTTCCGGCTCCTGCTCGACTTCGGCCCGGGGTCACTCTCGGCGTTGCAGCGTTACGCCAGTCTGACCTCGATCGATGCGATCCTGCTGACCCATCTGCACGCGGACCACATCCTCGACGCGTGCAGCTACATCGTCGTGCGCCGGTACGCACCGGACGGCCCGTACGCGCCGGTTCCGCTCTACGCACCGGCGGGAGCCCGCGAGCGCCTCGCCGCGGCGTACGGTACCACCACCGAGGGTCCGCTGGACGACGTGTACACCTTCGCCGACCTGAAGGCCGGAACCATCGACATCGGACCGTTCGCGGTGACCATCGACCGGGTGAATCATCCGGTGGAGACGTACGGCGTCCGCGTCGAGTACGGCGGTCGCGTCCTCGTCTACTCGGCCGACACCGCGCCGTGCGAGGCGCTGATCCGGCTGGCCCAGCAGGCCGACCTGTTCCTCTGCGAGGCGAGCTATGTCTACGGCGAGAAGAATCCGCCCGGCCTGCACCTCACCGGCCGGGACGCCGGTGAGGCGGCGATGAAGGCTGGGGCGAACCGCCTCGTGCTGACCCATCTCGTGCTGGCGTGGGGGAGCGAGGCGAACGCTTACGAGTCGGCCGCATCCGTCTTCTCCGGGCCGATCGATGTGGCCCGGACCGGTGTCCGGTACCAGGTCTGAACCCCTTACCCGACTCGGGCAGTTAGTAAGAGCCCGCGTCCTTACTGACAGTGAGTTCCCCGGGCGCTAGCGGCGGTCGGGTCACCGTACGCTTGGCAGATGCCTCGGCCCGACGGGCGCGCGCCCGATCAGCTACGTCCGGTAACGATCACCCGCGGGTGGAGCATCCACCCCGAAGGCTCCGTCCTGGTCGAGTTCGGCGCGACCCGGGTCCTTTGCACCGCGAGTGTCACCGAGGGAGTTCCTCGTTGGCGGAAGGGCTCGGGGCTCGGCTGGGTCACCTGCGAGTACGCGATGCTGCCCCGGGCGACGAACACCCGCTCGGACCGGGAGTCGGTCAAGGGACGGGTCGGCGGCCGGACGCATGAGATCTCGCGTTTGATCGGTCGGAGCCTGCGGGCGTGTATCGACCTCAGGGCGCTCGGCGAGAATTCTGTCGTGCTCGACTGCGATGTCCTGCAGGCCGACGGGGGCACCCGTACGGCTTCCATCACCGGCGCCTTTGTCGCCCTCTCCGACGCCGTCACTTGGATGGCGGCGAAGAAGGTGCTCGCCGGCAAGCCGGGTGACGCCGTACCTCGGTCCGTCGCCGCGGTCAGCGTTGGAATCATCGACGGTGAGCCACGGCTCGATCTCAGCTACGACGAGGACGTCAGCGCCGACGTGGACATGAACATCGTCTGCACCGGGAATGGTGACTTCGTCGAGGTACAGGGAACCGGCGAGGCCGGCGTGTTCAGCCGGGACGAACTCGACGTACTGCTTGACCTGGGTCTGGCCGGGTGCGCCGAGCTGGCCGCGCTCCAGCAGTTGGCGCTCGCCGCGTGAGCGATCCCCAGGCCATGGACGTTTCGGGTCGCACGGGCAACCGCCAACGTCCACAACTGCTGTTGGCCACCCGTAACCCGAAGAAACTGGCCGAGCTGCAGCGCATCCTCGATGCCGCGCTCGGCGCCGGCACGGTGACGCTGGCCGACCTGGACAACGTCGCGCCGTACGACGAGGTTCCGGAGACCGGGGTCACTTTCGCGGAGAATGCGCTGCTCAAGGCGCGCGAGGGGGCACGCAACACCGGCCTGCCCACACTCGCCGACGATTCCGGGCTGGCGGTCGACGTTATGGGCGGCATGCCGGGCGTGTTCAGCGCGCGGTGGTCGGGTAGGCACGGCGACGACAAGGCGAACCTCGATCTGCTCCTGGCGCAGCTCGCCGATGTGGCCGACGATCGGCGCCGCGCCGCGTTCGTGTGCGTCGCCGCCATGGTGCTCCCGGGCGGACGCGAGTTCACTGTGGAGGGTCGGATGGCTGGGCGGCTCGTCCGGGCTCCGATCGGCGAGCATGGGTTCGGGTACGACCCCATCTTCGTGGCGGACGGGAAGCACGAGACGAACGCGCAGCTCGACCCTTCGGAGAAGGATGCGATCAGCCACCGCGGCAGGGCGTTCCGTGCCCTCGCCGCGGTCATCGCCCGCGAACTCTGAGCGGCCTACCGGATCGGCTGGCGGCCCGGAATCTCGGGACGCTCCGCGGAGACCCGGTGGCGCAGCTGCCCAGGGATGCGCACCTTCGTCGGGTCGAGGTAGTCGATCAGATCGAGCAGATCGTGGGAGAGCATCGCGAGGCGCTGGTTGACCGCATCGCCCTCAGCGGCGATGGCGTCGATGTCGGCGAAGCGGAGTCGGTCGAACCAGGTGGCGAACTCTGGATCCGTAGTCAGGCGATGTTTGAACGCGGCGTACCCCATCGCTTCGGACCGGGGGCCCTCCGGCGCGTTCGTAGGTATCATCATCAGCTCAGCGATGGCCCGCTGCGGACCGCGAAAGATCCGGAAGGGGAGCGGAATCAGGTCGGTCTGGATGGTCAGTTGGATGTTCGCGAGGTAGGTCAGCAATCGGGGACTGGCGTCCGCGATGTCGTCGTCAAGGAAACGGAGCTCCCGGCGGACGATCTCGGCCCAGCAGAGGTACTCGGCGATCGTGTAGACCGTGTAGTCGCGGGCGTGCCCCTCCTCGACCGGATCTCCGCAGTGCAGGTACCGGCCGAGGAAGTCCTGGCGGACGATGTTGTACAGCCGGGCCTGTAGTGTCTGTGCCGCGTCCAGTAGCGGATCACGGTACTGGTTGAGGATCCGCTTGGCCGCCTCGGCCGCGGTCTCCCGGCGAAGCTGGCGCTCCAGATCGGCGGCCTGCCGGTTGGCTCGGCTCGCGGCGGCGCCGGAAATGATCGCGCTGACGATCGCGAGCGCCGCCGAGCCGAGCCCGACGATGGTATCGGGTTGCAGTTGCACTGTTCCGCTCCTCGCACGTCCGGGGGGTTAGGCGAGCCGCCGTTCAGGCTAGCGGGCGGGCCTCAGGCGAGCGTTCCGACCGCCGCTTCGATGGCCGTACGTAGGTCACGGCCCGACACGACCGACCGCGCGGTCTCGATGACCGGAGCGAGGAAGATGTCGGGTCCGGGCTCGCCGAGGGTGTTGGCCAGAGCCGCCATCGCGAGGCGGCCGGCCGGAGACGGGCTCGCCGGCCGCCGCAGTTGGAGTCCGCGTACGGCGCAGAGCAGCTCCACGGCGAGCACGCTGGTGAGGTTGTCGAGGACACGGCGTAGCTTGTCGGTCGCGGCCCAGCCCATCGAGACGTGGTCCTCCTGCATCCCTGAGGTCGGCACCGAGTCGACCGAGGCGGGCGCCGCGAGTCGCCGGTTCTCGGCCACAATCGCGGCCGCGGTGTACTGGGCGATCATCAGGCCCGAGTTGACGCCCGGGTCCGGGGTGAGGAAGGCGGGGAGGTCTCGGGACCGGCACACGTCGAGCAGCCGGTCGACCCGGCGCTCCGAGATCGAACCGACCTCGGCCGCGGCGATGGCGAGGAAGTCCGCCGCGAAGCCAAGTGGAGCGCCGTGGAAGTTCCCGGTCGAGAGCACCCGGCCGTCGGTCAGGACAACGGGATTGTCCACGATGGACATCAGCTCCCGGTCGGCGACCTGGGCGGCGAATTCCAGCGTGTCGCGGGCGGCGCCGGCCACCTGCGGCGCACAGCGCATGGAGTACGCGTCCTGGACGGCATGGGTCATGTCATGGCGGTGCGAGTCCATGATGGCCGAGTTCTGAAGCAGCCGGAATATGTTCGCGGCCGAGACACCCTGGCCCGGGTGAGGGCGGATCGCGTGCAGTTCCGGCAGGAACGGACGATCGGAGCCCAGCATCGCCTCGATCGCCAGGGCGGCGGTCACGTCGGCCATGGTGAACAGGTGCCGGGCATCGGCGATCGTGAGCAGGAGCATGCCGAGCATGCCGTCGGTCCCGTTGATGAGGGCGAGCCCCTCCTTGGCCGACAGCTCGATCGGGGCGAGACCCGCCGCGGCCAGCGCCGTGCCGCTGGCGATGCGGTTGCCGTCCTCATCGCGTACCCAGCCCTCGCCGAGCAGCGTCAGAGCGCAATGCGCCAGCGGGGCAAGGTCGCCCGAGGCGCCGAGGGAACCGTGTTCGGGCACCCACGGGGTGATCGCGTGGTTGAGCAGGTCCACAAGGGACTGCGCCACCAGAGGTCGGACGCCCGACCGCCCCATCGCGAGCGACCGTACCCGGAGCACCATCATCGCCCGGACTACCTCGGTCGGCATCGCGGTGCCGACCCCGGCCGCGTGTGAGCGGATGAGCGCATGTTGCAGTTCCGCTCGCCTTTCCGGCGCGATGAGAGTACTCGCGAGGGCACCGAGGCCGGTCGAGACGCCGTACACCGGCCGACCGGCGGCCTCGATATTGTCCACAATGGAGCGGGACTCGGCCATCGCCCGCATCGCCTCGCGAGAGATGGCGACGCGGGCGAAGTCACGGGCGACGGCGAGCGTGTCGGCCGGGGATATTCCCGTCGGCGAGACGGTGACGGTCGTGTCGGTATGGGCTGTCATGTCGGCTCGCCTCCGCGCTCGCTCCGCTCCTCGGGCCTGGCGGCCCTGCGATGCTCACTCGCTGTCGGCTCGGTCATGTCGGCTCTCCGTTGACCAGAACGTGGAGGACGAGGGGGACTCCGGGCCGGTAGGCCAGGTGCACATAGGAGGGTGCGTCGAGCAGTGCCAGATCGGCGACCGCACCGACACCGAGATGCCCGATATCGCGTCGTCGAAGTGCTCTGGCCCCGCCCGCCGTGGCCGCCCAGAGCGCCTCGGCCGGGGCCATTCCCATGTCCCGTACCGCGAGAGCGATGCAGAGGGGCATCGACGTGGTGTACGAAGAACCCGGGTTGCAGTCCGTGGCGAGGGCCACCGTCGCACCGGCGTCGAGCAGGCGCCGGGCGTCGGGATAGGGCGACCGGGTGGAGAACTCCGCCCCCGGCAGCAGCGTCGCCACGGTCGTCGAACCGGCCAACGCATCGATATCGGCGTCGTCGAAGTGGGTGCAGTGGTCCGCGCTGGCCGCGTCGAGTTCGACCGCCAGCCGGATACCGCCCCCCGGGCCCAACTGGTTCGCGTGCACCCGCGCCCCGAGCCCTGCGGCAAGGCCCGCGGTCAGTATCGCGCGGGCCTGGTCGACATCGAAGGCGCCGCGCTCGCAGAAGACGTCCACCCATCGGGCGTACGGCGCGACCGCCGCCATCATCTCGCCCCGGACCAGATCGACATACGCGTCGGCGCGTCCCTCGAACTCGGGCGGCACCAGATGTGCCCCCAGAAAGGTTGTCTCCTCGGTGACCTCGCGGGCCAGCCGCACCGAGCGCTCTTCGTCTACTGTGGATAGCCCGTACCCGCTCTTGATCTCCATCGTGGTCGTCCCCTGCCGCAGGGCCTCCTCACGCAGCCGGTTCAGGTTGGCCCGCAGCACCGCGTCGGTCGCCGTGCGGGTCGCCGCGACGGTCACCCGGATGCCGCCCCCGGTGTACGGCTGGCCGGCCATCCGGGCGGCGAACTCCGTCGCCCGGTCGCCGGCGAAGACGAGGTGGGTGTGGCTGTCGACGAAGCCCGGGAGCACGGCGCCGTCCTCGGCGTCGATCATCCGGTCGGCTGCCGGAGCCTCGTCCTCGGAGCCCACCCACACGACGTGACCGTCCTCAATGGCCAGTGCTGCGTCGCGCAGGATGCCGAGCGGCGACCCGTCGCCAAGGCCCGGATCGTTGGTGACAAGCTCGCCGATGCCGCGTACCAGCAGGGTCATCGCCACACCGCCGACACCGCTTCGGCCAATGCCCGGGGGACGTCGTCGACCAGGAGATGGCGACCCTCCCGGACGACCGGACGGCCGTCAACGATCACATCGGTGACATCCCCCGCGGTCGCGGCGAAGAGAACCGCAGCGGCCGGATCCTTCGGGTCGAAGCCCGCCCCCCGGACGGTATCGAGCCGCACCGAGACCAGGTCGGCCCGCCCGCCGGGACGGAGCGTTCCCGCGTCGGTCCAGCCGAGGGCGGCGTGCCCGGCGGCGGTGGCCGCGCCGAGCAGCTCGTCGACGGCGAAGTGTCCGCGGTGTTCGTCGCGCAGCCGCTCGTCCAACTCGACCGCACGGGCCTCCTCGAAGATGTCGACGACCGCGTGACTGTCCGAGCCGAGGCAGAGCGGCGAGCCCGAGTCGGCGAGTGCCCGCGCGGCCGGCAGACCGTCGGCCAGGTCGCGTTCGGTGGTGGGGCACAAGCAGACACCGGCTCCCCGGTCGCCGAGCAGCGTCCGGTCGTCGTCGGTGAGATGGGTGGCGTGCACCGCGGTAACCGACGGCCCGATCAGCCCGTACCGGTCGAGCAGCTGGGTCGGGGTACACCCGTGGACGGCGATGCACGCCTCGTTCTCGGCCCGCTGCTCGGAGAGGTGGACGTGCACGAACAGACCCTCGGTGTGGTCGGCGAAGACGGGGAGCACCTCGTTCGGTACGGCCCGGACCGAGTGCGCGGCGGCCGCGATGTGTGAATGGTCGCCCGCCCGCAGCGCCTCCACCCGGGCCGACCAGGCGTCGATGTCGACGTCGCCGAAGCGCACCTGTGGTCCGTCGAGCGGGTCGCCGTCCACAGTGGAGGTGAGGTAGAGCGTGTCCAGCAACGTGATCCGGATCCCGGCCTCGGCCGCGGCCGCGATGAGCCGGTGGCCCATCTCATTCGGGTCGTCGTACGGGTGCCCGTCGCGGTCGTGATGCAGGTAGTGGAACTCGCCCACGACCGTGATGCCGGCCAGCGCCATCTCGGCGTACGCGGCCCGGGCCAGCGCGTGGTACGAGTCGGGGTCGAGCCGGTCGGCCAGCTCGTACATACGCTGTCGCCAGGTCCAGAAGGTGCCTCGCCCGCCGTGCGTCCGGCCCCGCAGAGCCCGGTGGAACGCGTGCGAGTGGGCGTTGGCCAGTCCCGGCAGGGTCAACCCTGGCAAGCGGTGGGCATCGGAGGGCGCAGGTGTGGACGGCCGGATCGCGCTGATCCGCCCGCCGTCGACCTCGATCAGCACATCGGTGAGAGTCGGCGGCCCGACCCAGGCGTACTCGGCCCAGTAGGTCAGCGGCACGCCAGCTCCGCCAGCACCTCGGTCAGGGCCTCGACGCCGGCCGCGCAGTCCTCGTCGGTCGCGTGCTCACCCGGTGCGTGGGAGACGCCGGAAGGATTGCGGACGAAGAGCATCGCCGTCGGAGTGTGTGGGGCGAGGATACCCGCGTCGTGGCCGGCGCCGGTCGGCACGATGGAAGGACCGCCGAGCGTCGCCGCCAGCCGATCGCGCAGCGCCGCGTCGAATTCGGTGACGGGCGAGAGCGACTCAATGGTCAGGCGCGCGGTGGTCCCGTCGACCCGAGCCCGGTCGATGGCCGCCGCGGCGATGACCTCAACCACCTTGTCCACAGTAGACTGGTCGACCGCCCGGACATCGATCCAGGCATGTACGCGAGCCGCGATCGCGTTGGTGGCATTGGGTTCGACCGCGACCCTACCGACGGTGGCGCGGGCACCGGCAGTACGCGCCTCCTGATCGGCGGCGAGGATCGCGTGTGCCAGGGCCGGCATCGGGTCGTGGCGCTCGGTCATCGCGGTGGTACCGGCGTGGTTGGCCTCACCGGTGATCTCCAGTCGCCACCGGCCGTGCGGCCAGATCGCCGAGGCCAGCCCGACCGGTGACGCCAGCGTCCGGCCCTGTTCGATGTGGAGTTCGACGAACGTGCCCAGCCGGCCCAGCCGATCCGGATCGGGACCCACGGACCCGGGGTCGATCTTCGCCTCGCCCAGAGCGTCGGCGAGGGCGATACCATCCCGATCCCGCAGTCGTAACGCCTTCTCGGCCGGGATGGCTCCGCACAGCAACCGGGAACCAAGGCAGGCGACGCCGAAGCGGGAGCCTTCCTCCTCGGCGAAGGCGACCAAACCGAGCGGGCGCCGAGGCGTCAGTCCACGTTCGCGGAGCAGGTCCACGGCGAGAAACGCGGAGACGATCCCGAGTGGACCGTCGAACCCGCCACCATGCGGTACCGAGTCGAAGTGGCTTCCCGTCGCCACGGCGTCGCTGGCGGTCGGATCGCCCCACCAGGCCCAGAGGTTGCCGTTGCCGTCGGTCTCAACGGTGAGGTCGCGGTCAAGCGCCTCCTCGGTAAACCACTCCCGGCACGCGATATCGGCGGGCGAGAACGCGTAGCGCAGGTAGCCCTGCCCCTCCGGGTCCCGGCCGATCGGCTCCAGCGACCGCCACAAGGAGGCGAACCGATGACTGTCCACTAACCTTCCCTCATTGGTATCCGGACGCCCTTGTCGGCGGCGACCTGCTCGGCCAGCTCGTAGCCGGCATCGACGTGCCGGATCACGCCCATGGCAGGGTCATTGCTGAGCACCCGTTCGATCTTCTGGGCGGCCAGCGGCGTCCCGTCGGCGACGCTGACCTGCCCGGCGTGGATGGAACGGCCGATACCGACGCCGCCACCGTGGTGGATCGATACCCAGGACGCCCCGGACGCGGTGTTGACCAGAGCGTTGAGCAACGGCCAGTCGGCGATGGCGTCGGAGCCGTCGCGCATTCCCTCCGTCTCGCGGTACGGCGATGCGACCGACCCGCAGTCCAGGTGGTCGCGGCCGATGACGATGGGTGCCCGGACGGCGCCGTCCGCCACCATCTCGTTGAAGCGCAGCCCGGCCCGGTCGCGTTCGCCGTACCCCAGCCAGCAGATCCGAGCCGGCAGGCCCTGGAACGCGACCCGCTCACCGGCCATCCGGATCCACCGGCCGAGTGGATCGTTGTCGGGAAACAGGTCGAGGATGGCCCGGTCGGTGGCGGCGATGTCGGCCGGCTCGCCGGAGAGGGCGACCCACCGGAACGGGCCCTTCCCCTCGCAGAAGAGCGGGCGGATGTATGCCGGGACGAAGCCTGGGAAGGCGAACGCCCGCGTGAAGCCGCCCAGTTGGGCCTCGCCTCTGATTGAGTTGCCGTAGTCGAACACCTCGGCTCCGGCGTCGAGGAAGCCGACCATCGCCGCGACGTGTTTGGCCATCGAGGCGCGGGCCCGATCGGTGAACTCCTCCGGCTTCTTGGCCGCGTACTCGGCCGCGTCGTCAGGATCGACCCCCGCCGGTACGTACGAGAGCGGGTCATGGGCCGAGGTCTGGTCGGTCACGATGTCGGCCGGTACTCCCCGGCTGAGCAGTTCCGGCACAAGTGTGGCGGCGTTACCGACGACGCCGATCGATACCGCCTGCCGCTGGGATTTCGCCTCCACCGCGGTACCCACAGCTTCGTCCACAGTGGGTGCGATCGTGTCGAGGTACCGGGTCTGCACGCGGCGCTGCAGGCGCGCGGCGTCGACGTCGATGATGAGGCAGACGCCTCCGTTCATCGTGACCGCGAGCGGCTGGGCACCGCCCATTCCGCCGCAGCCCGCTGTGATGGTGAGCGTACCGGCGAGGGTGCCGCCGAACCTCTTGGCGGCGACGGCCGCGAACGTCTCGTACGTGCCCTGAAGGATTCCCTGGGTCCCGATGTAGATCCAGGATCCGGCCGTCATCTGGCCGTACATGGTCAGACCGAGCGCCTCCAGTCGCCGGAACTCCGGCCAGGTGGCCCAGTCGGGCACGAGGTTCGAGTTCGCCAGCAGGACCCGGGGCGCCCACTCGTGGGTGGGTATGACCCCGACCGGCCGGCCCGACTGGACCAGCATCGTCTCATCGTCACGCAGTGTCGTCAGCGTCCGGACGAGAGCGTGGTAGGACGGCCAGTCCCGCGCGGCCCGACCGGTTCCGCCGTACACCACGAGATCATCGGGCCTTTCGGCCACCTCGGGATCGAGGTTGTTCATCAGCATCCGCAGCGCGGCCTCCTGCGGCCACCCCGCGGCCGTGAGTGTCGTGCCACGCGGAGCGCGGATGGGTGCCACGGCTGTCTCCTTTGACGGCCAACGTCCGACAGCCATCCCCGTGGGACGGCCTCGCCAGCAGCTTAACGGCCGCCGGGGGAGTGCCGATGCCAGCCTCCGCGCGGAGCGATGGAAGTCTGTGGTTGCCAGAACAACCACAGACTTCCACAGCTCGGCAGCAGACGCTTTACGCCGGGGTCAGGGAACTGTCCGACGAGAAGACGAGCGACAAGGTCGCGCTGCCGTTCTTCAGCGCGGTCTTGCTCCGCGGGCCACCCGCGTCCGCCTCGAAGAACTTGCCGAAGACGATCCCGTACTTGTCCTTCAGACCGATCTGGCAGTACGGCCGCTGCGGGCATTCGGCCGGGCCACCCAGGATGGAGGCGGGGCCGCTGCACTTGGCGGCGAAGTCGGAGAGCGTCTTCAGCCCGTACTTGTCGGCGACGCCCTTCGTCGTGGCGAACGCGTTCTGATCCGAGGCCGGCGACGGCGTACCGACGATGAGACCGTACTGCGTGGCGAGCGGCTTGAGCGCGGCCATGGTGGCGTTGATGTCACCGCTGGACACCGTGGCCGCCCCCTTGCCGTTCTTCTTCGTGTTGAGGAACTCGGTCATCGTGGCGGCGTACTCGGGGAAGATCTGGATCTCGCCCCGCTCCAGTGCAGGCTCGTAGAGCTCGCGGTTCGTGCTCTGCTTGACGCTGGCCTGGAAGCCGGCGCTGTTCAAAGCGATCTTGTACAGCTCAGCGAGAGTCTGACTCTCGGTGAAGCCGGCGGCCCCGACGACAATCGGTCCACTCCCGCCCGAGAGTCCCGTGTTGAGTCCTGCCGCCTCGGCGAACGCAAGGGCCGCTTCCTGTGGCGTCTTGCGATCGATGTCGGTGGCCTTGTTGAGCGCAAGCAGCTTCGGCTGGTCCAGTGCCGCGGCCACCTTGTCGGCGGCGGTGATGGCGGCCGGGCTCACCGACTTGTTCGCCACCGCCACGATGTTGTCCGAGTTCTGCAGGTGCTTGTCGTCGGTGAGGAGCACCAACGTGTCACCCGGGATCGGCGCACAGCCAGCACCGCTGGCGGACGCCGTCGCGGGCGCCTGGGTGCCCGATGAACCCGACTTGCCGCAGGCGCTGAGTCCGAATGCCACTACCGTCAAGCCGGCCAGGGCAAGGACCGACATCCGTTGAGTACGCGCAAACATCCCGTCTGCCCGCCTTTCGTGTCCCGGCGTACGGTTACGCCGCGTGTCCGACGGGCTGGGAGGTTCCGGCCCGCTCGCTCCACTCAACCCCGTCCTGCCGCTGATGACAACCTCAATGCGTCCGCCCAGGATTACTGTCTGGTTACGCTCCGATCGCGTCCGCCGTTACGTTCACCGCAGACGCATTCCGTCACGAACCGCGAGCAAGCTGCGGTGCTCGCTGACGCTCGCTCCTCGCGCTCGCTCGATCCGTCACGAACCGCCAGGTCAGTCCCCGGTCGTCACCGCGTCCGCCGCCGAGGTCGGCGGCCGGCGACCTGCCCGCCGCATCGCCCGTGGCGTTACCGCCCACTGCAGCAGTGCGAGCAGAGCCTCGGCCAGTAGGCACAGGGCGATGACGACGAGCCCGCCGGCGATGACCTGACCCCCGCCCGCGGCGAGTCCCAGCCCGAAGCCGAGGCTGATGACGGCGCCGAGCCCGCCCCCGCCGACCAGGGTGGCCAGGGTGCCCGTCGCGACCACCTGTACGACAGCCGTACGCAGGCCCGCGGCCAGGTACGGCACGGCGAGCGGCAGTTCGACCCGCCCGACGAGCTGCCACCCCGACATGCCCATGCCCAGTGCGGCGTCCCGCACGTCCGGGTCGACCTCACGCATGCCAAGGTAGGCATTGGCCAACAGCGGCGGCACCGCGAAGACGGCGAGGGCGAGCACGATCGGGAGAGTGCCGGCGCCGATGACGGTGAGCGGAAGGATCGTCAACAGCGACACCGTCGGGATCCCCCGTGTGACGTTCGCGACCGCGACGACGAAGGCGCCGCCCCGCCGGATGTGACCGAGCCATATCCCGACCGGCCAGGCCACGACGAGTCCTAACAGGACAGCCATCGCCGAGAAGAAGAGATGCTCCCAGGTACGGGCCAGAATGCCGTCCGGATTGGTCCAGTTCAACGGATCGTTGAGCCAGACGAAAGCCTGCTGTACGAGGTTCACGAGGCCGCCCTCCGCCGCGCCCATGGCATCGCGAGGCGCCCCAGCCCGAGGAGGATCAGGTCGAACGCGAAGGCGAGCGTGAGACATCCGATCGTCCCGGCCATGATGGCCGGTTTGTAGAAGTTGTCGTTGAAGCCGTTCAGGATGATCGTGCCGAAGCCGCCGTACCCGATCTGGTAGCCCACCGTGATGAGCGCGACGGTCGACACGGTCGCGATGCGGAGACCCGTGATGATGCCGGGCAGCGCCAGCGGTAGCTCCATCCGCCAGAGCATGCGGGCGGGCCCGTACCCCATGCCTCTGGCGGCGTCGAGCACGTCATCGGGCACCTGGTTGAGTCCGGTGATCGCGTTTCGGACGATGGCGAGCAGCGCGTACACGGTCAACGCCACCAAAGCGGTGGTGAAGCTGAGGCCCAGTGTCGGTCCGAGAATCGCGAACAGAGCGAGCGACGGGATGGTGTACAACACGCCGGACACGGCCAGGATCGGGCCGGTCAGCCAGCGCAGCTTGTACGCGACGATCGCGAGCGGTACGCCGACGAGCGCGGCGATGCCCACAGTGGATAGGGTCAGCTCCACGTGCTGCTGCAGCGCGGTGGTGAGAGAGTCGATGTTATGCCGGATGTACTGCCAGGAGAACCACGGGTTACGCGGATCGGCGTCCGCCGGTGACGCCCAACCGACCAGAGGGGACACAGGTGAACGCTACCGCCGGCGAGAACGGCTCGCAGACCGCGGGGCTCGCTGACGCCCGCTCCCCTGGCTCGCCCCATGTCGAAGCCATCCGCCTCGACCGGGTTCGCAAGGTGTATCCGGATGGGACGGTCGCGGTCGGTGAGCTCACCCTTGACATACCGGCCGGAGAGCTCGTGGTGCTGGTCGGGCCGTCGGGCTGCGGCAAGTCCACCATCCTCCGCATGGTCAACCGGCTGGTCGAACCCACCGCCGGGCGGATCCTGGTCGGGAACGAGGATGTGACGCACGCCGATCCCGTCCGGCTGCGGCGGCGGATGGGCTACGTCATCCAGCACGTCGGGCTTTTTCCGCATCTGACCGTGCGGGAGAACGTCGCGACGGTACCGCGGCTGCTCGGCTGGTCGCGGGCGCGAGTTGAGTCCAGAGTGGACGAACTGCTCGACCTGGTCGGACTGGATGTCTCCCGGTACGCCAAGCGGTATCCGAACGAGCTCTCCGGCGGTCAGCGGCAACGGGTCGGAGTGGCCCGCGCTCTCGCCGCCGATCCGGTGGTGCTCCTGATGGACGAGCCGTTCTCCGCCGTGGACCCGATCGCCCGGGCCAGACTGCAGGAGGAGTTCCTCCGACTGCAGGAGCGAGTCGGCAAGACCATCATCTTCGTGACGCATGACGTCGACGAGGCCGTGCGGCTGGGCGACCGGATCGCGGTCTTCTCCGACGGCGGGAAGCTGGAGCAGTACGCGCGGCCGGCCGACCTGCTGGCGAAGCCGGCCAACGCGTTCGTCGCCGAGTTCGTCGGCCAGGACCGGGGCATCAAGCGGTTGAGCGTGACTCCGCTTCCGTCCAATTTGGAGCCTGTACCACTGTCCGGTGTGGACGGTATGGCGACCGTGGACGCCGACGCCACGCTACGAGATGCTCTTGCCGCGTTGCTCGCTTCTGACTCGCCACTCGTGGCCGTACGTGGGCCGGACGGCGTGGTCAAGGGTGTGCTGTCGGCGACCACGTTGCTGACGGTTGCCCGGACAGTTTCCGCCTGAGCGTTTCAGTCAACGGTGGTCGGTCAGTTCGGCATGGTGGTCGGCGCCCTCGTGGGCCTGCGGGTCGGCATGCACGATGGCGGCGGTCAGGCGTGGTACGGCGTGGATCAGCCGATGTTCGGCGTCGACCGCGATCGCGTGTGCCGCAACGACACTGAGCTCGTCGTCGACGACGATGTCGCACTCGGCCCGCAGCTTGTGCCCGATCCAGCGCAGCCGAACCGAGCCGAGCTCGCGTACGCCGTCCGTGCCAAGCAGCGTCTGCTCGACCTTGTCTACAATGGATGGATCCACCGCGTCCATCAGGCGTCGGTAGACCTCGCGGGCGGCGTCGCGAAGCACGGTCAGGATGGCGACGGTGATGACGAGGCCGATGACCGGATCGGCCCAACCCCAGCCCAGCGCTACGCCGCCCGCACCGAGCAGGACGGCGAGGGACGTATAGCCGTCCGTCCGGGCGTGCAGTCCGTCCGCGACGAGAGCGGCCGAGCCGATCTGCCTTCCGACCCGGATCCGCAGCTGCGCCACCGACTCGTTTCCGGCGAAGCCGAGAACCGCGGCGACTGCGACGACGGCGAGATGCGACACCGATGCGGGGTGCATGAGGCGATTGATCGCGGCCCAGCCGGCGGCCACGGCCGAGGCCCCGATGACAATGACAATGACGATGCCGGCCAGATCCTCGGCCCGGCCGTAGCCGTACGTGTAGCGGCGGGTAGGTGGCCGGCGTCCGACCAGGAAGGCGAGCCCCAGCGGTACGGCGGTGAGGGCGTCCGCAACGTTGTGCAGGGTGTCGCCCAGCAACGCTACGGAGCCCGACCACGCGACGACGGCGGCCTGCAGCGCCGCCGTGACACTGAGGATGACCAACGAGACCCACAGTGCCCGCACGCCGTAACGGCTCGTCTCCAGCTCGGCGTCCACCTTGTCGGCCGGATCGTGCGAATGCCGTGTGGTGAGGTGGCGGAGCCGGTCGATCAGACCATTCTCCCCATGATGGTGGTGACCGAGCTCGTGCTCGTGCGCGCCGCTCTCCATCCGAATCATGGTGCCGTGGCCGCCGCCGATATGCGAGGGTAACGACCATGCGCGTCGCGGCCTTGCACACCTACCCGGTCAAGGGATGCCATCGCGTTGACCACGATCGTGCGTACGTGCAGCCGTGGGGGTTCACCGGCGACCGTCGGTGGCTGATCATCGACGAGGACGGGGTAGCCATCACGCAGCGCGACATGCCCGGGCTGACGGCGTTCTTCCCGCGGGTGATCGACCGTGGTCTCCTGCTCCGGATGGCCGGCCGGGAGGACCTCGCGGTAGCCGAACCGCACGACGGGAGGCTCGCCGCCGTTTCCGTCTGGGACTGGCGGGGTAAGGCCGCGCTGGCCGGCTCGGACGCGGACGCGTGGCTCTCGTCCGCGTTCGACCGCAAGCTGCGGCTGGTCTGGCTGCACGACACGGGTCAGCGTGCGGTCGAGCCCGAGTCGGCCAGGCCGGGCGACACCATGGGATTCCAGGACGAGTTCCCGGTGTCGCTGGCCAATCTGGGGTCGCTCGCCGCCCTCAATGACCTGATCGCGGAGTCCGGATCGGCCGAGGGTCCCTTGCCGGTCACCCGGTTCCGGCCCAACATCGTCCTCGCCGATGCGCCTGCCTGGATCGAGGACTCCTGGAACGGCGGCCGCATCCGAGTGGGAGAAGTCACGTTCCGGGTGGCGCGTGGGTGCGGCCGGTGTGTCGTCACCACCACCGACCAGGAGACGGGCGAACGCGGGCACGAGCCGCTGGTGAGCCTCGGCCGCCATCGCAATCTGGACCGACGGCTGTTGTTCTCGGCTCACCTCATCCCCGACGGGTCGGGGACCGTACGCGTGGGTGACGCCGTCGAGCCGGCCTGATCAGAGCTCACGTTCCCAGACCTGGCCCACCAGATCCTGTCCGAAGGAGTGGTGCTTCTCGGAGCTGGTGAGCACGAAACCGGCCCGTTCGTAGATGCGGATCGCGTCCCGCAGCACGCTGTTGGTCCATAGCCGCATCCGCCGGTACTTCGCCGCCCGCGCGAACCGGAGGCACTCGTCGACCAGTCGAGTGCCGATGCCCAATCCCCGCGCTGACGGGTCGACCAGCAACAGGCGCAGCTGCGCGGTCTCGTCGCCGTACCGCACGCAGAACACACAGCCGACCGCCGAGCCATCTACCTCCGCGATCCACGCGGCCTCACGCCCGCGGTCACGATTCGTCGCGTACTCACCGACAATCGAGGCGACCAATGCCTCGTACGACTCGTCCCAGCCGTACTCGTCGGCATACACGAGGGCGTTGGCCCGCACGACCCAACCGAGATCGCCGGGCCGCGGCGCGCGCAGGACGACCAGGTCGGGCTGTGCCCGGCGGCCGAGCACCTGCTGGATCGTCTCCATTGCACGGAGCAGCCGATCCTGGTCGGTATCGCTCAACGCACCCAGAAACGCGTTCGCACGGCGGTCGGAGAGCCGGTTGAGCTGCGCGAAGGCCCGTCTCCCGGTCGCGGTGAGCGCCACCTCCCGGCGTCGACCGTCCACATCCGACACACGTAGCGCGGTCAGCCCGTCGGACTCGAACCGACGCAGGATCCGGCTGAGATAACCGGCGTCAACGTCGAGGTCGTGCCGGAGTTCGGCGACCGCCGATGTCCCGCGGTGGGCGAGTTCGTAGAGGATCCGCGCCTCGGTGAGGTTGTACGGCGTATCGAGCAGTCCGCTACGTAGGGCGCCGACCGCGTCGGTGTAGAACCGGTCGAACCTCCGCAGCGCGGCGACGCGCTCCTTCGCCACCGTCATTGACCAAGCCTATCAGATCGTTGCCTCAGTCAAATATCTCGTGAGTGAGGATCTCGACATAGCGCACGCGTCCAGGGTGGTCGACATTTCGGTGCGTTCGCCAAGATCAGAGTCTCGGTACCCGGAGCGACGCGTGGTGTCGCTCTTGATACACCGACGGCGATCTTGGCCCCGGGCCGGCACGTGGATGGGACGCCGAAGAACCGGCCACTACCGCCACGTGCGGGCGATCGCGCGGGTGTTGAGAATCCGCGCGTACCGAAGATCCTCAGCTCGCATATAGAAACGGATCTTGCCGCAGATCGAATGGCAAATGCTCGCAGAACGAAAGGCTGGGGGACGACTTCGTCGTCGGTATCGTGCTGTACACGGGCAACTCAACGCTGCCCTTCGGCACCAAGTTGCGAGCGGTTCCAGTTAGCGCGCTGCGACAGCTCTAGGTGCCGGCGGGCAGAGTGGGGTCGGTGAGACTCGAACTCACACTGTCGCGGACCTAAACCGCGGGCCTCCTGCCAATTGGGCTACGACCCCGTCAACGACAGCTTAGCCGGCGGCAAGCGAGACCCCGAAAGCCCGCGGCCACCCGTATCAATCGATGCCGAGCTCCTTGCGCAGCTTGGCCACGTGCCCTTTCGCTTTGACGTTGTACATGGCGTTCTCGATCCGGCCGTCCGAGTCGATCACGAAAGTCGACCGGATCACCCCCACGGTCGTACGGCCGTAGTTCTGCTTCTCTCCGTACGCGCCGTAGGCCGACAGCACGGTTTTGTTCGGGTCGCTGACGAGGGGAAATGTCAGGCCGTCGCGCTCGGCGAACTGGGCCAGCTTCGCCGGGGAGTCGGGCGAGATGCCGATCACCTCGATCCCCCGGGCGTGCAGGGACGACAGCGAGTCCCTGAAGTCGCACGCCTGCGTGGTGCAGCCCGGTGTCATCGCGGCCGGGTAAGCGTAGAGGACCACTCGGCGGCCCTTGAAGTCCGACAGGCTCAGGCTCTGCCCGGTATCCGTGGTGAGGGTGAAGTCGGGAGCGACATCGCCTAGCTGCAGTCGAGGCATAGCCCGACCCTAGCGCCCGCACGGTTCAGGACGCGGCGTCAACCGCGGCTCTGACGTTGTCCGCGGTCGGGGTTTGTACGACCTTGCCGGCGACGTACACCGTCGGGGTCGCTTGGACCCCACGTTGCAGCGCGAGTGCGGTGACCTGGTTGACCCAACCCGCGTACTTCTGCCCTCGTACGCACTGGGCGAACTCCGGCGTGTTGATCCCGGCGCTACCAGCGATGTCGATGAGCTCGTCGTCGGTGAGGCCTGCGCTCCCCTCGGCCGGCTGGTTGGCGTACAAGGCCTGCCCGTACGCCTTGACTTTGTTGCCGGGAGCGTCGGCGGCACACCCGAGCGAGGACGCGGCGCGGGTGGAGTATCGAGTGGTGGAGCTGCCGTCCAGGAAGTTGAGCGGATGCCAGATCAATTTGATCTTGTGCGCGGCGAGCATCTGGTCCAGGGTCGGGGTGACCGTCGTCTCGAAGTCCTTGCAGCGGGGGCACATCAGATCGAGGTAGACCTCGACCGTGACCGGGCCGTCGCCGGCGACCGCGAGGCCGGCGTTGGTGCCGCCGTCGTTCGTCGTCCCGGCCGGGATGGCGGTCGTATTCTGCTGCTGGGATTCGTACACGGCGAAGCCGATCAAGCCGGCAATGATCAGGAGGGCGACGGCGCCGATAGTGATCCACCGGTTGCGTCGTTGCCGGCGCTCCTTCATGAGCTGTTCCCGGACGACCCGGGACGCTCGCTTCGTCTGCGCCCGCCGGCTCATGCCGCCGCCCCCGCCTGATCGAGTAGCCGCGAATCCAGCGAGAGTCGGGTCCGGGGAAAGACGACGAGGAAGCCCGTCACGAGCAGCAACGCTATGTCACGACCAATCTCTCCCGCGTACTGCGGCCGCTGGTCACCCGTTAGGTCACCGCCTGTTCCGAAACATCCGCAGTCGAT
The DNA here is from genome assembly GCA_046728155.1 of Actinomycetota bacterium. GTDB lineage: Bacteria > Actinomycetota > Actinomycetes > Mycobacteriales > Micromonosporaceae > CAWDLX01. Next base: position 41,704 of record JBKPDY010000030.1, read on the forward strand.
GCGTAGCCCGCGGGCCCACACCGACGCGATGGCAGCTATGTAGACGACAAAGAGCAGGGCCGAGGCGACAGCGGCGACCCGGGTGGCCAACCCCACGACGAGCAGCAGGCCGAGCGCAATCTCGAGGAACGGCAGTACCGCCCCCACGAACATCGACGCATCGTACGGGAGGATGCGGTAGGCGACGACCGATCGCCCACTCGCGGTGAGATCGCCGACCTTGAGTGCGCCCGCGGCGATCCACACCCCACCCACGCCGAGCCGGGCCACCAGGCCCAGCGACGGTCGTACCACGTCCCACCCCATGTTCTTCAGGCTCACCACCAGCTGATCAGACAGCGAGAGTTCGCTGTACCTCGGCCAGGAGAACGCTACGAGCGCGGGCGACCCTCGACCGGATCGTGCCGATAGGAACCCCTAGTGAGCGGGCCGACTCCTCGTACGAGAGACCGAGCACCTGCGTCAGGACGAAGGCCTCCCGCTGGTCCGGCCCGAGCCGACGGAGCAGCTCAGCCGAAGTGATCGTCGCGGAGAGGTCGACCGGCTCGGACTCCGGCCGCGGCTGCACCAGCGCGACCCTCGCGGCCAGCCGGCGGCTGCGGACGGCGGCCCGGATGTGATCGGCACAGGTCCGGCGGGCGACGGCGAGCAGCCAGGTGCGGGCAGCGGCCCGGGCGTCGAATGTCGGCAGGGCGCGGAATGCACGAAGATACGTCTCCTGCGTCAGGTCGTCCGCGGCACCGGGGTCCACGAGTGCGGCGACGAAGCGCCAGACCTCCGCCTGGGTCGCCCGGATGAACGCCGCCGCGGCGATCGGGTCACCCGTCCTGGCGTCGATGGCCAATGTGGTGATCTCGTCGATCGCGGGCCGGTCGCTGTCGTCTGGAGCACCGATGCCCACGGCGCCAGAGCCTAACCCTAGGTTGTGAGCAGTCCGCAGACGGGTCGCTGGAACTTGCACGCGTCCCGGGCCGACTATGACCGCATGCGAGCCCACGCGCCAACCGGCTGCGATGACATCCGGCTGTCTCTCTCCGCCCGCCTCGACGGCGAACCGATGACCGTGCCCGACAAGGTGGTGGACGACCACGTCCACCGGTGCGCGATGTGCCGAGCCTGGCTGGCCGGTGCCGAGCGCGTCACCCGCGCGGTACGGATCCAGCCGGTGCAGGTGCCGGATCTGACCGCCCGGATTCTCGCGTCGGTTCAGGCGGACGGCACGGTCCGCACCGCACCCGGAGTCTCGGCGGGTCGACTGGCAGGGTGGACGGCCCAGCTCCGCTGGGCACTCGGGCTGCTGGCCGCGGTTCAGCTGATGGTGGCCGTACCGGGCCTGCTCGGAGCGGCCGGGCACGATGCGCACTCCGGCCGCGAAGTCGCCGCCCTGGAGATCGCCATCTCGGTCGGTCTCCTCGTCGCCGCCTGCTACCCCGAGTACGCGCGGGTTTTCGCTCCGGTAGCGATTGCGCTCGTGATCTGCTTCGGAGCGATCAGCGCACTCGACACGATCGAGGGCGCTGTCACTGCGTCGCGCCTTGTCGTGCATGTGCTCACGCTGGCCCAGGCCATCGTGGTCTGGCAGCTCGCCCGCGGGGTGAGCCGCCGTCTGGCCACGGCGTGACCCTGCGCCGGCCGGCGCGGGCCGATGAACCACCGCCCCGATGACGCCGTGCCAGGGCGCGTGGGCATGATTGCCGGCGTGGCTACGCGAAGGCGACCGACGCGCGCGCGGGCGGCTGTGGTCGCGGTGTTCGCGGGCGTTATCGCCGGTGGTCTCGGGCTCGCCTCGCCGGCGAGCGCCCACGCGATTCTCGTCTCGTCCGCACCGGCTCAGGGCTCGATCGTCCAGCAGGCGCCGCCGCAGGTGGTTCTGACGTTCACCGAGAGGGTGACCCTCATCGCCGGAAAGGTGCGGGTCATCGCCCCCGACAACACCCGTGCCGACAGCGGCGAACCGCGGACCTCGGGCGATCAGGTGATCATCCCGCTCAAGTCTGGTGGCAAGCGCGGAACGTACCTGGTCTCGTTCCGGGTGATCTCGGCCGACAGCCACCCCGTGGGCGGCGCGTTCACGTACTCGGTGATCACCACGTCAACACCGCCGGTCGAGAACGGTGAGGCCGGAGCCGCCAGTACTGCCGTGTCGGTCCTGTTCCCGATCGTGCGCTGGTTGGGCTACGCGGGGCTGATCATGATGGTCGGCGCCGTGCTGGTGCTGACGCTGCTCTGGCCTCAGCGGCTGAGCACCTCCGGTCCGAGGCGGGTGATCTGGACCGGTGCGGGGCTGGTCGCCTTCGCTACGGTCGGCGAGCTGGCCTTGCAGGTGCCCAACGTCGCCGGCGGCTTCGGCGAGGTCACCGCCTCGGACGTGCAGGAGGTCCTCTCCAGTCAGTACGGTGCGGCCCATCTGATCCGGCTGGGTGTGCTAGCCGCGGCACTCTTCCTGCTCCGGCCGATCGTCCGCGGCAAGGGTTGGGGTGCGGACCGCGTCCTGCTCGCCGTACTCGGGGCGATCGGGGTGGCCACGTGGTCGGTCTCGGGCCACCCGTACGCCTCGCCGCTGCCGACCGTGACCGTGGCGTCGGACATGATCCACATTGCGGCGATGAGCATCTGGATCGGTGGCCTGGCGATGCTCGCGCTGTTCCTGTTGCCGCGGGCGAACGCCACCGAGCTCGGGGCCATCGTTCCGGTCTGGTCGCGATGGGCCGCGTACGCCGTCAGTGCGCTGCTGATCACGGGCATCGCGCAGGCCCTGGTCGAGGTGGGCTCCATCCCCGCGCTGTACGACACCAGCTACGGACTGATCGTGCTCGCCAAGGCCGCCCTTCTCGGCGCCGTGCTCATCATCGCGGGCTTCTCCCGGCGGATGGTCGGGCCGATCGTGAAGAAGGAGGGCGGAGCCGCCCGGCGGCTGCGCACGTTGGTAGCGGCCGAGTCCGCCGGCGCGGTCGTGATCATCGGTCTTGCCTCCGTCCTGGTGCAGACGACGCCGGCGCGCAACCCTTCGACGAACGTGGCGGTACCCACCGTGCAGTCGGCTGTCCTGCCGGCAGCGAGCGGTCTGTTCACGCTCACTGTCGACGACTCGCCGGCCAGGGTCGGGGCGAACGATATTCACATGTTCGCGACGACCCGCGACGGGCAGCCGGCAGACGTCAAGCAGTGGACCGTGACCGCCGCCCTGCCGGCACAGGGGGTCGAGCCGATCGCGGTGCCCGTGCTCACGATCTCACCCGACCACGCCATCGGCCAGGTGACCTTGCTGCCGGCCGGAACCTGGACGTTCCGATTCACCCTGCGGACAAGCGAACTCGACGAGGACTCGGTCTCGACGACATTCACGATCGCTAACTGAAGCCGACAGCGAGTGAGCTTCGTGGCGTGGGGCCGGGGTCGCCGCGGAGACGTGGAGCGCAGCGGAGCAGCTTCGGCGAGCTTGCGAGCCGAACGACGCGGCACTTCGTGGGGTGGCATCAGCGGAGCGAGCGCGGAGGCGAATGGGGTTAATTGACGCGGGCGTGTCGGGCGCCATTTCGGGGGCCGATGGGAGAAGGTAAGACGCCACCCCCACATCCGAGTCGAGCCGCTCGGGGGGGTCGCGGTGCGGGGAAAACGTACGCTCGTCGGGCTGATCCTTGTCCTGATCGGTCTTCCGTCCTTGCTCGCGGGGTCAGCCGGGCTGCTGGCGCTGCAGCATCGGGACGGCGACGGCGGCTTCACGACGCAACTCGCGCCGATACATGCCGACGGGTACGCGGTGGTGGTGCCCGACGTGGACGCGGCAATGAGTCATTCCGGCCTGGCTTCGGTCTTCGGATCCGGCCCACTGCGTGTGGGCGTGCGGGGGAGCAACGTGCCGGTACTCCTGGCAGTGGCGCGCACCGCCGATGCGCGACGTTACCTTGCGGGCGTACCGCACTCGGAATTGACCACCGTCGGTGTCGCAGCCGGCGACGCGCCGGTGACGACGGTGACGGTCCCGGGTCGGCGGAGCCCGGCGACCCTTCGTGGCCAGTCGTTCTGGCTCGCGACCGGCGCGGTGAAGCTGGACTTCGAACCACGGTCCGACCCGCTCAGCCTGATCGCTCTGCGAAGTGACGGCAAGCCGGGCCTCGACCTCAGACTTGCAGTGACTCGCTTCGTACCGTGGCTGGTCGCGGCGACGATCGGGCTGCTCATGACCGGTTTCGCCGGCATGCTGGGCGGCGTAGTGCTGCTCTTCGTCGCGGCTGAGCCCGTACTCGTCGTCGAGCCGCATCGTGTGGTCGAGTTCGCCGACCGGCTCGCAGGGAGTCTCGACACGATCGCGCCCGGAGAATCGCTCGCGCTCGTGCGCCGGGCACGGGGTCTGGACCTCACCGGCGAGTTGGTGACGGTGCGTAGCGGACCGGGCCGGCGTTGGTGGGGCAGGCGTCATTCTCCTCCGGAGTCCGATCCCACCGTCCCCGTACCCGAGCGCGAGTCGCCGTACGTGTACACCGCCACCTGATCCGGTCCGGGTTTCGCGACCCGCAAGCGGCGGATCGGCAGCAACGGCAGAAGAGCGATCATGAGCCAGACGAACCAGTTGCCGAGGACCAGTCCGACCACTCCGCCCACCGCGTGCAGGTTGAACTCCCATAAGGAGAGCAGGCTGAAGGTGACCGTCACGTAGATCGCCGCGGCCAGCGCGAGCATCCCTCTGCGGTCACGCATGCCGTTGATCACCGGTCCGGATACGCCGACCGGGGGAAGAGCCGAGTCGACGAGGATCACCAGAGCCGGCACGAACCAGAAGACGTGATGTGACCACGTTAGTGGGCTGACGAGGCTCCCCACGAGCCCCGCGAGCGTCATCCCGGCCACCTCGTCGCCAACCCCGGCCGCCCGTCCGGCACGCCAGAGCCCGTATCCCAGCGCAGGGATGACGACAGCGAGCCACAGCACCGTCGCGGGATGATCGGTGTGGCCGATCCTGGCCAGGACTCCCATGAGCGACTGGTTGTACGCGTACCGGATCTGCCCCATGCCCTGGGCACCGAGCATCTGTTGGGTGAAGTAGACCCACGAGTCGTGGGCGTCGACGAGGAAGCCGATCAGCGTCGCGGCCGCTGCTGTACCGCAAGCGACCGCCGCCGCTCGCCAGCGCCGGCAGACCAACAGGTAAAGGATGAAGATCCCTGGAAAGAGCTTGATCGCCGTGGCCAGCCCGATCCCCACTCCGGCCAGGCGGCTCCGACGGGGGAGAAGGACCAGCAGGTCGAACCCGACAAGCGCCCACAGCAGGAAGTTGATCTGGCCCAGGGTGAACGCGTCGCGGATGGTCTCCAGGCCGGTTCCGAGGACGAACGCGAGGCCGAACGCCAGCCAGCGCGGCCAGCCGTGGCGCTCCGCGACCGGACGGATGAGCCACCAGAGGACCACGGCGAAGAGAATGACCGAGATGGCGGAGAAGCCCACATTGACGGCGGGCAGGCTGAACCAGGCGATCGGACGCAGCACCAGCGCGCCGAACGGCGGATACGTGAAGCCGAGGGAGCCCATCGTGGCGTCGGGAGTGGAGAACTCGTACAGCGGGTTTCCGGCGTTCCACCACCGCATCGCCTGGTAGTAGATCCCCAGGTCGAAGAAGTGGTGCCGATTGCCATACCAGATCTGGCCGATGACCACGACGGTGGTGACCACCGCGAGTAGGGCCACGCGCAGGACGAACGTTGCCGGCGTCGCCCCCCGAGCGTGCGAACTCACGCGTACCTCCGTCCCCGCTTGGCGCGAATCGACACTAGTCGGTCGGGGTCGGGGAGCGCCGGGCGAACCACGTGACTCGGCGGGCCTACTACGCTGGAGATCGCGGCGCGAGCGGTGAGTGGAGGGTGAGGTATGGGCGACCTTCTGGTCTGGGTCGACTGCGAGATGACGGGGCTCGACCTTGGCCAGGACGCGCTCGTCGAGGTGGCCGCTCTCGTCACCGACCCGGATCTGAACGTGATCGGCGACGGTGTCGATGTGGTGATCCACGCCGACGATAGCGTGTTGGGCTCGATGGTGGAGATCGTCCGCGAGATGCACGACAAGTCGGGCCTCACCGACGCCGTCCGAGCCTCCACGATCGGCCTGGCCGAGGCCGAGGAGATGATCATGTCGTACGTCACCGCCCATGTGACCGAGCCGCGTACCGCGCCGCTTTGTGGCAACTCCATCGCCACCGACCGCGGCTTCCTCGCCCGGGACATGCCCATCTTCGAGTCCTACCTGCACTACCGGATGATCGACGTCTCCTCGATCAAGGAGCTCTGCCGGCGCTGGTACCCCCGCGCCTACTTCGGCCAGCCGGCCAAGGGCCTGGCGCACCGAGCGCTCGCCGACATCCAGGAGAGCATCCGGGAGCTGGAGTACTACCGGCGGACGATCTTCGTTCCGCCGCCCGGCCCGGACATCGACGCGGCCAAAGCCGCCGCGACCGCCGTCACGGCGGAGTTCCCGATCGGGTGAGACGACAGCGAGCGAGCATCGCAGCGCCACCAGGCCGCGGCGCGCAGCGAGCGCGGAGGCGAGGCTGTCACTGAGACAACCCGTTCGCCACGAGCCGCGTGTCTGTGGCTATCATGGGCGGGCGAATGCGTCGCGATGGTGGCTGTAGCTCAGCTGGTAGAGCACCGGGTTGTGGTCCCGGGTGTCGGGGGTTCGAGTCCCCTCAGTCACCCCACCGTCGGAGCTGCCACAGTGGACATGTGCCGTTCGGGCTCAGACGGACTTGCCACATCGAACGTGCGGCGAGGGTCCGGACGGTTCCGCGTGGACGAGCGAATCACTTGGTGGGCTTGGGCTCGGCCACACCGGACGGCGACGCGGCGGGCGACGGGTGAACGGGCGGCGTCGCCGGCGCGGGTGGGGCGGGCGTCCAGTTGGCCAGCGCTGGCGGGACCGGGAGGGCGGATCCCTTCACGAACTCCGGCCAGGACTCGTTCCATGCGGTCCAGCCGTTGCCGTCGACGAGCTTCACCTCGGTCCCCCGTACGGTCACCGGGTCTCCGACGTGGGTGATGCCGAAGAGCCAGCGCGCGTTTTCTTCGGACATGTTGACGCAGCCGTGCGAGACGTTGGTGTGCCCCTGATCGCCGACTGACCACGGGGCAGAGTGGATGTACTCCCCGCCCCAGGTGAGGCGCATCGCGTAGTAGACCAGGACCCGGTAGCCGCCCGGACCTTCGCGCGTGGTGTCGAAGATCGTCGAGTAGTCGTGGCTCATCGTCACCATCGTGCCGCTCGACGAGGGCGTGCTGGGCTTGCCGAGGCTGACCAGGATGGTCCGGGTGAGCTTGTCATCCTGGTAGACCTTCATCGACTTGGTCGCGTTGTCGATCATCATGCTGACCTTCGAGCCGATGCGGACGGTCGTGGCGCGGTCGCCGGCGCCGTAGGAGCCGTCACCGAACGGCACTCCCTGCAGAGCGGCCCGCACGGTGATCGTCGTGCCCGGCAGCCAGTACACCGGCGGTCGATACCAGATCTGCGTGCCGCTGGCCCAATGCCAGACGCCGGGCTGGGGCGGGTTGCTGGTGACGAAGAGCCGGCTCTGGATCCCGGCCCGCGCCGACGCGGGGATGGGCGGATCGAACTCGAGCACCACCGGCATCGCCACGCCGTAGGTCTCGCCCTGTTGCAGATACATTCCGTAGTCGGCCAGATTGCCCGGTCGGCCCATTGTCGTGAAGATGGTCGAGCAGGTCAGCGCTTGGCGGCCATCCGCACTGCGGGCCGAAACGACGGCCGTGTACGTCGAGCCGTATGCGAGAGCATGATCCGGAATCCACGACGAGCCGTCATCACGGACGGAACCGCTCACCGTGGCCCCGCCCGCTCCGGTCAGTACGACCGAGGTGATGGCCCCATTCGCAACGCTGAGACCGACCTCGGTGGAGACCGGTACCCGGGTGGCGCCACTGGCCGGGGTGATGGCCAGCGACAATCGCGGGCCGGTCGGAGTCGCCGCGCCCTTCGTCGCCGTCTGGGTCGGACCGCATGAGACCAGAGCCGAGCCGGCCGCCAGGGTCAGGACGCCCAGGAGCGCCACTCGAAGCAGCCGCATGTAAGCCCACCTCCGCCGCGTTGGTCCGACAACCCATGTTGTCCTACCAACTGCCACCTTCGCGGGCTTTTGCCCCGGCTTCGTCAGGTCCGGGCGGGGACGGCTTGGTCCGTGCTCGCGCGTATCCAACGTGTCGCCTTGCGCTCGGCGACAAATGACATCACCGGGATCGTTCCGGCGAGCAGGACGAGCACAGTACGGACGAAGGGCCAGCGGGCCCGCACCGCGAGATCGAACGCAGTGATCAGATAGACGATGTAGAGGAACCCGTGTATCGGGCCCACGATGGCGACCATCGTCGGAGAATCGGCGAGGTACTTCAGCGGTACCGCTATGAAGACGAGTACCAACAGGAACACACCGACGATCCAGGCCATCACCCGGAACCGGATGAGGGCAGCGCCCATCTTGTTCTCCTTCATCGACGGCCGGGGTACTGGGCGGGCGAAGCGTTCGGATTCGCGCTCAGCCAGGCGAGGTAGTGGTTGTATGCGGTCAGGTCCGCGTCGTCGGTGTCGTCGTACGCGGCCTCGCTGCGCTGAGTCCGCGACGCGCGGATCACCTCACGGATAGCTGGAGGCGACGCCTCCTTCCGATCCGACTTCCGATCCGAACGAAGGACCGAGCGCACCTCCTTGAGCCACACATAGATCACGAATGCGGCGAACGCCGGCCACTCGGCGGCGTAACCGAATGAGAGCGAGTTTCCCGCGCGGGCGCGGTTGATCTGCCACCAGCCGAGCAGCAGGAAACCGGTCACAAGCACGACCGTGCCGAGGTGAACGAGAATCCACCGCCGGGTCCACAACCGTCGCACAGAGTGAGCCTAATCGCGCCCGCCTATCGCCTGTCACGCAGGTAATGCGCTGGTAACGACCGGCACCTACGATCTTGTCATGGCGGATGTGTTCGACCAGTACGCCATGGCAGACGCCTGGGACGAGATGTTCGCCCCGTCCCGGTGAACCTCGACCCGCGTACCGGTCGCTCTTCGCGATCCTGCAGCCGCTGTCCGGATCGGACCTCCGCTCGCGCGGCGATCAGCTCGCCCGGGTGTTCACCGACCGCGGGGTCACCTTCTCATACGCCGGTGAGGACCGGCCGTTCCCCCTCGATCTCATTCCGCGCATCCTCGACGCAGCCGAGTGGGATACGATCACCCGCGCTGTCGCGCAACGGGTACGGACGCTGGAGTGCTTCCTCGCCGACGTGTACGCCGCCGGCAACGTGTTCGCCGACCGCGTGGTACCCCGCCGGCTGGTGCTCTCGAGCGCCCATTTCCACCGCGCCGCGTACGGCATCGAACCGGCCAACGGGGTACGGGTGCACGTCAGCGGCGTGGACCTGATCCGTGATGAGACCGGCGAGTTCCGGGTGCTCGAAGACAACGTGCGTATCCCGTCAGGGGTGAGCCACGTCATCGAGAACCGGCGGGCGCTGAGCCAGACGCTGCCGAGCCTGTTCGCCGAGGCTCGGGTCCATCCGGTTGATGACTATCCGCCCAGGCTGCTGGCCGCGCTACGAGCGGCCGCCCCGGAGGGCGTCGTCGATCCCTGCGTCGTCGTGCTCACTCCCGGTGTGTACAACGCCGCGTACTTCGAGCACGCTCTGCTGGCCCGCCTCATGGGAGTGGAGCTCGTCGAGGGATCGCTGGTGCGCTCTCGGCCGCCCGGGAGAACGCCCGCGGCGCGCGAGACCATATCCAGTGAGATGTGGGAATGCCTGAACGTCACGTGGCATTCACTGCCGACGCGTCGGCTGGCGGCGGAACGGCTGGGTCCTACGCTCTACCTCGGATTCGTCCGGGAGCGGGCCGCCGTCCTCACCGGACTCGCCGAATCGACCATGAGTCGGGACGACGGCTGGCGATTTCTGGTCCCTGGCCGCAACCTCGAACGGGTCGACATGACCGCCCGCCTGCTCGCGATCCAGGCCCTGACATCGGAGTACGGATCAGAGTCGCCACCGCCGTATCTGGCCCAACAGTGGCGTACGGTGCTGCGAGCCTGCGGCGCTGACGAGTCCTTCGTGCGCACCCATGGGGGCGCGGTGCAACCGCAACGGGTGGCCGAGTTTCTGTTGCTGGACCGGCTCTTCCCGCGTTCGGCCCTGCACGCGCTGACGGAGGCGGAGGAGTGTCTTGAGGCGTTGGCTCCCTCCACCGAACGTGCCGGCACGGCCGACGCGGCCCGCCGGCCGGTCGGCCAGGCTCGCACCCGCCTCGCGTACGCCGACGCCGCGACGCTCGTGGAGGATATGCCGTCGCATCTGCGCGCGCTGCAGCAGGCCTGCGCGGCCGCGAGCGTCGCGGTTACTGCACGGTACTTCGACCAGACGATGCCCGTCACCTGGGCGCCCGAGGGAGTCTGATCCGCGATGGGTTGGCGGTTGAGGATCCGGCACGTAACCGGCTTCACCTATGCGGTACCGCCCATGCCTCCCACAACGAGGCCCGGATGACCCCGATGACCGGATCGGGTCAGACCACGCTGTTCAGCCAGATCGAGTGCGCCCCGGCCGCGACCACCTGGAGGTACCGCGATTATTGGGGCACGCTGGTGAGCGTCTTCGACCTGCAGGGGCCGCATGAAGAGCTGCGGGTCACCGCCACGTCGCTGGTCGAGACCAGCGAACGAACAGCGCCCGAAGCCACAGTGACCTGGGACGACATCGGCTCCAAAGTGGAGGATTACGCCGAGCTGCTCACCCGACGGAACTGACCACAGTGGATGACGAGCTGACCTCGAAGGCCGCTTCACTGGCGGATGGTGTGCCGCCAACCAATGCTGCGCAGGCGATCGCCGAGTGGGTGCGCTCCACTGTGGAGTATGAACCGGGTTCAACCGGTGTCCGGACGAGTGCGCAGGAGGCGTGGTCGCTGCGCAAAGGGGTGTGCCAGGACATCGCCCACCTCAGCGTCGGGATGCTCCGGTCGGTGGGCATTCCGGCGCGTTACGTCTCCGGCTACCTGTACCCCAAGGCAGACGCCGAGGTGGGTCAGGCCGTCGCCGGCCAGTCGCACGCGTGGATCGAGTGGTGGGCGGGCGAGTGGACAGCCTTCGACCCGACGAACGGGTCACTGGCTGGCCCACGCCACGTGCTGGTCGCGCGCGGGCGGGACTACGCGGATGTCACGCCCCTCAAGGGCGTCTACCACGGCGCCCCATCAACCGGTTTAGGGGTGACGGTCGAGATCACGCGCCTGGTCTGACGCTTCGCGGTACGGGTACCGTGACGGTCATGGGGGACATCGAGAGCGCCTTCGACGACTCACCCGCGCCCGAGCAGAGCCTGCGGTTCAAGGTCGTCATGATCGCCATCGGCGTCATCACGCTGGTGGTGTTCTTCGTCGTCTTCTTCACGGCCTTCGGTTCGCTCACCGCCGGCTTGTTACCGGGCGACTGACGCACGTACCGCCAGGCACCGATCGCGAGCTGAGTCGACGTTTTGTGGTGCCCGTTTTCAAGATCGGCTGGCCACGGTGCTCCGAGTTCAGGCGCCCGCGCGGTTTCCTAGACATGCCTGTGCGGCAATATGCTGGGACGAGCCGTTGGAGATCAGCCTGCTGTGCGTTAGACGTGACGGCTGCGAGCCTGTTGCAGTAGGGGCGATGTTGTGGATCGACCGCCAGCGCGGGCGAACGGCATCTCAGTCTCACATTCCGGGATGACCAGCTGAAGATCGGTGTTGCAGCACCAGAAACGACGCGTGGCGGCGTTTCTGGTGCCCTACCGGCGATCTTGTGGTCGATTCCCAGCATGTGGATAGGATGCGACCGGCACCGCTGCGGGGGCTTTCCCCGAGGGTGACTTGACCTTGGGCAGACGAGAATTCGCAACAGGCTTCTGGGCCTGGGCATGACGTCGCTTCGGTGCTTAATGGCGATCTTTGCCAAAGACGCCGAGCATGTGGGGGCCTCGACAGTCCCATGACGTGACATAGGCGCTCGCATCGGCAAAGGCGGCCGTCAGCTGGCTCAGCAAGTGACCGGAGCCGCCCGGCTCAGATAGCCGACGGTCTCGGTAGGTTCGCCGTTGTGACCACTCCACCTGAACGCCCGCCCGGTCAGACCAACCGCGCGAAGGTGATCACGGTGATCGTCTTCGTGGTCGTGATCATTGCCTCCGCGGTCGCCTGCCTGTACGCGGTGGGAGTACTCGGCCAGGTCATCGACGTAGACCCCAGGAAGCACTTTTGACCGACTCCTGTTTTGCGCCTCGACTTTTGCGCCTCGACCGCCGCTCGTTAGCGCCGATAGGGGCACCCTGCTATCGCCCGGGGGTTAGCGACCCAACGAACCTTTGTGACCTTTGCCATACGGCCAGCCCACGCGGGGCCGGACAACCGGGCCGCGCAGCGCCGTAACCCGCCCGCGTGACCGTAGTCCATCCCGTCATCCCGCCCTGGCCGGCCGTCGGCCGGTCGTCTGCGTGCGCCTGCATCGCGGCAGCATGAGCGTGCGCTCACAAGCCGCTTCGCGCTCGCTAGGCTCGGCCTCGCCGTCCGTGATGTTGAGGGTTGGCACCCTGTCGGCGCGGTGAGCCGACCTTTCATCTCCCCTAACAGCTGGGTTACGGGCTGGGATGACGCAGTGTGCAGGGTCGGGAGTTAGCCGGGTACGCCAGTCAGGTGCGCAGGGTCGCATGGTCGATGGTCCACACGAGGTCTCGCTCCGGTGCATAGCTGCAGTAGACGCCGGTGTGCACTGAGGCGTGGAGGTGGCGTCCCAGCGCCGGGTGGACACGGTCGATGCGGGCGAGGGCGTCGCGGATGCGTCGGGTGACCGCTTTACGGGCGCGTTCGACGTCATCCGGCGAACGGCGGGGCCGGCCGCCCAGGCCGTAGGCGGAGGCGAGTTCTTCGACGAGGATGTCGAACTCCTGTCGTGCCTGCGCCGCGGCCTCAGCGTCGTTGGTGATCTCCGCGTCGTCGATGTCCTGTTTCAGCTCGGCGATCCGGCGCTTGTACGCCGCCCGTGCGGCGTCGTCGATGAGCGGCTCGGTGGAGCGGGAGTCGATGGTCAAACCCTGCTCGAGAGCGTCCCGGGTTGATGGCGCCGTCGGCGCCGCGGCGGCAGGCCTGGTGAGGTCGAAGACGTGGAGTTCGTGCTGCGGCGCGGCGAGCAGTCGGGCCAGGTCCCGCAGACCCTTGCTGTCGCGAAGGGTGACGACCAGCCCGCCGTACGCCACGGTCCAGTACTCGCCGTCGCGGCGTAGGACGTTGGCTTGGTCGATGGCGAACCACCGCACGGTCTCGGGCGTGGCGCCGTCGCCGAGCACCGGGAAGACACCGCGCGGCGCCGCCTGCCCCTGGATGTCGAGGGCCTGGCCGTCGCCGAACAGGATGCCCGAACCGGGCACCAGGTCGCACACCGTGCTCGACACCAGGATCTGACCGGGCATGGCCGCCGCGGCGATCCGGGTGGCAACGTGCACAGCGAGACCGCGTACCTCGGAGTCGATCACTTCGCATTCGCCGGTGTGCAGCCCGGCGCGCACCGCCAGCCCGCGCCGAGCTGCCGCGTCGGCGATGCTCATCGCGCAGCGGATGGCGCGGCCCGGTCCATCGAACACGGCAAGGATACCGTGAGCTGCGCGTCCGACTTCGTCGCCTCCGAAGCGGTTGAGGTGGTTGCGAACCATGTCCTCGTATCCGACCATCAGCTCGCGCCAAGCGTCCTGCGTCAGGTTCAGGCTTTCGGCTGTACCGGCGATGTCGGTGCAGAGCACGGTCAGCAGCCGGTGCGGGCGCGGCCAGCTGCGTGGCGAGCCGAGGAGGAAGCCCTCGATCTCGGCCAAGACCGCCTCGGCGTCACCGACGAACGGGAAGTGATCGGCGCCAGAGAGCTCGACGAAGCGAGCGTTGGGGATCAGCTCCGCGATGCGCCGGCCCTGGCCAACCGGAACCAGGCGATCCTCGCGGCGGTGCAATACCAGCGTCGGCACCCGAACGGCAGGAAACACATCGACGAGGTACGCGGACACGGTCGACCACATCAGCGGCAGGATCGCGCCACGGCTGACTGACTGCCGACAATGCTTGGCGAACCAGGCGGCGAACCTCTGGTCGCCGATCATGCTCGGCGCCCACAACACAACGGCGTTCTCGGCGCCTTGCGTGGTTCCCCAACCCCGCCCGATCCAGTCCACGAAGTCGGCGAGCGACCCGGTGACCGCCCACCTCCACGGATGATCGGCGTCCTGGCGGAACCGGGCCACCGTGCCGTAGAGGACGATCCGGCTCACCCGATGCGGGTAGGTGGCGGCCAACGCCGCGGCCAGGCAGCCGCCCTCGGACACACCCAGGATCGAGGCCGTCTCGGAGCCGACCGCGTCAAGCACCGCGATGACGTCGTCCATCCGCTCCTCCAGCGAGGGCGTCACCGTGGTCCCTTCGCGGTCGGAAACCCCGCAGCCCCGCCGGTCGAAGAGGATCACGCGCGCGAACTGCGACAGTCGCCGCAGGAATGCCGCGTACGACGGCTCCTCCCACGCCACTTCAATGTTGGAGGCCAGTCCCCACGCCCACACGAGGTCGACCGGTCCGTCCCCGATCACCTGGTAGGCGATGTTGACGTCCCCTGCTTTCGCGTACCGCGTCGTCGGCTGCGCCATGAGGCCTCCCAACGTCGCGCCCATTCTGACCCATCTCGCCGAGGCGCTACGCACGCCGTCGCGACGCGACGTCGGAACTCGCACAGATCCTTCAGGACGACCCGGCCGGCTGAGATCCGAACCGAAGGGCAGAACCATGCACCGAGCCAAGATCGATCAAATCGAACTGGACTACGACATCCGCGGGACCGGCGACCCGATGCTGCTAATCCACGGCGCGCACCTCGCCGATGCGCACCGACCACTCATGGCCGAACCAGCGCTCGAAACCTTCCAGAAAATCCGGTACCACCGGCGCGGGTTTGCGGGAAGCTCCCGTCCACCGGCACCCGGGTCGACCGAGGACCAAGCCGACGACGCTGTCGGCCTGCTGAATCACCTGGCGATCGATCGAGCCCACGTGGTCGGCCACTCGTACGGCGCTATGATCGCCCTTTCGCTCGCCGCGTCGCACCCGACACGGGTCCGGTCGCTGGTCCTCCTCGAGATACCGGCGCTCACCGGGCCCGCCAGAGCAGCCTTCATGGACGCAATGGCCCAGGTGACCCACCACTACACCGAGGGCGACCCGACGCGTGCGGTTCATGAGTTCTTCGCCCTCCTGCGTCCCGACTGGCGCGCCGTGATCGACCGCACCGTGCCAGGCGGAGTCGAGCAGGCCGAGAAAGACGCGTCGACCTTCTTCGAACTCGACCTGCCCGCCGTGGCCCTTTGGTCCTTCGGGCCCGAACAGGCGGCGGCGATCACCTGCCCGGTCCTCTCGGTGCTTGGCACCGCTAGCGGGCCGCTGTTCGCCGACGGACGCGCACAGCTCCACGAGTGGTTCCCCCAATGCGAGAACGCTGAAATCACCGGGGCAACCCACCTCCTGCAAGTGGAAGAGCCCGCCACGGTAGCCACGGCCATCGCGGCATTCCTACAGAACTCAAGAAGCTGACGACGCCTCGGACCCAATTCTTCCGTCAACAGAAGCGGTGACACAGTGGCCATCGACGCACTGTCACTGGCCAATGAGTGCGTGGCCGCAGGCGCTAACTTTGGCGGTCGAGTCGGCCGCACCAGGAGGCGAGTGCGAGGCAGTCGGCGTTGCGCCGACTGGAGTGCGGCCCGCGCGGGCGGGCGGCACAGATCGCGCCATGCCTCGCGCCACGGGGCGAGCGCGGGGGAAGTCGCGGGTGATCTTGACGGCTGGTGGCGCCGGGTACGGCGGCCGCACGGCAGACAGCGAGGCAGACAGCAAACGCCACGACGGCCCACGCTTGATCGAGGCATCCCGCTCAACGCCATGTGCGCGCAGCAGATGAGTGAACCGGGTGACGTCGGGAGCGGCGTCGAAAACATCGCGAGGTCGGCCGGCACCAGTGGCATGCTCTTCCTGGTGTTGAGGCAGTCGGACGAAGGTGTCGAAATCACGGCCGAACCGGGGCGTGGATCCGCCGGTCTTCGTAGCGCCGACAGGCCATGGAACGACGAGGTGCTCGACTTTCAGTGCGAGCTTGCCGATGACGGCGTCAACGCTGCGGCCTGGGTCCGGACGCTCAATGGTGACGGGATCGTGTCGTGGGCAGCCGGCCTGGCCGAGTCGTACCACGGATGGGACGGCGTACGTGCCTGGGAGTCACTCGAACAAGACCTCCGTATCGACGCAATGCATGACGGACGAGGTCACGTCAGTGTGCGGTTCATCATCCGGGGCCCTCGGGGCTACGAACCGGGCGCGTGGGAGGCATCCGTCGTGGTGACCCCTGACGCCAGCGAGGACATGCGCAGCCTCGTCGCCGAACTCGGCGACTTGGTCTCGTAGCGCGGCCCGAAGTCGGACGCGCGCGATCGGGAGGCAGATCCGGATGCGCATTGGGTGCGACGCCGACAGCTTGAGTCTTGCTGACCCTTGCCCGGGAGAGACCATAATCTGGCCATGGATTGCGTCCGCGCCGAAGTAGTCGGTTGGGTCGATGAAGACTGGCCGGGATGGGTGGAGGTG
>JBKPDY010000031.1:0-85382 GCA_046728155.1 Actinomycetota bacterium
GTCCAGTGGCGCATCGAAAGAGTTTGTCCACAGGCGTTCGTGTTGTCCACAGCTCGAGATTCGGGACTGGTGCCTTGCCGCCACCGCCAGGACCCTCATCGGCATGAGGCGATCGCAGACCGGGGCGGCGTTGCTCGCGGCGATGCTGGCGGCCGGGGCTGCCCTGCTCGCGTGGGCGCCGGGTACGGTGGCCGCTGGCGTAGGCCCGTCCGCCGCTCGTTGGCGGTGGCCCTTGGACGGACCGTTTGTGGTGGTACGGGGGTTCGCCCCGCCACCCGAACCGTGGTTGCCGGGTCACCGCGGAGTTGATCTGTCCGGTCGGCCAGGGGTCGTGGTCCGGGCGGCTGGCGCCGGTGTGGTGATCTACGCCGGTCCACTGGCCGGGCGCGGAGTAGTGAGCATCGGGCACGCAGGCGGGTTGCGGTCAACGTACGAGCCATTAGTGAGCCTGGTCACGGTCGGCGCCCGGATTTTGCCCGGCCAGCCGATCGGGACCCTCCTCGCGGGCCATCCGCAGTGCCCGATCTCGGCGTGCCTGCACTGGGGTCTGCGCCGCGGCGAGGAGTATCTCGATCCGCTTCGGCTGGTCGAACATCCCGTCCTGCGGCTCAAGCCGCTCGTGACCCCGACCATCCCCGCGTCACCGCCGCCACGGCGGCGGCGAGTCGGTCGTAATCGGCAGGCCGGTTGTAGATCTGAGCGCAGATCCGCAGGGCCACACCCTCCGGCCACACGCCGAGGGCGACCTCACAGCCGAATTCGGCGGCGAGCCGGCGCGGAAGGTCGCGGGCCGCCGGTTCGCCCAGTCGCGTCGGCACAGGGATCAGCCGCATGCTGACCGGCCCACTCCCGGCGGGCAGCTCCTCCCGCTTGAACCCGAGAGCGGCCCCGACCACCCGCTGGCCGTACTCGACGAGATCGGTGTTGTGCCGGCGGACACGATCGGCACCGAGCGTGCGAAGGAGGTGCACCCCGGCGGGCGCGGCGAGCCAGGCGGTGTAGTCCAACGTGCCCGCGAACTCCACCGAGGTCGGGAAGCCGGCCGCATCTTCCCAGGATGCGGCGAGTGGGACGATCCGGCTTCGCCATTGCGGCGCAACGACGAACGCGGCCGTCGGTCTTGGGGCGAATGCCCATTTGTGCAGGTTGCCAACCCAGAAGTCGGCGTCGATGGTCGAGACGTCAAGGTCCAGCATGCCGGGTGCGTGGGCACCGTCCACGAATACGGCGACGCCACGTTCGTGCAGCGCGGCCGCGATCAGCCCGACCGGAAGGAGCCTTGCCGTCGGCGATGTGATGTGGTCGACGATGACGAGCTTGGTCCGGCCGGGTCGGACGGCGCCGATGATCGCCGCCACGACCTCGTCGTCGGATGCCGCGAGGGGAAGGTGGACCGTCCGCGCACGCGCTCCCCGGCGGGTGCAGACGGCCTCGACGGCGATCGATGTTGCGCCGTATCCGTGATCAGTGAGCACGATCTCGTCGTCGGGCCCGGGTGCCACCGCGTTCAGCACGAGCTGGGTCGCCGCCGTGGCGTTGGGCACCAGGGCAATGCCGTCAGGGTCGGCACCGACGAAGCCGGCCAGATGCCGGCGCGTGTGCGCGATCCGTTCGTGCAGTCCGCGGGTGAAGAACGCCATCGGGTTGCGGTCCATCTCGTCCCGCAGTCGTTGCTGGGCACGTCGAACCGGGAGGGGGACAACGCCGTACCCGCCGTGGTTGAGATAGCTGACCGATGGGTCAAGTGGGAACAGCTCCCGGGTGCGATCCCAGGACACCTCGACACCTTCGACGAACGCGGGCATGAGGAACGCTACCGCGAGCCGCGACGAGTCAACCTGAACGCGGGTCTCCCGCCCGCGGGTGGGCCTGCTCGTAGGCTCGGCGAATGCGTTCGCGCGACACATGCGTATAGATCTGCGTACTGGCGAGCGAGGCGTGCCCCAATAGCTCCTGGACCGATCGCAGGTCGGCTCCGCCTTCCAACATGTGCGTGGCCGCCGTGTGGCGCAAGGTGTGCGGCGAGAGGGGCGCCAGCCCGACTGCGGCCGCCCAGTCGGCGACGACCCGGCGCGCCGTCGTCGGGTTCAGGCGGCCTCCCCGGGCTCCGAGCAGTAAAGCCGATCCACTGTGGACATTTGCCACGCTGGGTCGGCCGCGGCGCAGCCAATCGTCGAGGCACCGCGATGCCGGTACTCCAAAAGGCACCGTCCGCTCACGGTCTCCCTTGCCACGAACCCGGACCACACGGCGGGAGGCGTCGATGTCGTCGATGTTGAGGCCGCAGAGCTCTGCGACCCGCAGTCCACTGGCGTAGAGAAGCTCGAGTACGACAGCGTCGCGCACATCGAGCGGATCTCCCCCCTCCCCGGTGCCATACAGGGGCGCGGCGGTCAGCGCGACCGCCTGATCGACACGCAGGACGTCCGGAAGGCTCCGCTGAGGTTTCGGACTGGCGAGGGTAGCGCCGACATCTCGGCACAACAGTCCCTCGCGCCGGGCCCAGGCGGTGAAGGTCCGGGCCGCCGCAGCATGCCTGGCCAGCGACGCCCGAGCCGCGCCCGCCGACCGGAGTCGAGCCAACCAGCTTCGGAGGATGGCAACCGTGAGTCCGGCCGGTTCCTGGACTCCCATCCGAACTGCGTGATCAAGCAGGCTGGTGATGTCCGCGGCGTACGCCCGGACAGTATGCGGTGATCGGTTACGTTCCGCGGCCAGGTGCCGGCTGAACGCGTCGAGCGCGGCCGCCATCTCCTCCGGCAGCACAGCGCGGGTGGCCCGGGTGTCTCGACGCATGTCCGAACCGTGCGTCTGACGGGTTGTGTCGTCAAGCCAACGCGCGGCGGCACAAGTCGACGGGGATGACGGCCGTGGTCATTCCTGGGCGAGAGGGAGTCGTCGGCCGAAGCCAGCCCCTGACTGTCGCGTCGAGCCCCGGGGGAACCAGGAGTCGGGCGACCATGACCGAAACGATCTCCACGTTGGCCCGAGCCGGGTGGATCCACATAGGACCCGCGCGGCGGCCAGCTCAGCGCCGGCTCGAGTCGGCCGCGGCGAACTCGGCGGCCTTCGCGAGGCATCGGGGCGGGTCGCCGGCATGATATGGATACTCCGAAGGTTCGATGTTGGCCAGGAACCCCGCGTAGACCGCCGCGTCGCGAAGGGCGGCCACGGGCTTGAGCAGCCTTACGGCGCGGGCTGGATCGCTGCCGGGGATGTCGGCGCGCCAGCGGTCGGCCCATCGGGCGATCACCGCCGCAGCCTCGTTCTCGGCCAGAGCCTCGGTCAACCGCAGGATGTCGAAGCCCGGATGCCCGACGAAGGCGTCGCCCCAATCGATGATCACGTTGCCGCCACCCGGCTCCGCGCGCACGTTACCGGGATGAAGATCGCCGTGTACCAGGGTGGCTGGAAGCCCGCAGGCCGCCACCGCGGCGAGACGGTCATCCAGGGTCGCGACGAGTTCGTCGAGTATCGAGTCGGTTCGGCGGGCATCTTCGGCGACCGCTTCGAGCATTGGCCGCAGAGCGGGGAAGCGCCGGTCCGGCAGGCCCGCGCAGAGCAGATCGTCCACATGCGACGCCGCCAACGCCTGGACGGGGTGCAGACCCAGCGCGATCGACTGGCAAACCGCGAGCCCGGCGCCGAAGAGGTCCTGGCCCGGGATGTCCTCCAGCAGCATCCGGCGACTGTCGCTGGCGACCAGCACCGGAAATCTCGCGCCATGACCGCTCGCGCCCAACCATCTGAGTACGGCTGGCTCGTGGCCGAAGAAGTCCGGCACCTCTTTGATCCACAGTGGACCTTTGGCGGTAGCGAGGCGCCAGATCGCGGAGAGGTTCCAGGTGCGAGTCTGCTCCACCTCCAGCACGGGGCCGCGTCCGGAAGCCGCGACGGCCTCTTCAGCCCAGCGCAGGGTGGCCGCGGGACCGCCGGGCCGGGCGAATGCCGCCCGCCGCGGGTGGTCGGCGAGATCCACGGCACCGAGACCCGCGGCACCGAGACCCGCGGCACCGAGGCCCACGGCTACGGATTCAGCGGCACACGACGTCAGCCCGGTGAGCCCATCCGTGGAATCTGCCGTCTGGGCCAGATAGGTGACGCTGCCTCCGGGCGGGTCCTGCGACCCCGACAGCACTCGCAACACCTGGATGTCGAGCCCATGCCGGTCGCGGACGGCCCGGTTGACCTCGGCCACCTCGGGCCACCACGGGATCGTCACGGAGACCGGCGGCAGCGCGCCGACGAGCACGCCGGCGGCGTCGACGAGGACGACGGTGACGCGACGGGACACGGCCGAGCACACTAGGCGAACCGTGCCGTCAGGGCCACTGTGTTTCAGCGCCGGTGATCGGTGGGTCCGTCACCGACGCCGACGGCGAGGTGCCGCATCACTGGCCCGCGCCAGTCGGTATCCGGACCCGTCCGGCACGACGAAACCGGCCAGGCACAGCTCGGGGAGGGATCGGCGGGCGTCGCGTCCGGCCAGTCCGACCGCGGCCGCGATCTGCTCCGCGGTCTGGATCTTGCGCGGCCGGACGCCGTCGAGTACGCGCGCCTGAATCGTGGAGAGCACATCGTGGGAGCGGGCCGGCGCATGGATCGGCGGTGCGAGGTCCAGACCGATCCGGCCGACGGCCTCAATCACCTGCGCCGGCGTGGCGACGAGGGTCGCGCCATCGCGGAGCGCCTCGTGGCAGCCCACGGAAGCGGCCGACGTGACAGGCCCCGGCACGGCGAGATACATCCGGTTGAGGTCGCGAGCCCGGTTGAGAGTGAACCGGGCGCCGCTGCGCGCGTGGGCCTCCACCATGACGGTCCCGACCGTGGCGGCGGCGATGACCCGGTTGCGGATGAGGAACCTGAACCGGTGCGGGTCCGCGCCCGGCGGCCACTCGCTGATGAGGAGGCCTGACTCGCCGATCCGGTCGAGGAGGCCGGAGTGGCTGAGCGGGTATGGCCGGTCGATCCCGCAGGCGAGCACCGCGATCGTGCAGCCCGATGCCGCTAGCGCCCCGCGATGGGCGGCAGCGTCGATGCCGAACGCACCGCCGGAGACGACGGTCCACCCGCGCTCGGCCAGACCGTAACCCAACTCCTGGCCGACGTGTTCGCCGTACGAGGTACTGGCCCGGGCGCCGACGACAGCCACCGACCGCTCGCATGCCTGCGCCAGCGGCCACCCTCCCCGGACCCAGATGCAGTGCGGCGGATAGGTATCGCGCCGGATCGGATCCGGGACATCCTGACTGATGTAGACCAGATCCTCGAGCGTTGCCGGGTACTCGTCGTCCTCCGGCGTGACGATGCGGACACCGAGCCGCTCGGCCCGTTCGAGCGCCCGCTCGGCCAACTCGTACGGGTCTGCAGTGGACAGGCGGGCGGCCGTGGCCTCCACCAGCTTCTTGGTCGCCATCCCTCGACGCAGCCGCCGCAAGGCTTCGACCGGACCGTGCCGCCGGGTCAGCTCGCCCAGGTCACGGCTGCCCGGTTCGGCCAGGTGCCCGAAGGCCACCCTGCTCAGCCGTACCCGCCATGGGTCCGCGGTCATCGGAACGCACCGCCACGAAGCTCCATCGCCTCGGCGATGTCGTCGGCGGTGGGACTGATCCGGCCGTCAAGGTCCACA
Source organism: Actinomycetota bacterium (assembly GCA_046728155.1). Lineage (GTDB taxonomy): Bacteria > Actinomycetota > Actinomycetes > Mycobacteriales > Micromonosporaceae > CAWDLX01. Next base: position 5,630 of record JBKPDY010000031.1, read on the forward strand.
ATGGACCACGCGATTCGTAGCACCCGGTCGTACCCCCGCGCGGTGAGCCAACCGGAGTCGAGAGACCGGGTCAGGGTCGCGATCGCCGCCCGCGAGGGCCGGTAGGGCGGTCGCCGGAGTACGTGGCCGGGCACGTCGCCGTTGGTCTGGTGAGACAAGGCCGCCCAGCGATGCGCGGCGGCGGCCCGCGCGCCGACGACGCGGACGAGCACACTGGCCGACGGCTCCGCGCGGACACCGTCGTCGAGCAGCGCGGCCGCGCCGACCGGATTGAGCGTCACGCGCAGGTCGACCCGGTCGATCAGCGGACCGGAGAGCCGGGCCAGATAACGCCGTCGCGTCCTTGGGGAGCATTCGCAGTCGGCGTCGGAGCGCGACCCGCACGGGCACGGATTGGCGGCCAGGACGAGCTGGATCGCGGCCGGGTAGCAGGTGATCCCGTTGGCCCGGGCGAGCGTGACGGTGCCCTCCTCGAGCGGCTGGCGAAGTCCATCGAGGACGGCCGGGCCGAAGAGCGGCGCCTCGTCGAGGAAGAGCACGCCCCGATGGGCCAGCGAGAGCGCGCCCGGACGGGCGATGCCGCTACCCCCGCCGACGAGAGCGGCCACCGACGCGGTGTGGTGCGGCGCTTGAAAGGGCGGCATCCGGATCAGTCGCGGCGCTGGTGGCAGCATTCCCGCGATCGAGTGGATGGCGGTCACCTCCAAGGCCGCCTCGTCGTCCAGTGGCGGCAGGATGGACGGGAGGCGGCGCGCCAGCATGGTCTTGCCGGCCCCCGGTGGCCCGAAGAGGGCGAGGTGATGTCCGCCCGCGGCGGCGAGCTCCAGCGCGAACCGCCCGCGTTGCTGGCCGACCACGTCGGCGAGGTCGGGGGCCGCATCCGCCGTCGACCCGAGCGCACGGGAATCCACTGTCGAGGGTGCTTCGGGTAGTCGGGCGACGCCACGGGCGACATCGATGACCTGCCGGAGGGTCTCCGCCGGCCGGACGCCCACGCCGGGCACGAGCCCGGCCTCGGCGGCGTTGGCCATCGGTACCACGACGCGCTCGAGCCCGGCCCGCGCGGCGGCGAGCACCATCGGCAGGACGCCGCGGACGGGCCGGACCCGGCCGTCGAGACCGAGTTCACCGATGAACGTCGCCGCCTCGAGACCTCCGTACGGCAGCAGTCCGGCCGCGGCAAGGAGAACTGCCGCGATGGCGAGATCGAAGCCGGACCCGCGCTTCGGGAGGTCCGCGGGGAGCAGGTTCACGGTGATCCGACGCTGGGGCCACGCTTCGCCGGAGTTGACCACCGCTGCCCGGACGCGGTCGCGGGCCTCGTGGAGTGAGGCGTCTGGCAACCCCGATAGCACCAGCGCCGGCAGCCCGGCGGCGACGTGAGCCTCGACCGTGACCGGGTGACCGGCCAGCCCGACGAGCCCGATCGCCCGGGTCCGCGCGTACCCCATGGCGTCCACGGTCGAGCGCACGTACACCGACGGCAAGACCCAGGAAGTCTCCTGTGGACAGACAGGTCCCCTGTGGACAACCGCCAGAGCGGCGGGATGATCTGCTATGTACCCGACTCAGAAGGCTCCGCGGAGGTGGTCGACAGTGGCCGCGCCGGAGCGCTGGGGACAGACGCTGACCACGTCGAACCGCACCCCACCCCGCACCCCGGGATGCTCGGCGAGCCACCTCGCGGCAAGAGCCCGCAACCGCCGTACCTTCGCCGCCGTCACCGCCTCGACCGGCGCCCCGAACGCCTCCGACCGCCGGGTCTTCACCTCACAGAAGACGATCGTGTTTCCGTCCCGGGCGACGATGTCGAGTTCGCCGGTGGGGCAGCGCCAGTTGCGGTCCAGGATGACGAGTCCGGAGTCGATCAGCAGCCTGGCAGCGACCCGCTCGCCGTACCCGCCGACGGCGTCCTTGGCGCGGGGCATGGCTCAACATTGATGGATGCCGGCAGGCCGGTCCACCCGGCGGGTCAGTCTGTGGACAACCTCAACTGCCGAAGCCGCCTTCGGTCGGAAGCGAAATGTCGGGCTTCTCGAGCTCCTCGACGTTCACGTCTTTGAACGTCATGACCCGTACATTCTTCACGAACCGCGCAGGGCGGTACATATCCCACACCCACGCATCGTGCATCTCGACCTCGAAGTAGACCTCGCCGTCGACGTTGCGGACGTGCAGGTCGACCTGGTTGGCGAGGTAGAACCTGCGCTCTGTCTCCACGACGTACGAGAACTGGCGGACGATATCGCGGTACTCCCGATAGAGCTGGAGCTCCATCTCGGTCTCGTACTTTTCGAGATCTTCGGTACTCATTCCGTCACGTCCTCCAAGCCGCCACGCCGCGCCAGACCTGCCGGTCCCCCCAGGCTGGCGACCGCCGCCACGCTGACGGTACTCCGCCTGCGCCGCGGCGCCGAGCCGACCACCTTATCAGGCAGGCGCCCGGCCAGAGCGGCGGCTACATTCGCGTACGAGAACCGGTGCTCCGTGCACGGACCGTGCTCGGTCAACGCCTCGGAGTGCTCGTCCGTGACGTACCCCTTATGCTCAGCGAAACCGTACGCCGGGAACTCGCCGTCCATCTCGACCATGATCCGGTCCCGAGTGACTTTGGCCAGGACGCTCGCAGCGGCCACGCAGGCGGCGACCTGATCACCTTTCCAGACGGCGAGGCCGGGAACACCCAGCCCGGAGACGCCGAATCCGTCGGTCAGCACGTACTGCGGCCGCGGATCCAGCGCGGCGAGAGCCCGCCGCATCCCGGATAGGTTGCACACATGCAACCCGCGCCGGTCCACCTCGTCCGCCGGGATCACGACCACGGCGTAGGCCAGCGCCCGCGCCACCACCTCCGCATAGACGCGCTCCCGGACCGGCGGGGGAAGCAGCTTCGAGTCGTTGAGGTCGGGCACCTCCCCCCGGCGGTTGGCCGGAAGGATCGCGGCGGCCACCACCAGAGGACCGGCGCACGCGCCGCGCCCCGCTTCGTCGGCGCCGGCGACAAGGTCGAAACCACGACGCTGCAGTGCCCTCTCCAGCGCGTAGATACCGCCGTCGCGCCGGACCAGGGTTCGGGGAGGCAGCATCACCCTCCCAGGATGCCGCGCACCAGTGCGGGCAGTTCGTCGGGGTAGAACAGCTCGCCACTGGCAACCAGATCATCGATGTGCCACCACAGGTACCCGTCGATCGAGGCCTCCTCGATGGCGTTGAAACCGTCCGTACGCACTTGCCAGGATGGCACCCGCAGCGCGAAGAAATCCTGGACTTGCCGGTACGACTGGCCGTCGAACGGAAATTCGGTGACCTCCCGCCAGACCGGCTCGCCAAGGGCGGCCGGCTCAACCACGAGTCCGGTCTCCTCGGCCAGCTCGCGGGCGGCACCCTCGGCCGGCAACTCCCCCTCGTCCAGGCCGCCACCCACGGTGAACCAGTAGGAATGCCGGGGACGGGCCGGATCATGACCCCTGAGCAGGAGCAGCCGACCCGCCGCGTCGAGCAGGATCACCCGGGCGGCGCGACGCTCGATCGGATCGGGCGGGCTACCCGGGGTCGGGTATGTCATCGAACGTGTCCGGCACGTTGAGCCAGTCCCACCGACCGACCGGCCAGAAGAGGACGAACGCGCGACCGATCACGGAGTCGATCGGGATGGTCGCCTCGATGAGGTCCTGGTTGTGCTGGGAGTACTCCGCACTGGAATCACCCGACCGGGCACGATGGTCGCCCATGAGCCAGAGCCGGTCAGGCGGCACGACGATGTCGAATGTGTGTTCGCTGGCCGGGTCCGGACGGCCGGCCGGGTCCCGGTAGAGGTACGGCTCGTCGAGCGCCTTTCCGTTGACGGTCAGCCGACCCCGGGAATCGCAGCACACGACGTGGTCGCCGGGTACCCCGATCACCCGCTTGATGAAGTCCTTCTCGTTCGAGTCCGTCCGCCATTCAACCGGAGAGGTGAAGACGATCACCTCGCCGCGACGCGGGTCGCGGAAGTCATACACCAACTTGTTCACCAGCACCCTGTCGTCGATGACGAGCGTGTTCTCCATCGACTCGGACGGAATGAAGAAAGTCTGCAGCACGAAGGCCCGTACCAGGAGAGCGACGATGACCGCCACGCCCAGCAGAATCGGTAGCTCACGCCAGAAACTGCTGCGCGGCTTGGTGGACGGCTCGTCGATCACCTGCGAAGCGTACGCGATGCCGCTCGACGCCTTTGCCGGCTCCGCGCGGTTGCCCCCGCAGCGGCCAGCAGGGGCAGAGCGACCGGCACAGCGCCAAGCGTCGCCGGCTCCACTGGCACTGTCCCAGGTGGACCAAGCGCGACAGGTCCTGGAATGTTGTTGAACGTATCCGGGATGCCCAGCCCGCCCCATCGGCCACTGGGCCACACGATGACGAATGCCTCACCGATGACGTGGTCGATGGGAATCGTGCCCTCGCATCGCGAGTCCTGCGAGACGATCCGGTGATCACCCATCACGAACAGTTGTCCGGCCGGGACGAGCACCTCGTCGAAGTTACGTGACCGACAGACCTTCGGGTCGGCCGCCACGTCGAGCGGCGAGTTCTGGTGCACGTACGGTTCGTCCAGCGGCTGTCCGTTGACGAAGACGCGACCTTCGTTATCGCAGCAGGAGACCCGGTCGCCAGGTACCCCGATCACCCGCTTGATGAAGTCCTTCTCGCCCGGCCGGCTGATCCCGACCAGGTCGCCAAGACCGCCGGCGACCTTGCCGAAGAAGCCCGAGCTCGTGTCGGCGGGGTTCTCCGGCACCCAGTTGTCGGGACCCTTGAAGACGATCACCTCACCGCGGTGGGGCGAGCGCAGGTCGTAGATGACCTTGTTCACGAGGACGCGGTCGCCGACCTGAAGGGTGTCCTCCATCGATCCGGACGGGATGTAGAACGCCTGCACCAGAAATGACCGGATCAGCACGGCCATGCAGAAGGCCACCAGCAGCAACAGCGGGATCTCCTGCCAGAGCGGCATTCCCCGGCGGGAACGGCCGGGTGGTGCGTCGGGATCCTCATCCGTCCTACCCGTCCAGCGTCGCGTCCAGACCAGAGACCGCGACGGGGACGGTGCTTCGGGCGGCGCCTCGACCTCCGGGGTACCGGTCTCCCCGTCGGCCCAGATCCGCCCGCCGAACGAACCCGTCCACGTGCCGCTCTCCCGCTCCTGCTCGTACGCCGAGACCCGCGCCGCCTGGTCGTAGGTAGGTCGTCCGAAGGCGGGCTGGTTGTGTACCGGACGGGTCAGCGACAACGCCTCGTACGTCGTCGGCTCCTCCCATCCGCTCTCGCCCCGGCCCGGCTCCGGCCAGCTGCCGTCCGTGCGGGTCCGCGCCGCCGAGCCTCCATCAAGGCCGCCGGCCTCATGCCGGCCGGCCTCAATCCGGCCGGCGTCGTGCTGGCCGGCGTCGTCGCGGACCTCGCTCGGACCGAGGTAGGACGCGACGCCCGACCCGACGGTGCGGGTGTCATGGTCGATGTCGGGCGGATCGCTCAATGGCGGTGGGACATCGGTCCGCACGGCCCGGTAGCCCGGCGGTGGCGTCAACGGTCGCGACGAAGCAGGCCAGTCGGAAGTGTCGCCGGTCTGGGTTGACCAGTGCTCGGAATAGTCGTGTGTGTCGCCGCGATCGTCGCGTTCGACTGCCTCGCCGTCCATCGCGGGTCAGCCTAATTCCCGAGGTCCAACCGTGGAAACCGCTGGGGTCGAGCGGACTGGTCGGATCCGGCGGGTCAGGCCAGGGCTCAGGCCGACGCGACCTTCTCCCGCTTCTCCTTGATCTTGGCTTTCTTGCCCCGGAGTTCGCGCAGGTAATAGAGCTTCGCCCGGCGTACATCGCCCCTGGTCACGATCTCGATACGGTCCAGCGAGGGGCTGTTGAGCGGGTACGTCCGCTCCACCCCTACACCGAAGCTCACCTTCCGGACGGTGAAGGTCTCACGGATCCCGCTGCCCTGACGACGGATGACCACGCCCTGGAAAATCTGGATACGGGACCGGTTGCCCTCGACCACGCGGGCGTGGACCTTGACGGTGTCGCCGGCCCGGAATACCGGCAGATCGGTCCGCATCGACTGGGCATCCAGTGCGTCCAGCGTGTTCATCGGTGCTTCCTCGTGGCTCACGGCACGCCCGCGCGGGCGTGCGTCTGATGGGCTCGGCGGTTTCGGCGGTACCCGCGCACGCGGCGCGCGCCGGTGCGTGCGGCAGCCCTCCGACTATGCCATATCGGTCCCGCCGACCGGAAATCAGCGACGGCATTCCCCGCCGGCTGCGGTGCCGGTCGGCATCGTATCCGCATGCTGGGAATCCGCTATCCGCATGCTGAAAATCGACTCAAGATCGCCGTGATGGCACCCAAAGCGCCACCACCCGTCGTTTCCGGTATTGGAATACCGATCTTCACCCGGTCATCCCAGAACGTGAGATTGACATACCGTTCGCGCCGCCCGGCCACATTCGTGCGGGCACCATTCGTGCCGGGCCAGCGTTCGTACGGAGAGCGTGCCCGGCTCACTCCTGCGTCCAGCCGGACAGGGCAGCCTTGTCCTCGTCGTCCAGCCGGTGGGCGACGGCGGCAAGCAGGTCGGGCCGGCGGGCGGCGGTACGCCGAAGTGACTGGTCGCGGTGCCAGCGGGCGATCCGGGCGTGATCACCCGACCGCAGCACCTCCGGAACCGACAGTCCGCGCCACTCGGCCGGCTTGGTGTAGACCGGGGCCTCCAGCAGACCATCAGCGTGCGACTCCGCCACCAGCGACCGGGCGTTGCCGAGGACGCCGGGCAGGAGCCGGACCGCGGCCTCGATGATCACGAGTACGGCCACTTCTCCGCCGAAGAGCACATAGTCGCCGATGGAGACTTCGCTCACCCGCGCGCGACGGGCCGCGTGCTCGAGGACCCGTTGGTCGATGCCCTCGTACCGGCCGCAGACGAAGACGAGATGCCGCTCAGCGGCGAGGTCCTGTGCGGTCGCCTGGGTGAAGAGCTCCCCGGCGGGAGTGGGTACAACCACCCGGGCCCCGGGTGATCGGAGCAGGGCATCGAAGGCTTCGCCCCACGGCTCGGGCCGCATCACCATGCCGGGCCCACCGCCGTACGGGGTGTCATCGACGGTCCGGTGCACGTCATGGGTCCAGGTGCGCAGGTCGTGGATGGCGAGGTCGATCAGGCCGCCGGCGCGCGCTCGCCCGATCAACGCGAGGTCCAGCGGCGCGAGGTACTCGGGAAAGATCGTCACGATATCGACACGCATCAAAGCCGCCTAGAGGTCGAAGATGCCATCCGGCGGGGTGAGGACGATCCGCCCACGCGGCAGATCCACCTCCGGCACCATCGCCGTGACGAAGGGAACCATGCCGGTGCGGCCGTCGGCGAGCCGGATGACCAGGAGCTCACTCGCCGGAGCGTGCTCGATCCGGACGACCTCGCCGATCGGCTCGCCCCCGGGGGTTTGCGCCCGTAGACCGACGAGCTGGTAGTCGTGAAACTCCTCGGGATCGGCCGGCGGCGGCACGGCCTCACTGTCGACGCAGAGGAGCACTCCGCGCAGGCGCTCCGCGACCTCCCGGTCGGCCACTCCTTCGAACGTGACCAACAGCCGGCCCTGGTGCGGACGTACCGACTCCACCGTCAGCGGCCCGGCCTGTGCCGGCTCGGTCGCAAGGATGGACCCGACGGCGTAGCGCAGCTCCGGCTCATCAGTCCGGACGTTGACCACGAGTTCGCCTCGAACGCCGTGGGGCCGGACAATCTGCCCGACGACCAGCTGCATGGGTCAGTAAGCGTCGACGATGTTGACCCGTACCCCTCGACCGCCGACCGAGGTGATCACCTGACGCAGGGCCTTGGCGGTGCGCCCGCCGCGGCCGATCACCGTACCCAGATCGTCCGGGTGCACCCGCACCTCGAGCTGCTGGCCGCGGCGATTGTCGATCATGCGCACCCGGACATCGTCCGGGTGCTCGACGATGCCCTTGACCAGGTGCTCGAGAACGGGACGCAGCGAGCTGTCAGCCTTGCGCGTCGGCGCCGGCATCCGGATTCTCCTCCGCGGCGGCGGACGACTCGGCGGCCGTCTCAGCCTGCGTCTCCTCGGCGGCTGCCGCCTCAGCCGGCGCGTCCCTGGCCGGCCCGGCCTCGCTCGCCTTGGGCGCTGTCTTGGTGGCCTTGGCGGCCTTCTTCGGTTTCGCCTCGGCCTCGGCCAGACCGGCGGCAGCCTTGGCCTCGGCCTCGTACGCCGCCGTCCTCGAGGCCCGCTGCGGGGCGACCTTCAGCGGCTCGGTCGGGGCCGGCAGCCCTTTGAACTTCTGCCAGTCACCGGTCTTGCCGAGGATTGCCACCACGGGCTCGCTGGGCTGGGCGCCAACGGAGAGCCAGTGCTGGACCCGCTCGGAGTTCACCTCGATGCGCGAGGGCTCCTCCTTCGGGTGGTATAGACCGACATACTCGATCGCCCGGCCGTCGCGCTTGGTGCGCGAGTCGGCGACGACGATGCGGTACTGCGGGTTGCGGATCTTTCCCATCCGCAGAAGCCGGATTCGAACGGCCACTGTCTGCTCGCTCCTGAGTCGATGAGGCGAACCGGCTGGCCGGCACCGTGGGGTTAGTGTGGCCCGCTGCTCTGTGTGTCTGACGGTTCTGTGAGTACTGAGGGCGGCCGAGACGCGCCCGGGTTAGAGGGCGCGGCACGCGCATCGGATGCCGCACTGCATTCTGCCAGATCGGACCGCCCGGCTACGAATCCACCCGGTGACCGGCGTCCGACCGGGTGACGAGGCCATGTCAGCCCGGCTCGCGCCGGCTCGCGATCGCGCGGCCGCGGTCGGCGCGTCGTGCGGGTTCCGGCCGCCGCCGTCGGACGACGTTCAAGAAACTGACCCGCCCGCCTCGAAAGTAGCGGCGCAGCAGAACCTCCCCGGGCGCGAAGCTCACGCGTCCGCCCGCTGGCGGGGACGGTCCCAACCGGCTGGCAGTTCCGTCGGAACCGTCCACTGTGGATCGGGGCTGAAGTCGGTATGCGTACCGTCGAACGGGAAGACCCCGGCCTCGATCAGACCGACGATCCGCTTGCCCTCGGTCCAGACCGGTTCGGGATCGTCCACCCAGTACACCTCGGGGTGGGCGAGATGGTATTCGAACTCGTCGACGTCCTTCCACCGCCAGCTCCGGTCCGGAGCCACGACGATGTCGAGATCGTGGTCGATCGTGTCGATGCCGGCCGCCTCGCCGTCGTCCCAGCGAACGGCGGGGTCCTCGAGGTTGACGTACCACGAGCCGAATTGGCCGTCGGGAGCGAAGAAGAACCACACCGAGTACGCCCCATCGCGCGGATGAAACATCAGGGTGTCGCCGGCCCACGCCTTATCGATCAGCGTTTTGGGGGTCCTTCCCCAGTCGCCGAACGGGATCTGGCGAAACGGTCGCCCGTCGGCGGCCGCGATGTCCCGATAGGTCGAGCCGGCCGCCACCCATAGCCACAAACCGCGCTCGTCGTCGGCGGCCACATGCCCGACCCAGACCCGCCCGAGCAGGTCGTCGCGCTGGAACTGCCGGCGCAGTACGACCCGTCCGGGCGACCACGGCTTTTGCCGGGAGCCGCGAGCAGGGTGCGGTGCTCCCTGACGCTCGCTCCTCGCGCTCGCTCGATTCAGTACGACCTCGCCAGATAGGCGACGAGACCCTTCTCGTCCTCCGAATCGGGGACCGAACCGTCCTTGCGGATGAGGCACCGTACCGAGACTCCCACACCGTTGGCCTTTGCCTCGCCGTCCGGGCCGACCTTGGCCCACGGGATCCGGACGAAGCCGGCTTCAGCCGCCGCCAGCGCATCGTCCAAGGTGGACGCGTCGGCCGTGTGCTCCTGGACGCGGGCCTGTGCCTCGTCGAAGAGGCCCTGCTGGTCGGCGTCGAGCGCGGACACGACGGCGCTCACCGCGTCCCCGACCGGAGTGGGCGTCTTGGTACCGGCCACCCGCCGGACCAGGATCACCCGACCGGCCTTGAGGTCACGTGGCCCCACCTCCACCCGTACCGGATAACCGCGCAGTTCGGCGTTGATCGCCCGCCGCCCGAACGGCACGTCGGTGCGGTCGTCGAGCGTGACCCGTATCCCGGCGTCGCGGAGGGCGTTACGCAGTTTCGCGGCCGCCTCCACCACTCCGTCGCCTTCCTTCACGACGACCACCTGCGCCTGGACCGGGGCCAGCCGTGGTGGCACCCGCAGCCCGTTGTCGTCGCCGTGAGACATGATGAGGCCGCCGAGCATCCGTGTCGAAGTGCCCCAGGAGGTGGTCCAGCAGTATTCCTGCCGCCCCTCGGCCGAGAGATAGTCGATCTCGAACGCCTTGGCGAAGTTCTGCCCGAGCTCGTGGCTCGTCCCCATCTGCAACGCCTTCCCATCGCGCATCATCGCCTCGAGCGTGTACGTGCGGATGGCTCCGGCGAAGCGTTCACGCGCGGTCTTGAGTCCGACGATCACCGGCATCGCCAGGATGTTGACCATGAAGTCCTCGTACGCTTCGTGAAGGATGCGGCGTGCGTAGTCGCGGGCGTCGTCGTGGGTGGCGTGGGCCGTGTGCCCCTCCTGCCAGAGGAACTCCGCGCTGCGCAGCAGCAACCGGGTGCGCATCTCCCACCGCAGCACGTTGCACCACTGGTTGAGCAGCAACGGCAGGTCGCGGTACGACTGGATCCACTTGGCCATGAACTCACCGATGACGGTCTCGCTGGTCGGCCGGATCACGACCGGCTCCTCCAGCGGCTTGCCGCCCCCGTACGTGACGACCGCCAACTCCGGAGCGAACCCCTCCACGTGCGCTGCCTCCCGGCGCAGATACGACTCCGGGATGAGTAGCGGGAACGAGGCGTTCTCCGCGCCGGCGGCCTTGATCCGGGCGTCCATCTCGGCGACCATGCGCTCCCAGATCGCGTACCCCACCGGCCGGATCACCTGCGAGCCGCGCACCGGGCCGGGCTCGGCCAACTCGGCCTTGGCGACGACATCCTGGTACCAGCGCGGAAAGTCCTCCGCCTGGGGGGTGAGTACGCGTGCCATGAGCCGCCATCCTAGCCGTCCCGTTTTCCCATACAGTTTGGCAACGGTTTCTGCATAGCCGGCGTCCCTGCCGACACGCCGCGGTGGGCTCAGCGCGGATGGATGACCCGGCCCCGCAGGATGATCAGCTCGGGGGTACGGACGGCGGCAAGGTCCCGCCGCGGATCATCGCGGTAGACGACCAGGTCGGCCAGGCCACCCTCGACCAGGCCGGGGAAGCCGAGCCAGTCCCGGGCCCCCCACGACGCGGCCCGCAGAACATCCATAGTGGACATCCCCGCGCGCTGCTTTAGCAGAATCATCTCCTCGGCCGCGAGCCCGTGGCGGATGCCGCCGCCCGCGTCGGTACCGACGTAGATCGGTACCCCTGCCTCATGCGCCGCGGCGACGACCGACGGGAACCGGTCTCGCATCGCCCGCATGTGCTGGGCGTACCGGGGAAACTTGGATTCGGCGCCGGCGGCGATCTCGCCCAACGTGTCCACATTGATCATGGTTGGGACGAGAGCCGTCCCCCGTCGGGCCATCTCGGCGATGTCCGCTTCGGATAGTCCCGTACCGTGCTCGACCGAGTCGACGCCCGCGCGGACCAGAGCTGCGACCGACTCCTCGGCGAAGAGATGGGCGGCGACCCGGGCGCCGGCGGCGTGGGCGACCGCCACCGCGTCGGCCATCGCGGCGACGTCCCACGCCGGCGCGAGGTCACCGCGGTCGCGGTCGATCCAGTCTCCGACCAGCTTGACCCAGCCGTTGCCGGCCTTGGCCTGCTCAGCGACCGCCGCGGGCAGGTCCACCGCGTCGACCTCGATGCCGAGGCCACGCAGGTACCGCTTGGGCGGGGCAACGTGGCGTCCGGCCCGGGCCAATCGCGGCATCTGCGGGTCGTCGTCCAGTTCGGCGTACGGGTACGGGGAGCCGGCGTCGCGCAGAGCCAGTACCCCGATGTCCCGGTTGACCATCGCGAGGTCACGCGCCTCGTCCACCGAGTCGACGTGGGCGCCGCCGTTCCGGATGCCGATGTGGCAATGGGCGTCGACGAGCCCGGGCAGGATGAAGCCGCCTCTGATCAGGGTCCGTGCGCCCGCCGACGGCACCCGGCTGACCCGGTCTCCGTCGAGCCAAAGGTCGACCACCCGGTCCTCGGGGATGAGGACGCCTCGCACATGCCAGACGGCCACCGGCGGGGCCTACTTCTCGCGCTTGGTCAGCTTGGAGAAGTCGAGCTTCGGCAGGGTGAAACCGTCCGGCAGGCTGGCGCTGGGATCCAGCGCCCGGGTGTCGAATCCCGTTGGCAACCCGCCGCCCGGGCCGCCGCCGACCGCCGTGCCGCTGCGCCGGCCGGAGCCCGCCTTTCCACCCTTTCGCTTGTTCTTCGGCGACTTGGTCGCCTTGCGACGCATGCCGGGCAGCCCCATCATCCCGGTCATCTGTTTCATCTGCTTCTGCGCCTCGGCGAAGCGGTTGAGGAGCTGGTTCACGTCCATCACGGTGACGCCGGAACCGGTGGCGATACGGGCCCGTCGGGATGCGTTGAGGATCTTAGGATTGACCCGCTCACCCGGCGTCATGCCGCGGATGATCGCGGCGATCTTGTCGAACTGCTTGTCGTCGACTGCGGCGAGCTGATCCTTGAACTGGTTCATGCCCGGCATCATCGCCAGCATGTTGGCGATCGGGCCCATCCGGCGCAGCGCGGTGATCTGCTCGAGGAAGTCTTCCAGGGTGAACGACTCGCCGCCGACGAGCTTGGCGGTCATGCGCTCCTTCTGCTCCTCGTCGAAGGCCGACTCGGCCTGCTCGATGAGAGTGAGCACGTCCCCCATGCCCAGGATCCGGCTGGCCATCCGGTCGGGATGGAAGACGTCGAAGTCCTCCAGCTTCTCCCCGGTCGACGCGAACAGGATCGGTTGGCCGGTCACCTCGCGTACGGAGAGTGCCGCGCCGCCACGGGCATCACCGTCCAGTTTGGACAGGACCACACCGGTGATGCCGACGCCGTCGCGGAACGCCTCGGCCGTGACCACGGCGTCCTGACCGACCATGGCGTCGACGACGAACAGGATCTCGTCCGGATCAACGGCGTCGCGGATGTCGATCGCCTGTTGCATCATCTCGGCGTCGACGCCGAGCCGGCCGGCGGTGTCGACGATGACGATGTCACGCATCTGCCGTCGCGCGTACTCCACCGAGTCGCGGGCTACCTTCACCGGGTCGCCACCGGCGTGATGTTCGCCACTGGCTTCGACGACGTTGCCCGGCTCGGGCGCGAAGACCTCCACCGCGGCACGCTTGCCCAGCACCTGCAGCTGGTTGACCGCGTTGGGGCGCTGCAGGTCGGCCGCGACCAGCAGCGGTTGGTGTCCCTGCCCCTTGAGATGCTGGGCGAGCTTGCCAGCCAGCGTGGTCTTGCCGGATCCCTGGAGTCCGGCGAGCATGATCACCGTCGGCGGGGTCTTCGCGTACGAGAGCCGCCTGGCCTCGCCGCCGAGGACCGCGATCAGCTCCTCATGCACGATCTTGATGACCTGCTGGGCGGGGTTCAGCGCCTGCGAGACCGCCACCTCGCGGGCCCGCTCCTTGAGCCGGAAGATGAACGCCTTCACAACCGGCAGCGCCACATCGGCCTCGAGCAGGGCGAGCCGGATCTCCCGGGCGGTCGCGTCGATGTCGGCTTCGGAGAGCCGACCCTTCCCGCGGAGTTTCGTCAGAATCCCGGAGAAACGATCGCTCAGCGTGTCAAACACGACGCAGTATCCCCAAACAGTATTTTCGGGCAATGCTTGGACCCGACCGGACCAGTGGGCCTCTCCAGGGTAGCCGCCGCCCGACGTGGCGGGTCCCGGCGAGGTTGCGTCACGTTGCCGCGGCGCCGATAGCCGACTCCTGACGAGCGCGGATCGTCAGAATGCCCTAGCGTGCCGGCTGTGCCCCGCACCCTGCTCGACCGGCCGTCGGTAGCTGTCTCCGCGCCGGCCGCGCCTGCTCGTGTTCCCGAGTTCCGGCACGCCGTGGGGCTCGATGGCATCCGCGCCCTGGCGGTGGCGGCCGTCTTCGCGTACCACATCGGTACCTCGGGCAGCGGCTCGGCCTTTCCCGGTGGGTTCATCGGGGTCGATGTCTTCTTCGTCCTCTCCGGGTACCTGATCACGAGTCTGCTGGTCGTCGAGTTCCGCCGCACCGGCCGCATCTCGATCGGACAGTTCTACCTCCGCCGCGCCCGGCGACTGCTGCCCGCGCTCTATGCCCTGCTGCTCACCGTGGGCCTCGTGGCAGCGTTCTGGTTGCCCCAGACGGCGGCCCGCGTGCGCGGTGACCTGCTCGCCGCCCTCGGGTACTTCACCAACTGGTGGCTGATCGCGCAGAACAGCTCGTACTTCGGGGGCGCCGGCGATCGGCCCGATCTGCTGACCCACCTCTGGTCGCTCGCGGTCGAGGAGCAGTACTACCTGATCTGGCCGGTGCTGCTGATCCTGTTCTCGCTCCTTCGCGCCTCCCGTACCGTCATGCTCGTAACGATCATGCTCGGGGTCGCCGCCTCGACCGCCGCCGCCGCCGTGTTCTACGACCCGTTCTCCGATCCATCCCGGGTCTACTACGGCACCGACACCCGCGCGCTCGCCCCGCTCCTCGGCTCCGCCCTGGCGATCTTCGCCCAGCCCTGGCTGCACCGCAGGTCACTGTCGGCTGCCCGCAGGTTGGGTCTCGATGTGATCGGACTAGCCGGTCTGGCCGGCCTCGCCTGGGTGGCGCTCCGGGTAGACGACAAGAACCCGTTCCTCTATGAAGGCGGCTTCCTTGCCATCGCGGCGCTCGGCGCCCTACTCGTCGGCGCGGCCGGCCACCCGGCGAGCGCGCTCGGCTGGCTCCTGGGCCGGCAGCCGTTGCGCTGGATCGGTGAGCGTTCGTACGCCATCTACCTGTGGCACTGGCCGGTCTGTGTGCTGACGAGGCCCGGGGTTGACGTGCGGCTCACCGGATGGGTCAACACCGCGATGCGGGTGGCGATCGTCCTGGCTCTGGCCGAAGCCTCGTACTGGCTCGTCGAGCGGCCCATCCGCCGGTACGGCTTCCTGGGCCGGCTACGCCGCGAGGCCTCCGGTAGCCATGCCCTCGACAGCGGCCACGCTCTGGGCGGAAGCCACGCCCGGGCCGCCGGTCATCGGGTGGCGCCGGCCCAGCGGGCCCCGATCGGTGCTCCTGGGACTGTCTACTATGGACGACAGCGGCCGCCCGCGCGCACTGCCGCCGTCCGGGTGGCCATGCTGAGCCTCCTGCTGGTCGGTGGCGGATCGGTCGTCGCCGTCCAGCTCGCCGGCGATGTCGGGCGTGTCCCCGCCGCGGGTGGCCCGCTCGACGCGGCCCCCGACATCAATCTCGGCGCGCTCGGCAGCACGAGCCCGACTCCGTCGGCATCCGCCTCGCCGACGGCCACGGCGCCGGTGGACGTACCGCCGAACCCGATGGCCAAGGGGGCCACGGTGGCGTTCTTCGGCGACTCCCAGGGCATGACGCTGCTGCTGAACAAGCCGGCCGACCTCGGTCGGTACATCAACGCCGTGGACGAGACGATCGAGGGCTGCGGCATCCTCATCGGCAAGGTGGCCAGCCGCAGCGGCGAGCGACGCAACCTCACCAGCGACTGCGCCAACTGGCGCTCCGTCTGGGCCAGCCGCGTAGCGAGCGTCAAACCGGACATCGCCGTCATCATGATCGGCGCCTGGGACGTGTTCGACCTGACCCTCGACTCTGGGACGTTGACCTTCGCATCTCCGGCCTGGGACGCGAACTTCCTCTCCCAGCTCGACATGGGCGTCCAGACCCTGCGTGCGGACTCGACCGAGGTCGCGCTCTCGCTGCTCCCGTGCTACCGGCCGGTCCCGCGCAGCGCCGGCTACTGGCCCGAACGTGGCGACGACCCGCGGACGCGACATGTCAACGATCTCTTGCGGATCGAGGCGAGCCGTTTCCCCGACCAGGTGCACACGCTCGACCCGCCGGCCCAGTTCTGTACCAACCCGACGATCGCCAAGAGCCTGTCATACCGCTGGGACGGCGTGCACTACTACAAGCCCGGCGCCGCCCTCTACTTCAAGGCGGTCCTCCCTCAACTCGTGAAGCTGTGACCGACCCCTCGGCCAGCCAAGATCCGTTTCTTCCGCACGAACGTCAAGAAAACCGCGCGTTCTCGCAGACGAAACAGATCTTCAGCCGGCGGCGACCGCTCATGATCGGTGTCGGACGGAAAGCGGTGCGGACCGACGTCCTGAGTATCTCTCGCCGATCTTGCTGCCTGGACTCCAGTTGTCTGAGCCGGTTGCTCAGCCTGTGGCCGGCATGGCTGCGGCGAGTACGGCACTCTCCACTGTGGACCTCGCCACGGCGGACGACCAGTCGCCCACAAGGTAGAAGGCGTCCACCACATCAGCGCCCAGCGTCGAGATACGGGCGGCCCGGACGTTGGCGCCGGCCAGTTCCAGGGCATGGGCCACGCGGTGGAGGAGGCCGACATCGTCCGCTGCCCGTAGCTCGAGGATGGTGGCGTCGGTCGCCCGGTCGACCGCCCATACCACCCGGGCGGGAGCCGCTTCCCGGCCGGCGCCGGCCCGCGGCCGGCCCGTACTGCGGACCCTCGCGGCGAGAGCCTGGTCGACTCTCAGCTCGCCGTTGACGGCCCGGGTGAGGTCGGTGGCGAGACGGTGCCGGTCCGCGCCGGCGGCATCGCGGGGCTGGACCCGGCAGGCGACGACGGCGACCGGACCCGAGGCACCATCGACGGTCGCGGTGTCGGCCGAGACGACATCGAGCCGGTGCAGGGTCAGGCAGCCCGCGACGGCGGCGAGCAGGCCTGGGCGGTCGGTGGCCGCGACGACCACGCGGTCCGGCGCGATCTCGATCGCGGGCAGCGCGTTGGCCACCAGTGGCGAGTGACGCACGTCCGGCTGCAGGGGCGGCGCGATCGAGCCGGTGACCAGCGCCGCCCGGACCCGCGTCACGAGATCGGCGACGAGCCGCTCCTTCCACGCCGACCAGGCGGCCGGGCCCGTCGCGACCGCGTCAGCGCGGCTCAACGCGTGCAACAGCTCCAGGGTTCCGACATCGCCGACCACCTCTGCCACGTGCCGTACGGTCTGCGGATCACCCAGGTCCCGACGGGTGGCGATGTCGGGCAGCAGCAGGTGCCACCGCACGAGAGCGCCGATCTCGGCCACATCATCGGCCGGCAACCCGATCGACTCGGCGATTCCGGTGGCTATCTCAACGCCGACGAGCGAGTGGTCGCCGCGCAGTCCCTTGCCGATGTCGTGCAGGAGCGCACCGAGGAAGAGCAGGTCGGGTCGGGCTACCTCGCGGGCAGACCGGGCCGCGGCCGCCACACACTCGATGAGGTGACGGTCCAATGTGTACTTGTGTACCGGGTTGTGCTGTGGTGCGCTGCGTACCCGCGCCCACTCCGGCAGCCACGCGGTGACCAGACCGAAACGGTCACAAGCCTCCCATGTGGACACCAGCGCCGGACCCGAGCCAAGCAGCTGGGCGAAGGCGGCGCGGGCCGCTTCCGGCCATGGCCGAGGTAATGGCGGGCAGTGCCGGGCCAGCCACTCCAACGTTCCGGGCGAGATGCGAAGGCCGTGGCGAGCCGCTGCGGCAGCGATACGCAGCGAGAGCGTCGGGTCGACGATCGGGGTCACCGCGGCCCGGGCCAGCACAACCTCGCCATCCTGCGCGACCACGTCGGGGGCGATCGGAGTCCGCACCGGCGGTCCACTGCGCCGTCCGCCGTGGCGCTGGGCGGCGAGCCACCGCTCGGTGGCCCGAAGTGAGTCGTCGACCGCGTAGGCGATCGCCCGCGCGTCGTCGGCGATACGGCGCCGCAGCGCCGCCGGTCCGGCGACGCCAAGCACTGCGGCAACCTCATCAAGATCCTCGACAAAGACCCGGTCGCGACGGCGTCTGGCCACGAGGTGCAGGCCGTCGCGCACATCGAGCAGGCGGGTGTACGCGGCCCGGACCGGCGGCCGCCACGCATCGGCAACCTGGGCGTAGCCGATGCCGCGCAGGACCCGCACATCGCGCAGGCCGCCCCGTGCCTCCTTGATGTCACCATCGAGCAGGAACGCGAGCTCACCCTGCTGGCGCCACCGTTGGGTGGTCAGCTCCCGCAGGACCGGCAGATGCGACCGTGCGTGCCGGCGCCATAGCACCTGAGCGGCCTCGCGCAGCTCCGCGCTGAGCGACGGGTCGCCGGCGACGTGTCGGGCGTCGAGCAGCCCGAGCCCCGCCTTGGTGTCCTCGGTCGCCACCGGGACCACCTCTTCCGGCGTACGGACCGAATGGTCCAGCGTGAGGCCGGCATCCCAGATCGGGTACCAGATGCGTTCGGCGACGGCGGCGACATCGACGCGGCCCCGGTGGAGGAGAACAAGGTCCACATCGGAGTACGGCGCGCAATCGTGGCGCCCCAGCCCGCCGAGGGCGACCAGGGCGACGTCGGGGAGCGGCTCGTGGCACACGGCCCCCGACAGCAGATCGGCAAGCCACGCGTCGAGCGCCGCCGCACGTTGCTCGCGTGCGGCGGCGCCCACGCCACCCGACTGCGTGACGGCAAGCGATGAATCGACAGTGGTCATCAACCGGCTCAGAGCGCGTCGAGCCCGCGCTCACCGGTGCGGACCCGGACGACCTCCTCGACCGAGGTGACCCAGACCTTGCCATCACCGATCTTGCCGGTACGGGCCGCGGAGACGATCGCGTCGACCACCTTGTCCGCGTCGATTTCGTCGATGAGCACGTCGACGCGGATCTTCGGTAGGAACTCGACCGTGTACTCGGCGCCCCGGTAGACCTCGGTGTGCCCCTTCTGGCGTCCGTAGCCCTGCACCTCGCTGACGGTCATCCCGGATACGCCCATCGCGTGCAACGCATCCCGGACCGCGTCGAGCTGATGCGGCTTGAACACCGCTGTCACAAGCTTCATGCTCAGACCCTCCATGGGAAAGACGCTACGGGTCAGATCTTCGCGGGTTCGGCCGGCTGCTCGGCCGCGGCGTGCGCACCCGAACTGGGTGAGATCCCGGCCATCGCGTAGGCGCCGCCACCGCCACCGCCGGCGGTGGAGAAGTCGTACGCGCTCTCCGCGTGCTCGGCCACGTCGATACCCTCGATCTCGGCTTCCCGGTTCGCTCGGAACCCGATGGTGACCTTGACCAGGTACCCGATGACGAGCGCGACCACGAACGACCAGACCGTGACCAGACCGGCGCCCGTTGCCTGTGCGATCAGTTGGTGCGTCCCGCCACCGTAGAGCAGTCCCTCGTGCGGCATCAGCGTCGGCGGGAAACCGGACTGGTAGGTGGCGAAGAAACCGATCCACAGGCAGCCGATCCAACCGCCGACGAAGTGCACACCGACGACATCGAGCGAGTCGTCGAAGCCGAGCCTGTACTTCAGACCGACCGCGAGGGCACAGATCGCCCCGGCGACGAGGCCGAGCAGGACCGCCGCGTAGGGCGCGATGTACGCGCACGCGGGGGTGATGGCGACGAGCCCGGCGACCGCCCCGGAGGACGCACCCACCAGAGTGGGTTTGCCGTTCTTGATCCACTCTACGAAGATCCAGCCCAGCAGTGCGGCCGCCGTGGCCACCTGGGTGTTGACGAACGCGATCGCGGTGGTGTTGTCGGCGGTGAGCTCGGAGCCGGCGTTGAAGCCGAACCAGCCGAACCACAGCAGACCGGCGCCGAGGGCGACGAACGGCACGTTGTGCGGGCGGAAGCTCTCCTTGGGCCAGCCGACCCGCCGCCCCAGAAGCAAGGCGAGTGCGAGCGCGGCGGCGCCAGCGTTGATGTGCACGGCGGACCCGCCGGCGAAGTCCAGCTCGCCGATCGTCACCCCCAGGTATCCACCGCCCCAGACCATATGAGCGATCGGCAGGTACGCCAGCGTGAACCATCCTGCGGCGAAGACCAGCCAGCCAGCGAACTTGGCCCGGTCGGAGATAGCACCGCTGATCAGTGACACCGTGATGATGGCGAACATCATCTGGAAGGCCAGCACCACGTAGGTCGGGATACCCAGCGTGGGCGAACCGTTGGGGTACCCCAGATCGGATACGAAGACCTTCGTGCCGAGGTACTGGCCGAGGTTGCCGAAGACGCCGGCGGTGCTGTCGTTGATCGGCACGTCTTTGCCGAACGCGGCGCTGAAGCCGTACATCAGCCACAGGATGGAGATGAGCCCGATCGTCGCGAAGCTCATCATCATCATGTTCAGTACCGACTTCGATCGGTTCAGCCCGCCGTAGAAGAAGGCCAGTCCGGGAGTCATGAGTAGCACGAGCGCGCTCGACGCCAACAACCAAGCGGTATCGCCGGCCGAGAGCGTCGCTGCATCAGCAACGAATCTCACAGTTGCTCCTAAGTATCGGGACCTCCTCCCGGCCAGGGCAGCGCTGCCGCTCACCGGTTGCGCCGAAGCCTCACCCACGGCTGTTTCGGCCAATGTCCCCGCGGCGTTTCCAAACCGTCACCGTGTGTTTCGTACGTGTGACGAACGCCGCATCAATGCCGGGTTGTTGCCGGGCTCTCCGCTCACGGTGACTCGATGGTGTGGTTTGCCGCCCACGGTTAGCATGCGGGGATGCCACAACCCCGGGCGGTCCTGGCCCTCATGTCCCTTCTCACCGCCGCATTTCTGGCGCTGGCCGGCTGCAGCCACGACACGCCCGCCGCGAACCTCCCCAACGGCGCGAGCCTGCTGGCCCAGGCATCGACGGCCATGAGCAGCGTGCAGTCGGCGCACCTCGTCATCGACTCAACCGGCAAGGTCGGCTCGATCATTCTGCGCACGGCCGAAGGTGACCTGACGAAGGGAGGAGACGCCAAAGGTTCGATCAAGCTGCTGGCACTCGGACAGGTCGTCCAGCTCGACTTCGTGGTGATCAGCGGCAGCTTCTACATCAAGGGACTCACCGGCGGGTGGCAGAGGGCATCAGCCGCCGATGTCGCAACCTTCTACGATCCGTCCGGGATCCTGGACCCAAACCGAGGCATCGTCAAGCTTCTCTCCACCGCGACCGGGGCCAACACGGAGGACACGGAGACCGTTAACGGCGTCAACACCTACCGCGTCGCGGTCAACCTGGACCCCACGGCCGTCGCCGCCATCGTGCCGGGTACCCCGAAGGGAACCGTCAGTAAGATCTGGCTGGATCAGAGCACTAAGCGGTTGGTCAAGGCAGAACTCGATGTCCCCGAATCCGCCGGGGGACCGGGTTCGGTCACCGTCAGGCTCACCGACCTGGACAAGCCGGTGACGATCAATGCACCGATCTGACGCCGCGACAGCCGAGGCACCAGCCCGGTCCGCGGAGTCGGCCATGCCGTTGCGACGTCGTCGGATCGCCATCGGGGTGGGCGGTGCCGCGGTCCTGCTCGCCGCGCTCGACGCGTACGTCGTGGTGACCATCCTCGCCGCGATCGGTGCGGATCTCAATCTCCCGATCAACCACCTCGAGGAGTTCACCCCGATCGTCACCGGGTACCTGCTCGGTTACGTGGCCGGGATGCCGTTGCTGGGCCGGGTATCGGACGTCCTGGGGCGGCGGACGGTCATCCAGAGCTGCCTGGCCGGATTCCTCGCCGGTTCGGTCATCACCGCGCTCGCCCAGACCTTGCCGTTGGTCGTCACCGGCCGAGCCATCCAGGGTCTGGCTGGCGGCGCGCTCCTGCCCGTGACACTCGCCCTCGCCGGCGACCTCTGGGACCAGCGGCGCCGTCCAGTCGTCCTGGGCACCGTGGGCGCCGCACAGGAACTCGGCGCAGTGCTCGGCCCACTGTACGGCGCCGGCCTGTTCGCCGTGTTCAACACGTGGCGCGGCGTTTTCTGGGTCAACGTCCCGCTGGCAGCGCTTGCCATCGTCGCGGTCCAGATCGCGCTGCCCGGGCGCCGCAGCGAAGTCCGTTCGCCGAAGCGGCGGGTCGATCTGGTCGGGGGCATCCTCCTCGCCGTCTCGCTCGGCCTGCTCGTCGTGGGGCTGTACAACCCGGAGCCGGACAAGTCCGTTCTCCCGACGAACGGTCTCCCCCTCATCGGTGCGGGCGGCGGCGCCCTCGTGCTATTCATCGCCTGGGAGACGTTCGCCCGGAACCGGTTGGTCGACATCTCCGGGGTACCGAAGGCGCCGTTCTTCGCCACGATCGGTGCGAGCCTGGTCGCGGGCACCGCCCTGATGGTCACGCTCGTCGACATCGAGATCGTCGCGCGAGGTGAGCTCGGACTGGATTCGAACGGGGGCGCGCTGATCCTGACCCGGTTTCTCGTCGCCCTCCCGATAGGCGCGGTCCTGGGCGGTCTGCTCGCCCCCCGCCTGGGCGAACGGTGGGTCGGGGTCGGCGGCTTCCTTCTCGCCGCCGCCGCGTACTGGCTCATCTCCGGTTGGCCGCCCGACCCGCTCTCGGCGCGTCACGACCTGGTCGGGCTCTCGCTCCCCAGGCTCGATACCGACCTCGCCATCGCCGGGCTGGGCCTGGGGCTTGTGATCGCACCGCTCTCCGCGGCGGTACTTCGGGTGATGCCGGCCATTCAACACGGAGTCGCGTCCGCCGCCGTCGTGGTGGCGAGGACCATGGGCATGCTGCTGGGGCTCGCGGCACTCTCGGCGTGGGGCCTGCACCGCTTCCAGGTCATCACGGCCGACCTGAAGCAGCCTCTGCCGACCGCTGGAATGACCGACGAGCAGTTCGCTCGGAAGATGGACATTTATGAGTTCAACCTCGCCCAGGCTCTGCACAAGGAGTTCAGCGAGATATTCCTGATCACCGCGGTGCTGTGCCTGATCGGGGCTGCCGTGGCCCTGGCATTGGGCAGCCGGCGGCACGTGACCGCCTCGTGACGATGCGCGGGGGTGTGCAGAGCGCGTTCTGCGCACCGGTGTGTTCGCAGCCTCAGTGCAGCGCGGCTTCCAGCAGCGGGCGTTCCTGGTCGATCAGGCGGATGTCGCGCATCGGCCGCCGCAGATGTCCTTTGTGTACGATCCGGACAAAGGCCGGTTCGCCGGCGGCGGCCATCCGGCGGATGCCCTCGACGTGGTCGACGATGCGTGCGCGGATGGTCCCGACCAGTCGATGCCGGTCGCGCGCGATCAAGCCGTACGCGTCGGCGAAAAGCCGCAGTCGGCGGGGCCGGTCCGGGCTTCGCCAGCCGAGCGTCACCGAGTCACGATCCGAGAACAACGGGACCCAGGTCCACGCCGCATAGGCGACATCGTAGATGCGGGCACCCGGCGACGAGAGATCGAAGTCAATCAACGCGAGCGTGTCGTCCGGCCGCCAGATGACGTTGTGCGGGGCGGCGTCGTGGTGGCAGATCACCTCCGTGCCCGGCGGCGGCGGTCCGAACGACCGCCACACCGCGCCCGGCCGGGGGCGGAAGCCGTACTGGGCATCGTGGAAGCGCCGCAGCATGGTCCCGACCGCAAGCAGCGCCTCGTCGGTGACCCAATGTGCGCCCAGCGGATAGCTGCCGCACTCGCCCTCAAGATACGAGAGCACTTCGCGACCGCGCTCGTCGATGCCGAGCGCGCGAGGTGCCCCGGTGAAGCCGACGCGTTCCAGATGGCGGAGCAACGAGTGCACCGCGGGCGTCCATGGCCCGGCGTTACGGCGGACCGTGTCGCCGACACGGACCACCGTGCTGGTGTTCCCGCCGAGGAGCGGGACCTCCTGCTGCACCACTCCCGGGCACCCTTTCCCGCCTGAGCAGACCAGGCCCGACCAATCTAGTCCGCAGCGACAAGCCGCAGCGGTTATGACGTGAGCGCGAGGAGGCGAGATCCAGCGAGCCACCGCAGCCTGCGAACGGCCCTTGGCAGACGACGCGATCGGCCGGGCGTCAGTCCTCGCCCAGCAGGGCATCCACGAAGGCCCGTGGCTCGAACGGCGCGAGGTCGTCGGGACCCTCACCAAGGCCGACCAGTTTGACCGGAATACCCAGAGTGCGCTGAACGGCGATGATAATGCCGCCTTTGGCGGTACCGTCCAGCTTTGTCAACACGACACCGGTCAGGTTCACCGCCTCGGTGAAGACCCGGGCCTGCTGCAGGCCGTTCTGCCCGGTCGTCGCGTCCAGTACGAGCAGCGTCTCGTCGACCGGCCCATGCCGCTCGAGGACCCGCTTGACCTTGGCCAACTCGTCCATCAGCCCGACCTTGTTCTGCAGCCGCCCGGCGGTGTCGACCAGGACGGTGTCCGTGTTGGTCTCCATGCCGCGCTTCACCGCGTCGAAGGCAACCGCCGCCGGGTCCGCCCGCTCGGGCCCACGGACGACCTCGGCGCCCACCCGCCCGGCCCACGTGGCCAGCTGGTCTGCGGCGGCGGCACGGAAAGTGTCCGCGGCGCCCAGCACAACCGAGTGGCCATCGGCCACGAGCACCCGGGCGATCTTGCCGCAGGTCGTGGTCTTGCCGGAGCCGTTGACGCCAACGACCAAAATCACGGCCGGCACGCCGTCGCGCGGCGTCATCCGCAACGTCCGGTCCGCATCGGCGTCGAGGGCCTCGACCAGTTCATCCCGCAGGATCGCGCGCAGGTCAGCAGCGGTCGCGGTGCCGAGGACACGGGCTCGTTCGCGGAGGCGCTCGACGATCTGCCGCGTCGGCTCAAGCCCCACGTCCGCTGTGATGAGCGTCTCTTCGATCTCCTCCCAGGTGTCCTCGTCCAGCTTGTCCCGGGACAGCAGTGCGAGCAGGCCCTTTCCGAGCGCGTTCTGTGAACGGGAGAGCCGCGCCCGCAGGCGCACCAGCCGACCAGCCGTGGGGGCCGGCTTTTCGATCTCGGGTACGGGCTTCGCGAGCTCGGGTACGGGCGGGGCCGGCGCCTCCACCTCTGGCGCCTGCACCTCGGGCGCCTCGATCTCCGCGACTTCGGGTGCCTCGACCGTCGGCGGCGGCACGGCGGGACGAGGCGGCGGAGCAGCTGTCGGAGGTGCGGGCCTTGGCGGGGCCGTCTTCGGCGGTGCGGCTCTCGGCGGAGCGGCCCTGGGGGGCGCTGTTCTCCCGGGGGCGGCCTTCGGCGGGGCCGTGGGTGCGGACGCCTTGGGCGCGGCGGTCTTCGCGGGTGGAGACGGGGTCTCCAGCGAAGGGCCGCCTGAGCGGCGCAGGCCACGCCGCGCCAACGGGATCAGGCTGAGCCCGAGAAGGAACACGAAGGCGAGCAGCGACCACCCGACGACGGCAGCGGCATCCATGTCGCCGATCCTTTCAGATCGGCCTGGTGCGACGGGCGGCTGCCACCCGCTCTTCGCAGCTATCCGTACGAGTGTTCAGTCGGGGCGACTTTGCGCACGATCGCATGTCGCGCGCGGTAGCATGATCGTTTCCGTACAGTTGTTGACTCACACTGCCCATCTAATACGGGAAGTCCACATTGGACTGACGCGGTGACTGATGGGCATTCGGTGGTGTTCCGGAGAGGTCGCTCGTGTGGACGCCGCCCGCGGGAGCAAGATCGGGGACACGAGACCAATCAGTCCACATTAGATGGACCTCGAGGCCGGTGATCGCCGGTGGCACCGTCGAGCAGCTCACGGACGATGTCCATGTGCCCGGCGTGGCGGGCGGTCTCCTCGATCATGTGCACGAGTACCCATCGCATGGAGACGGTCTGGCCCGACCACGCCGTTCCCAACCCATCGAGGTCGATCTCCGCGATGGCGGCATCGGCGGCCGCGCAGGCGCGCTCGTAGAAGGCGACGATATCGGCCACCGTCTCGCCCGGCCCCGCCCGCATGTCGGCCTCCGGATCAGCCTCGAGGTCGAACGGCATGGCCTCGACCGGCCGTCCGAAGGTCTCGCAGAACCAGCCGTACTCAACCACGGCGAGATGCTTGACCAGGCCGAGCAGGTTCGTACCCGAGGGGACCATGGGTCGGCGTACCTGTTCCTCGGTTAGGCCCTCGAGCTTCCACAACACGACCGCGCGGTGGCGCCCGAGGCTGTGCGTGAGGATCGTCCTCTCGTCCGCCGTACGAACGTCCGGGCTCACCATGGCGAAGACGGTACCGCTGTGTCAGCCCGTGATGAGACCCAATGCCGCCCGAACGTACGGAAGGTCGGCCGGTCCGTTCCAGCGGTACGCGGCGAGCCCCGCCACCCGAGCGGCGCTGACACCACGATCATCCGCCGTCACGTACAGGACCATCGACGGCGCCGTGGCGAGGGCGCCACACGCGGCGGCGAAGTACTCGCGACTCAGCTTCCTCGTCTCTTTCAGGGCGTTACCCAGCGAGAGCGGGCCCAGTTCATCGACCACAGTGGAGTCGACCGCCATCCTGACCGGGATCCCGTGCGCGCCAACCTCGCGGATGAAGGCCACGAGTTCGGGAGCGACCGTGCTGGCGTCGAGCAGGAGCGCCCGAGCCGGCTGCCTTCGCGATGCCGTCACGCCGCCGGCTCGACGTCGCGAAGGCGCTGGCTGATCACCTGACTCACGCCCGAGCGCATCGTCACGCCGTACAGGGCGTCGGCGATCTCCATCGTCCGCTTCTGGTGTGTGACGATGACGAGCTGACTGTTATCGCGCAGGTGTTCGAGGAGCGCCAGCAGCCGGCCGAGATTGACATCGTCGAGGGCCGCCTCCACCTCGTCCAGGATGTAGAACGGACTTGGCCGGGCACGGAAGATCGCACAGAGCAACGCGGTGGCGGTCAATGAGCGCTCGCCACCCGAGAGCAGTGAGAGCCGCTTGATCTTCTTGCCCGGCGGCCGTGCCTCGACCTCGATCCCGGTGGCCAGCATGTCGTCAGGGTCGGTCAGGACGAGCCGTCCTTCGCCGCCCGGGAAGAGCACTGCGAAGACCTCTTCGAATTCGCGGGCCGTGTCGTGGAACGCCGAGGAGAAGACCTCCAGGATGCGCTCATCCACATCCTTGATGACGGTGAGCAGGTCGCGACGGGTGGCCTTCACATCCTCGAGTTGATCGGAGAGGAACTTGAAGCGTTCCTCCATCGCGGCGAACTCCTCAAGGGCGAGTGGGTTCACTTTGCCCAGCGTGACGAGGTCCTTGTCGGCCTTGGCCGCCCGCTTCTCTTGAATCGCGCGATCGTACGGCGCCGGTTCGGGCGCGGGTCGCCCCTCGCTCTCGGCGACGGCGACCTCGAGGGCCGTCGGCGGCACCGGCGACCCGGGTCCATACTCGGCCATCAGAGTCGCCCCGTCGATGCCGAAATCCTCGACCCCCTTGGCCTGCAGCTGTTCGACCCGCATCCGCAGCTCGGCCCGGGCCAGCTCATCGCGGTGCACTTTGGACGTGAGCCGCTCCAGTTCGGCGCCGAGCTGCTTGGAAGAGCCGCGGACCGCGGCCAGGTCGGCTTCGCGTCCGGAGCGGGCGGCGATGATGGCGTCACGTTGCTCTCCGGCGGCCGAGAGCGCCGTGGCCGCCTGGGACACGGCCACCTCGGCTGCGCCCATGACCACCTGCGCGATCACGGCTCCACGAGCCCTGGCCGCCCGGCGGGCAGCCGCCCGGGCGCGAGCCTCACGCTCGGCCGCCGCCTCCCGGGCCAGCGCGTCGGCTCGCCCGGCCAGGGCACCGACCCTCTCCTCAGCCGTTCGGACGGCCAGCCGTACGTCGATCTCGTGCTGCCGTGCGGCCGGGACCGCGGCGGCGAGCTCGTCCCGTTCGTTGGTCGACGGATCCGTGTCGACCGGTGTCGCCTCGGCGTTGCGCAGCCGGTCCTCCAGATCGCTCACGCCCGCGAGGTCACGATCCCGGGCCTGCTCCGCTTTGACCCGGTTCTGCGCGGTCCGGCCGGCCTCCGCCTTCGCCGATCGGGCGGCCGCGCCGAGCTCGGCCAGTCGCCGGCCGGCCGCGTTGCGCTGCCCCTCCGCTTCCTTACGGTCGGCGGCTGCCTGCGCCACCAGCTCCTTGGCACTCGCCAGGCGGTGGTGGGTGGCCTCGATCCCGTCCCGCAGCTCGGCGACCCGGGACTCCGCTTCGGCCTGGCGCTGCCGCGCCTCCTCGACCGCCGCCTGTACCTCGATGAAGCTTTGCGGCTTGGATGAACCACCCATCGCCGTGTATGCGCCGAGCAGATCGCCGTCGGGCGTCACGGTACGCAGCTCTGGCGCGTACGACACGATGGTGCGGGCAGTCGCCAGATCGGGGGCGAAGACGACGTCGTGCAG
This sequence comes from Actinomycetota bacterium, assembly GCA_046728155.1. Taxonomy (GTDB): domain Bacteria; phylum Actinomycetota; class Actinomycetes; order Mycobacteriales; family Micromonosporaceae; genus CAWDLX01. The sequence continues at coordinate 33,880 of JBKPDY010000031.1, forward strand.
CAGGCGTACCACAGCCGCACGCAAGGGCTCGGGCGATCCCACCACGTCCAGCGCCCACCGCGCCCCCTCGGGCAGGGCCGGCCGGTCGCCCTTCGCCGGCATGTCCGAACCACCGATCAGCAGGGCGGCCCGGCCGGCATCGTTGACCTTGAGCATCTCGATGGCCGCAGTGGCACCGTCCACGTCTGAGACGGCGACCGCGTCGGCGACCGCCCCGAGCGCCGCCGCCAATGCCGCCTCAAACCCGGGCTCCACGGTGAGGAGTGCGGCGACGCTGCCGAGCAGGCCCGGCACCTGTGCCGCCCGGGCGAGCAGAGCGCCGGCCCCGTCCTTGCGGCGAAGCCCGATCGCGAGCGCCTCACCGCGAGCCTTCCACTGGGTGGCGTCCTTCTCAGCCAGCCGCTCGGCCTCGCCGAGCTGCTTGAGCCCGGTGGCGATCTCGTCGGCGGCGGCCACCGCCACGGCGAGCCGCTCGTCCAGCTCGGCCGATTCGCGGTCGGCCTCGGACGCGCCCTGGCCGGCGATCTCGTACGCATCCTGCGCTTCGACGGCTCGAGCCTGAGCCTCCACAAAGGACGCTTCGAGGCGTGCGATCTCTTCGACCGCCGCGTTCGAACGGGTCCGCATCGCGTTGACCTGGCCGATGAGCCGGGCCAGTCCCTCCCGCCGGTCGGCTATCGCCTTCACGGCCGCGACGAGCGCCTGCTCAGCGTCGGCCAGGCGCCGCTCCATCTGCTGGCGACTCTCGACCGCCCGGTTGAGCCGGGTCTGGTCATCGGCCAGAGCCGCCCGGAGAGTGCGCTCCTGCTCGCGCAGTTCGTCGGCCTCGGCGGAAAGCTCGTCGGGATCCCGGCCGGGGCGCTCCTCCTCGACCTCGGTCGCCAGGTTGCGCCAACGCTCAGTCGCAAGTTGATGGGTGGCGCGCAATCGCTCCAGCAGGGTCGACAGATTGAGGAACGTCTCCTGGGCCTGAGCCAGCACCGGAGCATCCTGGGCCAGGGCGACCTCCAATTCAGCTAGGCGCTCCTGGACCTCCGCGTTGGCTGCTTCAACCTGCTCGCGGCGCTCCCGCAGGGCCGTCTCGTCTGCAATCTCGCGACTGACCTGCTCGTGCAGCGTGGCGAGATCGTCGGCGAGCAGCCGCATTCGGGCATCGCGCAGGTCGGCTTGAATGCCTGCCGCACGGCGAGCCACCTCCGCCTGCCGGCCGAGTGGCTTGAGCTGACGGCGCAGCTCGGCCGTCAGGTCGGTGAGCCGGTTCAGGTTGACCTGCATCGACTCGAGCTTCCGCAGCGCCTTCTCCTTGCGCTTGCGGTGCTTGAGAACGCCGGCCGCCTCCTCGATGAACGCCCGCCGATCCTCCGGCTTGGCATGCAGGATCGAGTCGAGCTGGCCCTGGCCCACGATGACGTGTAGCTCGCGCCCGATGCCGGAGTCGGAGAGCAGCTCCTGGATGTCGAGCAGGCGGCACGCGTCGCCGTTGATCTCGTACTCGCTCTCACCGGAGCGGAACATACGCCTGGTGATCGAGATCTCGCTGTACTCGATCGGCAGGGCGCCATCGCTGTTGTCGACGGTCAGCATGACCTCGGCCCGGCCCAGCGGTGCGCGACCGGCCGTGCCGGCGAAGATGACGTCCTCCATCTTGCCGCCCCGCAGCGCCTTCGCGCCCTGCTCGCCGAGCACCCAGGCGATGGCGTCGACCACGTTCGACTTGCCGGAGCCGTTGGGACCGACGACGCACGTGATGCCCGGCTCCAGCCGCAGCGTCGTCGCGGACGCGAAGGACTTGAAGCCTTTGACCGTCAAGCTCTTGAGATGCACGCTTCTCCGGGGTGTCGAACGAGAGCGACAGGACGCGGTTGCGGCCTGCCGTGGTCGGGACGCTTGAGGGGTGCCCCTGTCGCAGGCTACCGCCGCGGACCCGGGCAGCCTGGCAACGACGCGGCCTGTCGCCCGGTGGTTGTGGGCAAAAAGATGCGCGCCGACGGTGGTCGGCGCGCTGTGTGTTCTGCGTTTCGAGTTGGGTACCGGCGGCGTTTCCGCCTCGCTCAGGCGAGCGCCGGCTCGGCGATGCGGAGCAGGTCGTCGGAGTCGGACACGTCGGCGACCAACCTGTCGTTCTCCGCACGCAGCCGCATCACCTCGACCTCCAGCTCCCGTACCCGGGCACGCAGTCGGGCGACCTCGTCGAGCATGCGCTTCTCCGGCGCACCGCCCACGTGGCCATAGAGGGCCTTCGCCATATCATCTCCTTGTCAGCGCTGCCGGTCCGGCCGGCCAGCGCGCGCCCTAAAATCTCGCAGCTACCGCACATCTCCTGTGTGAGACACGCCCAACCGAGGGGTTCTTCAGTCACGCCCCGGCCTCAGATCGAGCTCGAGGACAACTCAGGACATGGCAGAGCACGACTTGGCGACGACCTCATTCTCACCGCGGCCCGCCCGGACGTCAAGCAGACGCCCATGTCACGCCGAAACCACCGTTTCCAAGCGTACCTATAATCCCATAAGCACTATCTGTCCCGTACCCGAGCACAGCACCCTTCGCCCCGTTCCGATCGTTGGGCAGTACGTGACCCCCCGCACCCTCCTCGCTCTTCCCCGAAGCCCTTCTGACGATCTGGCCGCATGGCAGGCCGCCGAGGCGAATGGCCCGCACGGAGTCGCGGTCGTCGGACCGGGCACGGACACCGATCTGAGCGACATCGTGGCCTGGCTGGTGCGCCTCGCGGCGGCCGGCATCCGACCGCTCGGGTACCTCAGTCTCGGGTACGGCAACCGCGCAGCGGCCGCGGTCCGCGCCGACATCCGTCATTGGGCGATGTTGCCTGTGCTCGGGATCTTCCTGGATCACGCACCACCCGGGCCCTTCCACCTGGGGCCCGTCGTCAGTGCGGTTCGGGCCGCCCGCCGCTCCGGCCTACGCGGCATCGTGGTCAACCCGGGCGTCGCGGTCGACCCCGCCTACCGGCGCATCGACGCGACGATCTGCACCTTCGAGGGCACCTGGCCCGAGTACGCCGCGTTACCGGCGGGGAGGTGCGAGCCGGGCGATGGTCATCTCGTCTCCCGGATACCGCTCCAGGACGCGGCCGCCGCCCGCGAGTTGGCGGCCGTACGCCGGGCGGGGCTGGTCCTGCTCACCGATGGTGCGATGCCGGTCTTCGACGCCGCCATCCGGTCGAGGCCCACAGTCGTCGCCTATTAGTCGGGGTCGTCGCGGAGTCGTGAGCGCGGCGAGCGACTTCGTGGGGTGACTAGTCGCCCCGCGCCCGGCGTGGTCTCGGCTGGCATCGGGGACACGAGAACGACGAGCGGTTCATGAACGGTTCGCGCCGGATCGCGGCGCCGCAACGCGCGCATGGCCGGCCCTGCTGGCCGTAGACGGCTAGGGACCTGTCGAAGAACCCGCTCTCTCCGTTGATGTTGACGTACAACGCATCGAAGCTCGTCCCCCCGGCGTGCAGCGCCTCGCGCATCACCTCGGTGACGTGGCCGAGCAGCCGGCGCGTCGCCGGACGGGTGAGGCTGTCGCAGGTCCGCTCCCCGTGCAGCCGAGCCCGCCATAGCGACTCGTCGGCGTAGATGTTGCCCACGCCGGAGATCAGCGTCTGGTCCAGCAGTGCCCGCTTGATGACCGTACGGCGAGCGCGGATCGCCTGGACGACCCGCTCGGGCTCGAACGCCGGGTCGAACGGATCCGGTGCGATGTGCGCGATCTCGACCGGCAGGCTCGCGCCTCCCGGCGAGAAGGCCAGCCCGCCGAACGTGCGCTGGTCGACGAAGCGCAGCTGCGGTCCGCCATCGGCGAAGGTGAACCGGATCCTCAGATGGGGTCCGGCCGGCTGGGCCGCGTCCTGGAGCAGCATCTGCCCCGACATGCCGAGGTGCCCGACGACGGCGTCCTCGGAGTCGATGCCGAACCACAGGTACTTGCCCCGCCGGCGTACGTCGGTAACCGTGCGGCCGGCCAACGCGGCGACGAAGTCGGCGGCGCCGGCGGTGTGTCTGCGTACCGCGCGCGGATGCAACACGTCGACCGCGGCGATCGTCCGCCCGACGACGTGACGGGCAAGCCCGGCGCGTACGGTCTCGACCTCCGGCAACTCAGGCATTGGCGTCGTCATCGGCCATCAGCGCGGCATGCGCGGCCGCGGCGGCGCGCTGCTCGGCCTCCTTCTTGCTCTTGCCGGTGACACCGCCATGACGTACCCCGGCGACAATCGCCCACGCCGTAAAGGTCTTCGCATGATCGGGGCCGGTCTGCTCGATGTGGTAGTCGGGCACACCGAGCCCGCGGCTGGCGGTCAGCTCCTGCAGGCTTGTCTTCCAGTCCAGGCCGGCGCCGAGCCCGGCCGCCTGGTCCATCACCGGGTTGAACAGGCGCAGGACGAGCTCCTCGGCGACGGCCAGGCCGTGCTGGAGATAGACCGCGCCGAGCATGGCCTCCAAGGTGTCGGCGAGGATGCTCTCCTTATCCCGCCCGCCGGTCGCCTCCTCACCCCGGCCGAGCAGCACGTGAGCGCCGAGTCCGCCCGGTCCCAGGGCTCTGGCCACATCGGCCAGAGCCCGCGAGTTGACGACGCTGGCCCGTAGCTTCGCCAGGCGCCCCTCGGCAAGATCGGGATGAGCGTGAAACAGCGCGTTCGTCACGACGATCCCCAACACCGAGTCGCCGAGAAACTCCAGGCGTTCGTTGGTCGGCAGACCGCCGTTCTCGTACGCGTACGACCGGTGGGTCAAGGCTTGGCGCAGCAGCTCCGGTTCGAGCGTGACCCCGAGCGCTTTCTCCAGGTCGGTCGTGTTGTCGTCGGTCATGTCGGCTCGCCTCCGCGCTCGCTGCGCTCCTCGGGCCTACCGGCCCTGCGATGCTCGCTCGCTGTCGGCTCGGTCATGTCGGCTCGCCTCCGCGCTCGCTGCACTTCTCGGGCCTACCGGCCCTGCGATGCTCGCTCGCTGTCGGCTCGCTCATGTCAGCCCGCCTTCGCGCGGTCATGTCGGCACCTCGACCAGCGGCGCGACGCTCCGCCCGACGCGCGCCACCACATCACCACGTACCAACCGCGCCGCCAGCGCGATACCGGACGCGAGATCGGCGCGGTCGGCGGCGCCATGGCAGACGACGACGGTGGTCGGAACGCCCAGAAGGGCCGCCGCGCGGGGAACGGCGTCGGCCCCTCGCGACACCGTGGCGAGCGCGGCCTCGACCGCCTTGAGCAGGACGTTTCCGGTGAACCCGTCGGTGACGACGACATCGGCGCGGCGACCGAGGACGACATCGTGACCCTCGACCGGACCGACGTAGGTGGCGCCGGCGGGCCACCGATGAGCCCGCAACGCGGCGTCCGCGGCCCGGCGCAGCCGGTCGCCCTTACCCGGCTCGGAGCCCACGCTCAGCAGACCCACGCGCGGAGAACCGACGCCGGCCGCCAGGTTGGCGTAGACCGCGCCCAGGCTCGCGTGGCAGAGCAGGTCGGCCGCGCTGACCTGCATGCCTGCGCCCACGTCGAGCAGTACCAGCGGACCGGAGGCCCTCGGCAACGTCGCGGTGAGCGCAGGTCGCCGGACGCCAGGCACGCGGCCCAGCGCCATCACCGCCGCCGCGACCGTGACGCCGCTGGCCCCAGCCGACACGGCCGCCTCCGCGCTCCCGGTCGCCACGGCCTGCATGGTGGCGCCGATGGAGGTCATCGGGTCCGCACCCCGGCCCGGGGAATCCGACATGGCGACGCCCCGCTGTGCCACCCGCACCGCCACTCGTGATCGCCAGGCATCAGGCAGGGCACCAGTCAACGCGTCGGCCACCGATGGCGGGCCGACGGCGACAAGGCTCAGATCTGGATCGGCTGCGAGCGCCTGCAGAGCGCCGTCAACCACGACGTCGGGGGCATCGTCCCCGCCGAGGAGGTCCACGGCGATCCGCGGGGCGACCGACCGGCTGGGCCGATCCGATGGAGAGTGAGTCACCCCGGTCTCGGGTCAGACCTCGACGATCTGCCGACCCTTGTAGGTTCCGCAGACGGAGCAGACGGCGTGCGGCAGCTTGGGCGAACGGCACTGCGGGCAGGCGACGGTGACCACGGGGCTCGCCTTCCACTGCGCCCGGCGGGAGCGGGTGTTGCTGCGGGACATCCTTCGCTTGGGTACGGCCACGTGGTTCGCTCCTATTCGATGAACTTTTCCAGTGCGGCCCATCTGGGGTCGAACTGTCGGTGACTGTGGTCGGCCGGCAACTCCTCCCACGGCGTCCCACACTCGGGGCACAGACCGCGGCAGTCGGGCCGGCACAGCGGGTTGGTCGGCAGTGCCAGCACCACCGCGTCCCGCAGGGCCGGCTCCAGGTCGATGAGATCGCCCTGCATCCGGCCCACTTCGTCCTCATCGGCCGTCTCGTCCGTGGTGCTGTGTTCGTACGCGTACAGCTCCTGGAACGACACGTCCAAGACCTCGTCGATCCCGCGCAGGCAGCGACCGCATTCCCCTGACAACGGCGCCTCGATCGAAGCGGAGACGAGAACGCCCTCCGAAACAGACTCCAGCCGCAGCGTCAGGGCCACCTCGGCACCCTCCGGTACGTGGACCAACTCCAGGCCAAGATCCGGTGGTGCCGCGACCACCCGATCCGCCGCACGCATCGCCCCCGGGCTGCGCGGCAGGTCCCTCGTGTCGAGGACCAGCGGCGACCGGGGGTCGAGGCGGGGCGTTGAATATTCGCGCATCATCGGCTCCGGCCTGAAGAGGCCGACCACCGATAGTACCCGATCGACCTCCGCCTCCCTCCCGGCCTGGGTTAGTCAGCGGGACGACGCGGCAGGCCGCCTCGAGCCCGGCCGAAGATCTGTTTCTTCCGGGCCGAAGTGCAGAAAACTTCACGATCTCGCGGAAGAAACGGATCATCACGCCATGTTGCGAGGTTTGATCTTCCGCCAACCCCGGTCAGGCCCTGTCAGAAGGGGAGGTTGTGCTCGCGTTCGTCTCCCTGGAACGAGCCGATCTCGCGCAGCGCGTGCATCTTGTCCCGGCCGCGCTCGATCGACGCGAGCGACCGGGTGAGGAACTGCTCGAAGTTGGCCAACGTGGTGTCGACGTACTCGTCGACCTCGTCACGCAGGCGCTGCGCCTCGGCCCGTGCGTCGCTGACCAGCCGCGACGCCTCGCGGTCGGCGGAGACAACGACCTCGTTGTGGGATACGAGGCGGTGATGTTCGGCCTCGGCCTCGGCGATCATCCGATCAGCTTCGCGCTGGCCTGCGTCGAGGATCTTGTCCCGCTCGTCGAGCAGCGCCGTTGCTCGGCGTGTCTCGGCAGGCAGTTCACTGCGCAGGTGCTCGAGCAGGCCGATGAGCTCGCCACGGTCGATCATGCAGTTGCGAGACATCGGGACGTTGCGCGCATTCTCCACGACCGAGATGATCTCGTCGATGCGGTCAATGGGGTCCACGGCCCACGTCTCCTCTGCTTGCCGGCACTGGCGGTGCGTCCGAGTGGGAACGCCCCGCATCAATCATGCGTTCTCAAACGCGGATGCGAGCGGCCTCGTCACGTTCCCGCGCCGTTGCCCACATTTCGTCAGCCGGCGTCGCGGCGCAATCGGTCGACCAGTCGACGCGAGACCACCTCGGGCACATGGGCCGAGACGTCGCCGCCCCACATGGCCACATCCTTGACCAGGCTCGATGAGAGGAACGATGTCTGCGGGCTCGTCGGCATGAACAGGGTCTCGACACCGGCGAGTCCGATGTTCATCTGCGCCATCTGCAGTTCGTAGTCGAAGTCGCTCACCGCACGCAGGCCTTTGATCACCACGCTCGCCTCCTGGGCCCGGCAGAAGTCGACCAGCAGGCCCTGAAACGCCTCGATCCGGACCCCGGGGTACGGCTTCGTGACCTCTCGCAGCATCTCCAGCCGCTCGTCGATGCTGAAGAGTCCGTGTTTGGACTCGTTCACGAGCACCCCGACGATGACCTCGTCAAAGAGGCGGCTCGCGCGGGCGATGATGTCGAGATGACCGTTCGTCACCGGATCGAACGAGCCGGGACAGACCGCACGCCTCATTGCACGTCCCTCCGCGGGGGCGGGTGACCGCCCCTCATGCCCGGCGACCGTACCAAAGCGTGGACTCTCCGTAGCGCCGAGCGCGCTCCGGTGTGACGTATCGTGGCCACCGCGGCTCCGGCGAGCGGCTCGACCGCTCGACCACCACGACGCCACCGGCGGTCAACCAGTCCCGGTCGACCAGCTCCGCGAGCAGCGTTGCGATCTCGTCGTCGGCGATGGTGTACGGAGGATCGGCGAACACGACGTCGAACGTCCCGTCGCCGGCGGCGACGGCCGCGGCGACCGTTGTCTGGCGCAAGCGGCACACGCCGGCCAGGTCGAGCGCGGCGATGTTGGCCAGGATCACCCGGGCCGCGCGGGGGTTGGACTCGACGAGCAGAACCGCCGCCGCGCCCCGAGAGGCCGCTTCCAGCCCGACCGCTCCCGATCCGGCGAACAGATCGGCGAACCGACAACCATCGATCATGGTCATCGACTCCAATGTGGAGAACAGCGCCTCGCGGACCCGGTCGGACGTGGGCCGGGTGTCCAGCCCCGACGGCGCCTGCAGTCGGCGACCGCCGCGGCTACCGGAGACGATCCGGGTCATCAGCCCTTCTCCAGGAAGTCAGCCCGCTCTTCGTCCACGAAGGCGGCGACGGTCGCGGCGAGCGCGGGATGCCGGGCGAGATCCAGATCATCGTGGAGCAGCTCGATCGCCTCGTGCCTGGCCTGGGCGATCAGCTCGGCATCGCGCAGCAGGGAGAGCAAGCGCAGGTGTGACCGGCGGCCCGACTGCGCCTCGCCCAGCACGTCGCCCTCACGGCGCTGCTCGAGGTCGAGCTCGGCCAGCCGGAAACCGTCCAGAGTGGATGCCACCGCGTCCAGCCGGTCCCGCGCCGGCGCGCCGGGGGCGGCCTCGGTGACCAGCAGGCACAACCCCGGCGCCGAGCCGCGGCCGACCCGGCCACGCAGCTGGTGCAGTTGCGAGACACCGAAACGGTCCGCGTCAAGGATGATCATCACGGTGGCCTTGGGGACATCGACGCCCACCTCCACCACAGTGGTCGCCACGACCACGTCAAGCTTGCCGGCGGCGAAGTCCCGCATCACCGCGTCCTTCTCGTCCGCCGGCAACCGTCCATGAAGGACACCCACCCGCAGCCCGTCGAGCGGCCCGGCAATGAGCAGCGGTGCGACATCCAGTACCGCGATCGGTGGTCGCCGCGCGGGGTCCACGTCGCGCGTGTCCTCGGTGGACTCGTCGCCGCCGATGCGCGGGCAGACCACGTACGCCTGATGGCCCCGCTCGACCTCCTCGCGCAGTCGCCGCCACGCCCGCTCCAGGTACGCCGGCTTCTCCGCTGCCGGGACCACGTGAGTCGCAATCGGAGACCGACCAGACGGCAGCTCCGACAGGGTCGAGATCTCCAGGTCGCCGAAGACGGTCATCGCCACAGTGCGTGGGATCGGCGTCGCAGTCATGACGAGAACGTGCGGCGGCTGATCCGCCTTGGCCCGCAAGGTGTCGCGCTGTTCTACCCCGAACCGGTGCTGCTCGTCGACCACGACCAGGCCGAGGTCGCGGAACTCGACTCCTTCGTAGAGCAGGGCGTGGGTTCCGATGACGATCCCCGCCTCCCCGGACGCGGCCGCGGCGCCCGCCCGGCGGCGGGCGGCTGCCGACTGCGAGCCGGTGACGAGCACCACCTGGGTCGCGACCTCGGCCGAGTCGAGTTCGCCGGCTCGGCCGATCGGACCAAGCAGCTCGCGCATGCTGCGGTAGTGCTGGGCGGCGAGCACCTCCGTCGGGGCGAGTATCGCCGCCTGCCCCCCGGCGTCGACGACCTGGAGCATGCCTCGCAGCGCGCAGACGGTCTTGCCCGACCCGACCTCACCCTGGAGCAGGCGGTGCATCGGGTGGCCCGCGGCCAGGTCTGCCGCGATCTCCTCACCCACCGCCCGCTGCCCCGCGGTGAGCCGGTACGGCAGGGCCGCCTCGAAGGCGGCGAGCAACCCGTCCGCCCGGCGGGGTCGGCGGACGGCCGGCCACGCCGCTGCCCGCAGCTTGCGCTGGACGAGGGCGATCTGTACGGCGAGTGCCTCGTCGTATGTGAGCCGCGCGCGGGCAGCGTTGAGCGACCCGTACGAGCTCGGCCGGTGGATCTCGGTGAGTGCCTTGTGCAGGTCCATCAGCCCTAACGAGCGTCGCAACGTCGCGGGTATCGGATCCGCCGGCGGTTCGAGCATCTGGAGCGCGACCCGGATCGCCTTGGCGATCGCCCACGAGCGGATCGATTTCGTGGCCGGGTACACCGGGATGATCCCCCCGGCGAACTCGTCCACCGTAGACGGATCGTCGCCGAGGAGGACGTACTCGGGGTGGGTCAGCTGCCGCCTACCGTTGAATACGCTCACGGTGCCCGCGAAGAGACCCTTTCGGCCTGGCGCCAGCTCGTCCTGGCGCCACTTGGCCTGCCCGGAGTTCTTGGCGAAGAACGTCAGGGTGAGAGTCCCGCCTGAGTCGTCTTCAACCACGGCCTCGGTGAGGTGGCCGTGCCCGCTGTGGAACTTGCGCGCGGCAGAACTCTTGACCTTGGCCTGGATGGTGACGTCCTCCCCGACTCGGAGGCTGGCGATGTCGGTGAGCTCGCCCCGCTCGTCGTAACGACGCGGGAAATGGTGGAGGAGGTCGCCAACGGTCTGCATGCCGAAGGCCTTCTCCAGGTCCCGCCACCCCTTGCCGATCACCTGCCGCAGGGGTGTGTCCAGTGTGGTCACTCCACGCCCACCAGCAGCGGGTAGTGCGGCTGATCACCGGCGTACACAGTGGACTGGGTGAACGGCCAGTGCCGTTCGAGGTGCTCGCGCAGGATCACACCCAGGTCCGCCCCAGCGCCCGCGCCCACGATGAGTGTCACGAGCTCACCGCCGCCGGCGAGCATGCGGTCGAGCAACGTGACGCAGGTACCCGGGAGGTCGGCTCCGACGAGGATCACCTCGCCTTCGAGCAGGGCGAGCACGTCGCCGGGCCGGCAACGCCCCGCCATCGTGAGCGCCTCCCTCGTCGCGATGGTTACTTCGGCGTACCGGCAAGCGCCGGCCGCCTCGGCCATCGCGATGGTGTCGTCGGCGAATCGCCGCTGGGGGTCCCGGACAGCCAGGGCGGCCAACGCCTGGACAGGTGAGCGGGTCGGCACGACGGCGACGGTCATCCCCGCCGCGCGGGCCTCGTCCGCGGCCGCTTTCGCGACGGCGAGGACATTGGCATCGTTCGGGAGGACGGCGACCTGGCCGGCACGGGTCGCCCGGATCGCCGCGAGTACCTCCGCCGTCGCGGGGTTGTTGGTCGGGCCGCCGTGGACCACGACCGCTCCCTCCGCGGCGAAGACGCGAGCCAACCCGTCGCCGCCGGCGATCACCACGACGCCTCGGGCCTCAGGGTCGGGACTCGGCAGCGCAGGCTGCTGATCGGCGAAGCGGGTGACCGAGATGCGGTGGGGGCGTCCGGCGTGTACGCCCGCCTCCATCGCGGCACCGACGTCATTGACATGTACGTGCACGTTCCAGGTTGGGATACCGCCGTCGGCGGCGGTGCCGACGACGACGAGCGAGTCGCCCAACGCACCCAGCGCCAGCTTGAGCTCTCCGATCGACTCTTCGGGCGCGTCGAGCAGGTACTGCACCTCGTACCCGTACGCTCCGGAGCCGGTCTCCCGGGCCACCGTGAGCAGGCTCGGATCACGCGCGACCGCAGCCAACGGCATTGTCGGGGGCGCCTGGCCGGTCACCACCTCGACCAGGGCGTCGAGCAGCACCACGAGTCCCCGTCCACCCGCGTCGACGACCCCGGCCCTGGCCAGGATCGGCAGCTGCTCGGGGGTGCGGGCGAGAGCCTCTGCCGCCCCGCGCGCCGCAGCCCGTACGACGCTGACGAGATCGTCGCTGTCGGCGGCCGTCGCCGCCATGGCCGCGGCTGTCGCGACACTCAGTACCGTGCCCTCGACCGGATCGGCCACCGCCGCGTGGGCCGCCTTCGCCGCCGCGGTGAGCGCGTCCGCGACGGCCCGCCCCCGGGCCGCGGGGACACTGGCGAGCGCGTCCGCCGTCCCCCGCAGGAGCTGGGAGATGATCACGCCGGAGCTGCCCCGGGCGCCCAGCAGCGCCCCCCGGGCCATGCAGTGCAGCACACGCCCGAGCCGAGCGATCTCGGTCTCCGAGGTGACGTCCGTCCGGTCGGGTTCGGCGAGAAGCGCATCCCACGCGGAGGTGACGGTGAGGACGAGATTTGTGCCGGTGTCGCCGTCGGGCACGGGGTAGACGTTCAATTCGTTGATCTCTGATTGGTGCCGGCGAAGTGCCTGGAGGCCGGCTTCACACCAGCGGCGGATGGCGGCGGAGTCCAGGCTGTCCAGCACGGGTGTCACGTTAATGCGGGCGCGCGGCCCTGTGCAGCTACCGCGAGCGCACCCGGGTTCGCCCGAGCCGGCCCCGATCGGCTACCGTGGGTGGGTTGCCCGGGCGTTCTGGGCCGTCCGCCGATCAGAGACCTCTGGAGAACCCGTGGCTAGCGTGTGCGACGTCTGTGGCAAGGGACCGGGCTTCGGCCACAACGTGTCCCACTCGCACCGGCGTACCAACCGCCGCTGGAACCCCAATATCCAGCCGGTCCGGGTCCCCACGGGCGGTGGCAACACGAAGCGAATCATGGTTTGCACGTCGTGCATCAAGGCCGGCAAGGTCGTCCGGGGCTGACCCGACTATCTGAAATGGTCCCAACCTAAGACCCCTGTTGGCGTGCGGCCGTCCACCGTCACCCCGCTGCCGTCGACGACCCGACCGATGACGCGCCACTCGCGTGGCAGAGTCGTACCGGCCGGGAAGGTCGCCACCAACGGATGGTCGTCGCCGCCGCTGAGCACCCAGGAGTACGGGTCCACGCCGAGCGCGGATGAGGCGTCCACCATCGCCTGTGTGATCTCGAAAGCGTCCCGGCGGATATCGATGCCCACCCCGCTCGCGTCCGCGACGTGACCAACGTCGGCCAGCAGTCCGTCCGAGACATCGATCATGGACGTGGCGCCGAGCGCGGCTCCAGCCGGTCCGGCCCGGTACGGGACGACCGGTCGCCGGTACGCCTCGACCAGGGCCTTCGGCGATCGAAAGCCCCGCGATAGAACGGTGTAGCCGGCCGCGGCGTGACCGACCCGTCCGGCCATGGCGACGACATCACCGGAGCGCGCGCCCGAGCGCAGCACCGGCGGCAGCCCGGCAAGGTCGCCCAGAGCCGTGACGGATATCGTGATGACCTGGCTCGCGGCGATGTCTCCGCCGACGATCGCCGCCCCGACCGACTCCGCCTCCTCGGCCAGACCGTCGGTGAGCTGTTCGAGCCAGCGCGGCGCCAGGTCGGCCGGTATGCACACCGCCACGAGCAGTGCCGTGGCCTTCGCCCCCATCGCCGCGATGTCGGCGATATTGGCAGCCGCCGCCCGATGACCGATGTCGGCCGCCGAGGCCCAGTCACTCCGGAAGTGCCGGCCCTCGACCAGGACATCGGTTGTCGCCACGACCCGACCGTCCGGGGCAGAGACGATCGCGGCGTCGTCACCCGGACCAAGCAGGGTCGCCGGCGTCGTGCCCAACCGTGACGTGACCCGTTGGATCAGCTCGAACTCCCCGGTCGAAGCGACAGGCATACGTCCCCCTCGGCAGACCCGCTACCCCGTTCGCTAGTCTCACACCCACACGTGCTCGGCGGCGGATTTGGAGACGTGTCGTGGTTCAGGCATACATATTGATCCAGACTGAGGTGGGCAAGGCGCGCGACGTCGCGATGGCGATCGGGGATCTGGCCGGCGTCGTGCGGGTCGACGCGGTGACCGGACCCTACGACGTGGTGGTGCTGACCGAAGCGAACAGCGTCGACGAACTGGGCGCGATGATCGTGAGCAAGGTGCAGCTCATCCCGGGCATCACCCGGACCCTGACCTGCTCGGTTGTCCACCTCTGAGAGTTCGGGTCGAGTCACCGCAGTGGTCTCGCGACAGCGCACCCCGGACCCGGTCCGGCGCCGCGCCGCCCGTACCGCGACCCTGGTGGCCGTACCGGTCGCCTTGGTCATTGCCGTGGTGAGCCTGTGGATCTTCGGCGGGTTCGCCGTGTTCTCCCGCCCCGCCGCGCCCGCCTCCCCGACGCTGCAGGCGTCGTCGCTGGTGTCGTTACCGGCGCCGCCACTGACCGGGACGGCCGTCGCGGTGTGTCGGGAGGTGATCGCGAAGCTGCCCTCCTCGGTGCTCGGCTCGCCGCGGCGTCCGGTCACCGGCCCCGAGCAGAACGCGGCATACGGTGATCCTCCGGTGACGCTCGCCTGCGGAGTGGCGGCTCCCCGGGTCACCCCGACCGAAGATGTGACCCAGCTCAGCGGTGTGTGCTGGGTCACCCGAACGGGCGATTCGTCGACCATCTGGACGACGGTGGACCGATCCGTGCCCATCAGCGTCGGCGTGCCTGGACCCCGCGCGGGGTCGGCGCAGAAGGTGATCGGATTCTCCGCCCCGATCAAGCAAAATGACCCTGTCGCAGCGACGTTTCCCAGCGGCTGTAACCGCTGACGGCTGTCCGCCGGCCGCCTCGTCCGGCGCAAGATCAAAAGCAGCACCGAGGAGTTCGGCCGACAAGATCGCGGCAGAGGGCGGTGAGGATATCAGTGCAGCCCGGTACCCCGGTGCAACGCCGTTCGGACGAGACGCGCCACCAGCTTCGAGTACTCCAGGCCGGACGCGGCCCACATCCGCGGGAACATGGATGTCGCCGTGAAGCCTGGCATCGTGTTGATCTCATTGAGATACACATCGAGCTCTGGCGTGACGAAGAAATCGACCCGGGCCAGGCCCGCGCAGTCGAGCGCGGTGAAGGTACGGCAGGCATAGTCCCGGACCAGCGCGGTCACCCGGTCGGGTAGGGCGGCCGGGATATCGAATTCGCAGGAGTCGTCCAGGTACTTCGCCTCGAAGTCGTAGAACTCATGACCGGCTAAGACTCGTATCTCGGCGAGCAGCGAGGCCTCCGGCGCGCCTCCGGCCTCGCCTTCGAGTACCCCACACTCGATCTCCCGGCCGATGACGGCCGCCTCAACGAGGACCTTCGGGTCGACCGCGCGGGCCGTGGCGACGGCGGCATCGAGATCATCCCACCCGTGGACCTTCGTGATGCCGAATGAAGAACCCGCCCGGGCCGGCTTGACGAAGACGGGCAGACCGAGTCGGCCCCGGTCCTTGGCCGTGAACGTGGCTCCGGCACGCAGGACGACGTGCGGGGCGACCGGGATCCCGGACGCGGCGGCGAGCTTCTTGGTGAACTCCTTGTCCATGGCGGCCGCCGACGCGAAGACGTTAGAGCCGACGTACGGGATGCCGGCCATCTCAAGGAGACCCTGCAGGGTTCCGTCCTCGCCGTACGCCCCGTGCAGTACCGGGAAGACGACATCGACGCCGCCCAGAGCGCTCGCTCCCGCCGCCGGATCGAGCACGACCAGTCCGCCCGAGGTGGGATCCCCGGGCAGCATCACCGCGGTCCCCGAGCTGGCGGTGATCTCCGGCAGGCTCCGACCGCTGATCGAGAGTGACTGTGGGTCACCGGCGGTCAGTACCCACTGGCCTTGCCGGGTGATCCCGACCGGCACGACGTCGAACTCGTCCGGGTCGAGAGCGGCCAGCACACTGCCGGCGCTGACGGCCGAGATGGCATGCTCGAGGCTCCGCCCACCGAAGACGACGGCGACGCGGGTCTTTCGCGGCGTACTCACAACCGGTGACCCTACCGGGCAAGCGAGTCCAACGCCCGGACGATGTCCTGGACGAGGTCGTCCATATCCTCGACACCGCACGAGAGTCGGACCAGGCCGGGCGGTGTGTCGTCCCCCCACTGGGCACGACGGTCGGCCGTCGTGTGCAGTCCGCCGAAGGAGGTAGCCGCGGTCACCAGCTGTGATGCGGCGAGGAACCGGGAAATCTCGTCCACGCCGCCGAGGGTGAACGTCACGACGCCCGGCATGCGGGCCATCTGGCGGGCGGCGACCACATAGGACGGATCGGTCGGCAGGCCGGGCCAGCGAACGGCGGAGACGGCGGGATGAGCTGCGAGGGCGTTGGCGACCGATCCGGCGTTGGCGCTCTGCCGGGCCAGCCGCAGCGCCAAGGTGCCGAGCGACCGGTGGGCGAGCCAGGCCTCGAAATCGCCGGGGATGCCGCCCGTTGAGTCGCGCCAGCCCTGGATCGTCGAGAGCAAGGCCGGGTCACGCGCCGCGACGTACCCAAGCAGGAGGTCGGAGTGGCCGGCGAGCGCCTTCGTGCCGCTCGCGACGACGATGTCCGCGCCGAGATCGAGCGGGCGTTGGCCGAGCGGCGTCGCGGTGGTGTTGTCGACCGCGACCACGGCGCCGGCGGCGTGGGCGGCGGCCGAGACAGCGGCGAGGTCGCATACGTCGAGCCCGGGGTTGGCCGGCGACTCCAGCAGCACTAATCGGACGCCGTCGAACGGTGGATAGGGCCCCGCGGTGGGTGCCATGCCAACCGTGATACCCCGCGGGATCAGTGCCGCGCCGGCCCAGGCCCGCGTCTTGTAGTACCCGTCGGCCGGCACCATCACGCGTTCGCCCGGCTGCACCAGGCTCAGCAGGACGGCGGAGACGGCGGCCATTCCAGTGGCGAAGGCGACGCAGGAGCCGCCCTCGAGCTCACCGATCGCCGCTTCGAGCCGGCGCCTGGTCGGGCTGTCGGTCCGGCCGTACGCGTCGACCCCGGGCTGCGGGCCGGCCTGGTCCAACGCATAGACCGACGCGAAGGTCGGCCCCGGCAGGAACGGCTGACCCGGCGCGGGCGCCGGCTGTCCAGCGTGGACGCAGCGGGTCGAGTCGCCGTACGGTGAATTCATCCGTCCACAGTAGGAGACCTACTCTGGCTTGGTCTCCCGGCTCATCAGCGCCGCCATCGCGACCTTGGGCGACAGGCCCTCGTGGCAGACCAGCTCGACCTGTTCGGTGATCGGCATCTCGACACCATGATCGCGGGCGAGGTCGCGAACCGACAGACAACTCTTCACACCTTCGGCGGTCTGCCGGGTGGCGATTCTGGCCTGCTCCAGAGTGTCACCCCGGCCGAGGTGCTCGCCGAAGGTCCGGTTCCGCGACATCGGTGACATGCAGGTGCCGACGAGATCACCGAGCCCGGCGAGACCGGAGAAGGTCAGCGGATCGGCTCCGAGGCGCACGCCCAACCGGGCCGTCTCGGCCAGCCCACGGGTGATGAGGGCGGCCTTCGTGTTGTCGCCCAGGCCCATCCCGGAAGCCATACCGCACGCGAGCGCGATGACGTTCTTGACGGCGCCGCCCAGTTCGCAGCCGATCACGTCGGCGTTGGTGTATGGGCGGAAGTATGCGGTGGCGATCGCGTCCTGGACCGCCGCGGCCCGCGCCTCGTCCGTGCAGGCGACGACGACGGCGGTGGGGTAGCCGGAGGCGATCTCCGGCGCAAGGTTGGGCCCGGTGAGGGCGACCACGCGGGCCGGGTCCACCCCGGTCACCTCGGCGATGACCTGCGTCATCCGCTTCCCGGTGCCCAGCTCGATTCCCTTGATGAGGCTCATCAGAGTGATGTCGGAGCCCATTGCTCCGCCGGCGACCCAACTGGACAGATTCGTCCGCAGCGTCTGGGACGGGATCGCGATGGCGACCATGTCGGCACCGTCGATCGCCGAATGAGGATCCGATGTCGCGGTCACGGTTTCCGGTAACAGGATCCCGGGCAGGTAGTCGGGGTTGGCATGCCCGCCGCGGATCCCCGCGGCCACCTCCTCGCGGCGGGCCCAGAGCGTGACCGTGCAGCCGGCGTCGGCGAGAACCTTCGCGAACGCCGTGCCCCAGGATCCGGCGCCCATCACGGCGACCCGTTTGATTGCTGCGATCCCCACGGAGTCAGGCCTCCGATCCGGTCCGCGATACCCCGCTGCGCCCCGGCTCGCGGACCCACAACGGCGGCGGAGTGCCACCGCGGATCTCGGCCAGCATGTCACGCAACGAGAGCATGATGAAGTCGGTGATCTCCATCAGTGTGGCGCTGCTGGGGGAGGCGCCGTTCCACTTCGACAGGTCCAGCGGCGCTCCGGCGACGACCGTCACGGGTGCATGCAGGCGCAGCTTCAGCTTGCTGGTACGGGGATCGAAGACCTTCTCAGGACCCCACATCACGATCGGGACGACCGGTGCTCCGGTAGTGAGCCACAGCCGGGCCGCGCCGGTCTTCCCGCGCATCGGCCACAAGTCGGGCTCCTTGGACGTCGTCCCCTCGGGATAGACGCAGACGGCGCCGCCCGCCTTCACGGCGGACACCGCCTCGTCCAGCGCCCGGGCCGCGTCGGCGGTCCCTCGCACGACTGGGATCTGCTTGGCCGCGCGCAGGATCCGGCCCAGCACGGGGATCTTGAAGATGCTGTCCTTGGCGAGGTACCGGGGCCACCTGCCGGCGTCGTAGAGGAAGTGCGCCAGGACCAACGGATCTGCGTGGCTCACATGGTTGGCGACGATGATCGCCGGTCCGGCCGGGACGTTGCGCATCCCTCGCCAGGTGCGTCGAGTCAGAATGATCATCAACGGCCGCACCGTGAAAACGGCGAACCACTGCCAGAACCCGAGCTTTTCCCGCGCCACCCGACCTCCTCACGTCAATATCAGCTTGCCTTCGCGCTCGGTCCGCACCTGCCACCCCACGAAGACGCTCCACGACTGCGCGGGGCGCCTGGCACGGGCCTGACGGCCCTACGATGCTCTCTTGCTGTCGGCTCGGCTAAGCGCCTGGGGCCCATCATGCCTGGATCCCGACGCGGGGTGCAGATGGCAGATGGTCCGGGTTGTGGGTTCCGGGCGACAAGTCCCGCCCTTGAGGGCCAAGATGTCAGCGTGAGCTGGACGGTCATCGTGCCGGTAAAGCGCCTGCGGACGGCGAAGACCCGCCTGCGTGGCGCGTTGCCCAGCGTGGACCACGACGCGCTCGTACTGGCGATGGCGTTGGACACCGTGGCGGCCGCGTTGGCCAGTCCGGTGGTCGGCCGGGTCGCCGTCGTCACCAGCGACGCCGAGGCCGAACGGGCCGCCATGGACGCCGGCGCCGAAGTGATCG
Source organism: Actinomycetota bacterium (assembly GCA_046728155.1). Classification (GTDB taxonomy): domain Bacteria; phylum Actinomycetota; class Actinomycetes; order Mycobacteriales; family Micromonosporaceae; genus CAWDLX01. Next base: position 53,093 of record JBKPDY010000031.1, read on the forward strand.
TCGACGTGCCGGATGCCGGGCTGAATCCTGCGCTGGCCTACGCGGCAACCGTGGTACGCCCCAAGGGGGCGACGGACACACTGCCGGGCGTGGCGGCGCTCGCGGCCGACCTCGCCGCCCTGCATACGGCCGACCTGACCGAGGCCCTCCGCGCGGCCGAGCTGACGGCACACGGCTCGCCCCGACGCCTTTACGTCGCCGATGCGGCCGGCACCGGCACGGTTCTGCTCGCGGCGACCCGGGGCGCCGTGCTAGAGCCGTGCTTCGGCACCGGGTCAGCCGCCGCGCACCACGCGAGTGGCGCTGTCGAGCTGACCGGCGACTGGCCGACGCTGCGGCGCGATGTGGACACCGCCGCGGACCTCGCCGCCGCGGTCGTGCTCGGGCTCGGTCCGCGAACCGCTTCGGTGGCGGCGGATGCGCTCGGGGCGTCCACGACGATCGCTGGCGGCTGAGACGGCCAGCAGCAGCCAGGGGACCCTAGCCGAGTTCGATCCGGACACCGGACGCGGCTCGGTCCTGCTCGATGACGGCACTGCTGTCCGGTTTCCGGCGGACGCGTTCGTCGTGTCCGGTCTGCGCTTCCTGCGACCGGGCCAACGGGTTCGCGTCGACCGCGATACCGGCGGGGACGTGGTCAGGGTCACACTGCTGACGCTCCCGTGAACCGGTAAGCCAATGGGGGCACCCTACTTGCGCGAAGCACCGATAGGGTGCCCTGCTTTCACGAGCGGACCGGTCGATCCGACTGGACTTCGGCTTCGGCGGCGACGAGAGATGATAGGTCGGTGACGCAACCATCCCGCCGCCGAGCACCTCGGCAGACACGGCATACCGCGCCGGTCGGTACGTCGAAGCGCCCGGGCACCCACCCGGATGGCGATCACGGTGGCCCCGATCGGCGGGTGCGCGCGGCGCTGACGGCCAAGACGGAGGTGACGGCTGACGTGGAGACAACACCGGGCTCAAGCCCGACCGTCCAGCTCGACACCGCGCAGGCACCCATGCTGGCCCACCACCTGCCGGCCGGGCGGTTCCTCAACCGGGAACTGTCCTGGTTGGACTTCAACGCCCGGGTGCTCACACTGGCCGAGGATCCCGGGACCCCGCTGCTGGAACGGGCCAAGTTTCTCGCCATCTTCGCCAGCAACCTCGACGAGTTCTACATGGTCCGGGTGGCCGGACTGATGCGCCGCATGCAGACCGGCCTTCCGGTCGAGGGGCCCGATGGGCTCACTCCCCGCGAGCAGCTCGCCCTCATCGCCGATCGCACGGCGGAGTTAATGGCCAGGCACAGTGCCACGTTCGCCGCCATCGAGCCGATCCTCGCCGCGCAAGGCGTCCACATCGTCCGGTGGGCCGACCTCGACCCGCCCGAGCGGGACCGGCTCCGTACCTACTTCCGCGAACAGATCTTTCCGGTGCTGACTCCGCTGGCGGTTGACCCGGCGCATCCGTTCCCGTACATCTCGGGGCTCTCGCTCAACCTGGCGGTGTTCGTCCGTGATCCGGACAGTGGTCCGGAGCTCTTCGCCCGCATCAAGGTTCCCAACAACGTCCCGCGGTTCGTCTCCGTCAACGTCGCGGCACCGTCGGGAGCGGACGGTGGCCCGCGTCGAGCCGGTTTCCTGCCACTGGAGGAGCTGATCGCGGCGCATCTCGGCCAGCTCTTCTCCGGCATGCAGATCATCGAGCACCACGTGTTCCGGGTGACTCGCAACGCCGAGCTCGAGGTCGACGACGATCGGGACGAGGATCTGCTCCAGGCGCTCGAGCGTGAACTGGCCCGTCGCCGCTTCGGTCCGCCGGTACGGCTGGAGGTCGCCTCGACCATCTCGAGCAACGTGCTCGATCTGCTCATCCGGGAACTGGACATGGACGCCGAGCATGTCGTGCGCGTACCCGGCCTGCTGGACCTCTCGCGGCTGTGGCAGGTGTACGGGGACGGCGACCGGCCCGATCTCAAGGACCGACCCTTCGTCCCGGCCACCCATCCCCAGTTCGCCGAGGGGGAGACCCCCCGCAGCGTCTTCTCCCGACTTCGCGACGCGGACATCCTGGTACACCACCCGTACCACTCGTTCTCGACCAGCGTGCAGCGCTTCATCGAGCAGGCGGCCGCCGACCCCGACGTGCTCGCCATCAAGCAGACGCTCTACCGCACCAGCGGCGATTCCCCGGTCGTCGACGCGCTGATCGCGGCGGCTCAGGCGGGTAAGCAGGTCGTGGTACTCGTCGAAGTGAAGGCCCGCTTCGACGAGCAGGCCAACATCGGCTGGGCCAGGATGCTGGAGCGAGCAGGCTGCCACGTGGTCTACGGCCTGGTCGGCCTCAAGACCCACTGCAAGACGGCGATGGTGATCCGTCAGGAGGGCGGGCAGCTACGCCGCTACTGTCACATCGGTACGGGTAACTACCACCCCAAGACCGCCCGAATCTACGAGGACTTCGGTCTGCTCACCGCGGACCCCGACGTCGGCGCCGACCTGACCGACCTGTTCAACGTCCTGACTGGATACTCGCGACAGACCGGGTACCGGCGACTACTGGTCGCCCCGCACGGCGTTCGCTCGGGCATCATCGAGCGGATCGAGCGCGAGATCGCACACGTCAAGGCGGGCGCGCCGGGATACGTCCAGATCAAGGTGAACTCCATTGTTGACGAGGAGACCGTCGACGCGCTGTACCGGGCGAGCCAGGGAGGCGTCGACGTCGACCTTGTCGTGCGCGGAATCTGTACGCTGCGTCCGGGTGTGCCCGGCCTGTCCGAGCGGATCCGGGTCCGCTCGATCGTCGGTCGCTTCCTCGAGCATTCCCGGGTACTGCGGTTCGGCAACGCCGGCCGGGAGGAGTTCTGGATAGGCTCGGCCGACCTGATGCATCGCAACCTGGACCGCCGGGTCGAGGCTCTGGTGCAGGTCAGCGACCCCACCGCACAAGCCGAACTGCGGCGAGTGTTCGATATCGAGCTGCGCGAGGACACCCGTGGCTTCGACCTCGACTCCGACGGCGTCTGGCATCGGCGCACCTCACTGGACGACCAGCATCTGGAAGATCCGCAGGAGTTGCTCCTCCGGCGCTCCCTGGCCCGGGTCGAGTAGCCCGCCGTGGGCCGGCGCCGTCTGGACTGAGGGGCCGAGCGACGTAGGAGCGAGCGACGAGGGAAGACGGCGCCTCCTAGGCCCACGGCACGCGCGAGCGAAGCGAGCGCAACATAGCTCAGTTACGCTGGCCGAATGCTGGAGGAGGAACGCAAGTACGAGGTGCCGAGCGGGTTCGTCCTGCCCGACCTCACACACTGCGCTCCGGAGGGCGGCCGTCTCGTCGTCCGCCCGCCACAGAGGCTGAAGGCCACTTACTACGACACCGCTGACCTCCGGCTGGCTCGGTCGGGGGCGTCGCTTCGCTACCGCCGCGGGGACGACGAGCCGTGGACCGTCAAGCTGCCGACCGACGCGCCGGGCGTACGCGACGAGATCTCGATGAGCGGCCAGGCCGCCGAGCCGCCCGTGCGCCTGCTCGACCTCGTCACGGCCTACACCCGAGGTGCCGACGTCAGACCGGTCGCCGTCCTGGACACGGCGCGCCAGGCCTACCAGCTCTGCGACCGCGACGACCGCGTCGCAGCCGAGGTGGTCGACGACACCGTCACGGTGCGCGAGGGCAGGCGGATCGCGCTCAAGTTCCGTGAGATCGAGGTGGAGCGCAAGCACGGCCGGGCGAAGCTGCTCGACCGGATCGAGGCCGCGCTGCACGACGCTGGCGCGGTCGTCGGTGACTTCACGCCGAAGTACGTCCGCGCACTCGGCCTGCCCGCGATGCAGCCGCCCGACTGGCCGGTCCCGCCGGCGCGCCTGCGTCGGCGGCCGGCGGCGGCGGACGTGGTCACCGCGGCGATCCAGCGGGATGTCGCCCGGATCGTCGCCCACGACGCGTTGGTCCGGCTCCGCGCCAGGATCGGCAACGATGACACCGCGGTGCATCAGATGCGGGTCGGGTGCCGGCGGCTGCGCAGCGATCTGCGCACGTTCGCGCCGCTGGTCAACCGGGAATGGGCGGCGCGGGTGCGCACCGAAGTCGGCTGGCTCGCGGATGCCTTGGGCCTGGCCCGCGATGCCGAGGTGCTCCGGGCCCGCCTGCGGCGTACCGCCGCGGCCGACCCGCTGAAACCGCTCGACAACGCCGCCATCGCCCGCATCGATGCCGACCTGGCCGCCCGGCATGAGGACGCGCTTCAGGCGCTGGAGAAGTTGATGTCCGACGAGCGCTACCACAAGTTGCTGAACACGCTCCTCGCCGCAGCCCGGCAACCGCGGCTGTCGGCCGGCGCGACCGAACCGGCCGAGGTTGTCCTCCCGGCGCTCGTCCGGCGCCCGTGGCGCAGGTTCGCCTACGGTGGCAACGGCTTGGAAGGAGCTGGCCAGCTGGACCCGGCCGGTTCGGACGCGAGCTGGCATGCCGTGCGGATTCAGGGAAAGCGGGCCCGGTATGCGGTGGAGGCGGTGGCGGACGTGCTCGGCGGCGAGGCGAACGCCCTGGCGCGGGCGCTGGCCGCGGTTCAGGACCTGCTCGGCGAGCACCAGGATGCGGCGGTGGCGGCCGAGACGTGGCTGTCCATCGCGAACTCCGACCCGGACGATCACGCCCTCGCGGTGACCGCGGGTCGGCTCTACGAACGAGAACGTGCATCTCTGCGCGCCACCCGGAATGCGTTCCCGAGCGCATGGAAGGTGGCATCGCGACGCCGGCTCACTGAGTGGATGAGCTGAGCGCGGCGCGGTGGTCGTGCCGCACCGGCACGGCGCAGACTGACAGGGTGGCCAGGTTCCCCGTAGGGCCGTGCTGATCCGGGCGGCGGGCGGTGTGCTGCACCGCGCGTCGGAGAATGGCGTCGAGCTCGCGCTCATCCACCGTCCACGGTTTGACGACTGGTCGTTGCCGAAGGGCAAACGTAAGCGGGGCGAGCACCCCATCCTCAACGCCTTCCGCGAGGTGTGGGAGGAGACGGGCGTACGGCCCCGCGTCGGTGCCCGACTGCCCTCGATCTCGTATCAGGTCCCGAACGGCGGCAGGCTCGTCGACAAGACGGTCGACTATTGGGCCATGGCCGCCGATCGCGACGACGGCTTCTTCCCGGGCGAGGAGACGGATGCTCGGGTGTGGCTCCCGATCGCCGACGCCATCTCGCGGCTGACCTACGAGCGTGACGTCGGAGTGGTCAGGGCCTTCGCCGCCTGGCCGCCGCTACGCCGTCCGATCATCCTGGTACGACATGCATCCGCAGGCGAACGGCGGAACTGGACGGGCCCGGACGACGCGCGTCCGCTCGACGCCCCGGGGGCAACCCGGGCCCGTCTGCTCGAGCGGGTGCTGAGCTGCTTCGGTCCGGCGCAACTGGTGTCGGCGGCGCCGCAACGGTGCCTGGACACGCTGGCACCGTTGGCCCGACGGTTGAGCCTGACCGTGGTAGTGGACAGGGCCTTCGACGAGACCGCCGATCCGTGTGCCGCCGCCGCTCAGGTCATCGACCTCATTCCCAGGCCCGGCGACGGCGCGACAGTCCTCTGCAGTCAAGGCAAGCTGATTCCACCCCTCCTGGCCCGTGTGGCCGGAGGCACGGCCGAGGAGTACCACACTCCGAAGGGGCGTGGATGGGTGCTCTGTTTCAGCGACGACCGTTCGCTGGTGACGCTGGACCCGTTGGACTGAAGGGATTCCATCCAACTGATCGGGGCGCCCACCGCAGGCGGGGGGCGCCCCTCTTCCCGTGTCGTGGGTTTCGCTCGGTGCGGTTGTGTGCTGTGAGCCGCACGTTACCTGGTGCGCGCGCTGGACGTGCGGCGTGCGCCGGTCGTGGTCGCGGCTCGTGTCGTCTTCCTTGCCGGCGCGGCCTTGCGCACGGTGGTGGCCTTCTTTGCCGGCGCGGCTTTCTTGGCCGCAGCCGCCTTGGTCGCCTTGGGCACCCGTCCCGCCGCGACGAGCTCCTTGAAGCTCGCACCCGGACGGAATGCCGGCACGGAGGTCTTCTTCACCTTGACGGCCTCGCCCGTGCGTGGGTTGCGAGCAGTACGGGCAGCGCGGACGCGCTTCTCGAAGACGCCGAACCCGGTGATAGACACCTTGTCGCCCTTGGTGACCGCGTTCTGAATCTCAGCGAGAACCGCGTCGAGCGCAGCGGTCGCGGACCTCCGGTCGCCCAGACGTCCGGACAGCGCTTCGATGAGCTCGGCCTTGTTCACGACTTACTTCCTCCCTGTAACCCATTGCTGTCCTTCGAAACAGCGGTTCTGCGCGCACAGTAGTCCAACCCTAGGCACGACACAAACACCCGAGCGGGTAAAATCGTTGGGTCGCAAGGGATCCGAACCCGGGGCGGAGGGCGCGTAGCCGAAGTGGACACTCGGGCTAGGCGACCACCGGCTTCCAGGGAGGGCGGCCGGCCTCGTACCGGGCGATCGCGTCCTCGTTCCGCAGCGTCAGACCGATGTCGTCGAGCCCTTCCATGAGGCGCCAACGACTGTGCTCATCCAGGTTGAAAGGCCAGGTCAGACTGGGTCCACGAACCCGCTGTTCGGCCAGGTCGACGGTCAGGGCGGTCCCAGGCCGCTCCTCCAGTAGGGTCCAAATCTCCTCGATCACGGTTTCTTGAAGCACAACCGGGAGCAGCCCACCCTTGAGCGCGTTGTTGCGGAAGATGTCCCCGAACGAGGGCGCGATGACAGCCCGAAATCCGTGGTCCTGCAGGGCCCACACGGCGTGTTCCCGGGAAGAGCCGACGCCGAACCGGTGTCCCGCCACGAGGATGCTCGCGTCCGCGTAGGCCGGGTCGTTCAGTACGAACGCCGGGTCGGCCCGCCAGGCGTTGAACAACCCGTCCGCGAAACCGGTACGGGTGACGCGCTTCAGGTACTCGGCCGGGATGATCTGATCGGTGTCCACATCCCCCCGGCGCAGCGGCATCGCGACACCCGTGTGGACAGTGAACCTTTCCATCTGTCCCACCTTTCTCACAGGTCGGCCGGGGAAGCGAGCCGCCCGAGCACGGCCGTCGCCGCGGCGACCGGCGGGGACACGAGATGGGTTCGTCCGCCCCGGCCCTGGCGTCCCTCGAAGTTTCGGTTCGACGTAGAGGCCGCCCGCTGGCCTGGCGAGAGCGTGTCCGGGTTCATGCCCAGGCACATCGAGCAACCGGCGAAGCGCCATTCGGCCCCGGCGTCGATGAAGATCTTGTCCAACCCCTCGGCCTCGGCGGCCGCGCGCACCTTCGCCGACCCGGGTACGACGAGCATCCGCACCCCATCGGCGACCGTGTGCCCGGACAGAACATCGGCGGCGGCGCGCAGATCTTCGAGCCGGCCGTTGGTGCACGACCCGACGAACACGACGTCGACGCGGACATCGCGCAGCCGCGTTCCTGGGCGGAGATCCATGTACGTCAAGGCGCGCCGGGCCGCCGCCACCGCGCCCGGATCGGCGAACTCCTCGGGGTTGGGCACCACACCGTCGAGCGAGGACCCCTGACCGGGGTTGGTACCCCACGTCACGAACGGTGTGACCCGGCTCGCGTCGAGGGTCACCTCGTCGTCGAAGGCAGCATCCGGATCGGTGGGAAGCGTCCGCCAGTACGCGACGGCCTCATCCCAGTCGGCATCCTTGGGCGCGTACGGCCGGTCCGTGAGATAGGCGAACGTGGTCTCGTCCGGGCCGATGAGGCCCGCACGCGCGCCCCACTCGATCGACATGTTGGAGATGGTCATGCGGCCCTCCATCGAGAGCATTTCGATGACCGGACCGCGGTACTCCACGAGGTAGCCCACGCCACCGCCGGTGCCGACCTGATTGATCAGGGCGAGCACAAGATCCTTGGCGGTCACGCCGACCGGCAGCTCGCCGATGACGTTGACCGCCATGGTCTTCGGCCGCGCCTGCGGAAGCGTCTGGGTGGCGAGCACATGCTCGACCTCGCTGGTTCCGATGCCGAACGCCAGCGCCCCGAACGCGCCATGCGTTGCGGTGTGCGAGTCGCCGCAGACGATGGTCATGCCCGGTTGTGTGATGCCGAGCTGCGGACCGATGACGTGCACGATGCCTTGTTCGGCATCGCCGAGAGAATGCAGCAAGATCCCGAACTCGGCGGCGTTTCGGCGCAGCGTCTCGATCTGCGTACGAGAGACGGGATCGAGGATCGTCACCAGATTGTCGGTCGGCGTGTTGTGGTCCTCGGTCGCGAGCGTGAGGTCGGGCCGACGTACCGGGCGCCCGGCCAGCCGGAGCGCGTCGAAGGCCTGCGGGCTCGTGACCTCGTGGACCAGGTGCAGGTCGATGTAGAGCAGATCCGGTTCGCCCGCGGCGGCGTGGACGACGTGCGCGTCCCACACCTTTTCGGCCAGGGTCCGCGGACCGTGGGTTCTCATGACTCCCACCATCTGGACATCCTATAATTTGGGAGGTAGTTTCAATGCGTGGGACACAGTATGAGCGGTGTCGGGGTCCTCGACAAGGCGGTTGTCATTCTCGGCGCGAGCGTCGACGGCGCGAGCCTCGCCGAGCTGGTCGAGCGGACCAAGCTCCCTCGCGCCACCGCTCATCGCCTGGCCCAGGCCCTCGAGATCCACCGTATGCTCGTCCGCGACACGCAGGGCCGCTGGCGGCCGGGACCACGCCTGGGTGAGCTCGCCAATGCCGCCCCGGACATCCTGCTCACGGCGGCGGCTCCGGTTCTGTCCACATTGCGCGATGCGACCGGTGAGAGTGCGCAGCTCTACCTGCGTCGGGCCGACGAGAGAGTCTGCGTGGCGGTCGCCGAGCGGACAAGCGGCCTCCGCGACACGGTGCCGGTCGGAGCCGTTCTCCCGATGACCGCCGGCTCGGCGGCTCAGATCCTGCTCGCGTGGGAGCCGCCGGAGGCAGTGATGCCACTGCTGCCGAGAGCGAAGTTCACCGGTCGGACCTTGGCCGAGGTACGAAAGCGCGGCTGGGCTCAGAGCGTGGCCGAGCGCGAGCTGGGCGTGGCGAGCGTCTCCGCGCCGATCCGGGACCGCACCGGCCGGGTGATCGCCGCTATCAGCGTCTCCGGCCCGATCGAACGGCTCGGCCGCCGTCCGGGCGATCGGCATGCGATGGCCGTCGTCCGGGCCGGACAACGCCTCTCGGGCCTGTAGATACATCGACCCGCGCACCACCTGACCGGCCGACCGCAGCCGACCGTTCGGTGGAGGCGGCCAGACCGTCAGGTCAGGGATGCCGTTGTGCTGGCGCTCAGGCCGACCACGGGACGGCACGAGTGGTGCCGGCGTCCTACCCTGGCGAGCGACGCCCCCCGGAAGGAACGCTCGTGAGCCAGCCGAATCCGCCCGTCCCGGACCAACCGTGGGTCTCGCAGACGGAGAGCACGGCAGCCGGATCGACACCACCGACGCAACCGCTGCCGCCGTACCCACAGAAGCCGACGTACGGGCAGCAGCCGGCGTACGGGCAGCAGCCGGGTCAGCCGGCGTACGGGCAGCAGCCCGTCTACCCGCCGCAGCCCGTCTACCCGCCGCAGCCCGTCTACCCGCCGGCGTACGCAGCCGGCTACGGCGAAACCGAGATCCTGCTTGAGCCGGGTGCGCCGGCAGCGCCGCGCCGCAAGCGCCGCAGGGCCGCGATCGCTGTGGGAGCTGCGTTGGCCGTAGTCATCTCCGGCGCCGCCGTCGCGGGCGCGGCCGTGTGGTACGGCTGGGGTGGCACCGAGCCCGAGGATGTGCTGCCCGGCTCATCGGTGGTCTTCGCCCGGGCGGACCTGTCGCCCGGGTTAGGACAGAAGCTTGCCCTGCAGAAACTGGTGAAGAAGTTTCCGCAGCAGCCAAGCGGCACGGACCTGGTCAACGCGGCGAAGCAGAGCCTCGTCACCGACATGCTGCACCCGCTGGACTTCGACGCGGATGTCAAGCCGTGGCTCGGTGACCAGATCGGAATGGCACTGTGGTTGCCGGGCGGTCGCAGTACACAGTGCACACTGGTCGCACTCGCCAGCAACGATGACAACAAGGCCAAGGCGGCGCTGGCCAGAGTTCCGCACACTTCGTACGCGTTCGCCAACGGCTACGCGATTCTCGCCCAATGTGAGGGCAGCCTCGGTGCCCAGGACGCCGTCACCGCCGCCGGCAACGAATCGATGAGCGCGCACCCGGCGTTCGCCAACGCGCTGGGCAATCTGCCATCAGGGCAGGCCGTGCTCGCGTGGGTCGACGGTAGTTACTTCAGTTCCGTCGCGGATGAACTCGGTGGCACCACCGGCGGAAACTTGGCGACGTCGGCGCTCGCCGACACGAATGTGCTGGTCGGAGTCAAGGCAATCGGCGACGGAGTCGAACTGCGGGCAAGGATCCACTCGAGCACCGACACGGGGTCGTTCTCCGCCAACGCTTTGTCGCAGCTGGACAAACTGCCGGGCGGCACCATCCTTGGGGCCGCCGCGGATCTGCGCAGCGCCAAGGGACTCAGCGACTCCGTCTCCCGTGGCCTCACCAACCTGCCCGGCGAGTTCGACGGCCTCAGCCGTGCGACCGAGGACGTACTCGGCTCAGTCATCAGTCTCTCGCTGGTCAACCCGTCATCGCCACAGATCAAGCTGCTCATCGAGGCCGCGGACAGCGGCTCCGCCCAGAGCGTCGCCAACGCGCTGCAGAGCAGTCTCAGCCCGTCCGAGGCATCTCTCAACGTCTCCGGCAATACCGTCAGCCTGACCTCGTCCGGCTACCAGGGCGGCTCCGGCAGTCTCGCCGACGACTCGCTGTACCGCACAGCCATGGCCGATCCGCCGCAGAACACGATCCTTGCTGCGTATGTGAATGTCGAGAAGTTCCTGCCGCAGTCGGATATCAAGGGCGACGCGGCGGCGAACCTCAAACCGGTCAAGGCGCTCGGCCTGAGTGTCGGCGCAGACAACGGCAGCACGGAGCTACTGCTGCGCGTCATCGTCCAGTGATCGCAGGGCGTACCCGGGCCGACCGGCGCGCAAGATCCAACAGAGTATCGAGAATGCCCTAGCGCACTGAGCCTTTCCCGACATTCTGTTGGATCTTGGTGGCGGGGAAGCGGGTGCCTTGGCTGCGGTCCAACAGCACCACGCCATGGGTCTACGGCTGGCTGGAGAGCGGCGGCATGGCGCGGCTGGGCCGCACCGAGCCTCCTTAGGCGAGTGCGACAGGTCGCTGCGGGGGATTCTCATCGGGAAGCGGCATCGCGGCCGCGCCCGCCGGGGCAAATGGCAACGGCCGGCGAGGCTCACGGACGCCTGCTCCTCCAGGAGCGGGTGGCCCGTCGCCCGGCGGGCCGGCGGGGGCCAGTCGGACCACGCGAAGTGCGAGCGCCAGCCAGGTCAGCAGGACCAGACCGGCGACACCTAGTCCGGCGAGCCCGTAGCCGGTGACCACCGCGGCGGTCGCCAGCGACGCGACCACGCCGGCCACAACCGCCACCGTCCACATCGGGGCCCGGTAGAGCACGGCCCGCTCACGCCGTCGAGCGACGACCCGTCCTCGACGCCGTCGGATCCGTCCAGGTCGGAGTGCCTTCGAAGTTCGCCCGCGTCGCATACCAACCTCCAGCAGACCGCGCCCTCAATAGACCGGTCTATCGGTCCCAGGGTGCCCCGCTGTGTCAACAAACGGAAGGTCTCCGGTGACGCCGTCGCGCCGCGCACCCGGATGTCGATCGGGTACTCTTTCCCGCGGCAGACGGCGATGGAACCCGCCGGGGTCGACGGTGACCCGAACCGCCCTCCGGAAGGGCTGATGGCTCCTGGCATGGCCGGGAGATCGCCGCACCCACGGAAGGGTTCATGGGAACCACACTCACCGTCGCCGCCGCGCTCGCAGTCGCCGCTTTGATCGCAACCATGTTCGCGGTCGAACTGGGTCTGTCCGTCGCGGTCGTCGAGATCCTCGCCGGCATCCTCGTCGGCAATGCGCTGCACCTGTCCACGCCGGACTGGCTGGTATTCCTGGCCAGCTTCGGATCCGTCGTATTGACCTTCCTTGCGGGGGCCGAGGTCGACCCCACCGCTCTGCGCGAGAGCTGGAAAGCTTCACTGGCGATCGGGGTCATCTCGTTCGCGGCCCCGTTCGTCGCCGCGATGCTGGCCTGCCGCTACCTGGCCGGGTGGGACTGGCGGGCGGCCCACATCGGCGGCATCGCTCTGTCGACCACATCGCTAGCGGTCGTGTACGCAGTGCTCGTCGAATCCGGGTTGAACACCACCCGCATCGGACAACTGATCATGTCCGCAACGTTCGTCACCGATCTCGGAACCGTGCTGGCGTTGTCGTTGCTGTTCCTCCGCCCGACCTGGTGGCTGCTTCCGTTCATCGCCGTGTCGGTCGCCTTCATCTGGGCGCTTCCCCGGTTGGAGGGCTGGTTCTTCTCCCGGTACGGCAACCGGGTCATCGAGCCGGAGATCAAAGGCGCGTTCGCCGCACTCCTCGTGCTGATGTGGTTCGGAGACAAGGCGTCCAGTCACGCGGTACTGCCCGCCTTTCTGCTCGGCCTGGCGGTGTCCCGTACGTTCGAGCGCCACCGCACCACCCAGCAACGCTTCCGCGTTGTCGCCTTCGCACTACTGACCCCATTCTTCTTTCTGCGTTCGGGAATGAACGTGTCGTTGCCGCTGGTGTGGGCCAACCTCGGCCTTCTGTTAGTGCTGCTCGCCGTCAAGCTGGGCGCGAAATCCGTCGGTGTCTACCCGCTGGCCCGCCGCTGGGCCCGCCCGCACGCAGGGTTTACAACCCTGCTCATGTCAACCGGGCTGACGTTCGGGACCATCTCGGCTACCTACGGCTACACCGCGGGGATTGTGACCCGCGCCCAGTTCTCCGTACTGGTCTGCGTCGTCGTGCTCACGGCGGTCGTCCCGACCGCGATCGCGCAGCGCTGGTTCACACCGCGCGTACCATCGGCGACCACGCCCGATCCGGAGACGGTTGAGGATGAGGAGTTCGAGCCCATTCCGAGGCGCTCTGGAACTCGTTGGCAGAGTGGCCTCGTACGAAGGCCGGGCCGACGCGGGCCCGGCTGACGTAGCCCCGACCGGATTCGAACCGGCGCTACCGCCTTGAGAGGGCGGCGTCCTAGGCCACTAGACGACGGGGCCGTACGGTGACGGGCTTCATCATGCCATACGGCAACACGAAATCCGCCCGCCGATGCCCTGGAGCATCGGTGGCTGGGGTACCAGGACTCGAACCTAGACTAACTGAACCAGAATCAGTTGGGCTGCCAATTACCCCATACCCCAATGGCACCGCGGTGTCGCGTGCGTCTCGCTAGCGCTCGACCGTGCCGGCAAGCTACCTTACCCGACGCGTTGGGCAATCCCAAGCGGATCACAAGTCGGCGACTGGGTTGGCCAACTCCCCGACCCCATCGATCCGGACGGTAACGACCTCGCCCGCTCGCAGCGGACCTACGCCTGCCGGCGTACCGGTGAGAACTACGTCACCTGGCAGCAGCGTCATCACATGCGAGATGTACGACACCAGGGTCGGCGGATCGAAGACCATGTCCCGCGTGCGCCCGAGCTGCCGGACCTCCTCGTCGACCTCGCAGCGCACCTCGCGGTCACTGATGTCCACCCCGGTGACGATCCACGGGCCGATCGGGCAGAACGAATCGAAGCCCTTGGCCCGGGTGAACTGCACATCTGAGCGCTGCAGGTCGCGCGCGGTGACATCGTTGGCGCAGGTGTAGCCGAAGATCGATTTCTCCCCGGCGGCCCGGTCGACCCGGCGGGCACCGGTGGCGCCGATGACGACCGCCAGCTCCGCCTCGTGCTCGACCTGCTTCGACTGCGGCGGTAGCCGGATGAGATCCCGGTGCCCGATCACCGAGGTCGACGGCTTGAGGAAGAGCAGCGGCTCGGCCGGCACGGCGTTGCCGAGCTCGGCGGCGTGGTCGGCGTAGTTACGACCGACGCAGACGACCTTGCTCGGCAGGATCGGCGAAAGCAGTCGGACATCGGCGATCGCCCAGCGCTCGCCGGTGAAGCGGATGTCAGCGAATGGGTGCCCCTCGATCTCGGCCACGGTCAGGCCGCCCCCGGGAAGGTCGCCCTCGCCCTCGACCACGCCGAAGGAGAACCCGCCGGGATGGGCAAAACGCGCGATCCGCACGCGGCCAATCTATTCCACCGGCGGCGGTTCATCGCCGACAGGTTGCTCGGTGGCTTCGTCACGTCTTCGACGAGCGTGCCGGAGCATCACCAGCACCAACAACACCCCGGAGATGGCGAACAAGCAGGCCAGCGTCGCGATGGCAGCCGAAAAGACCAAAGTGATACTCACCGCCGCACCTCCGGCCGGGCCCACCGAGACGCGACCAGGCACAGTATGCGACCTCACAGTTGTTGGGGACGCCGTACTCGACAGAATCCGTTCGTCAACTGACCGGGCAAGCAATACGCTCAGCCGCCGTGAGCGGGACCGTGGTCGACACCGGGGCGCGGCGACCGATCGGGGCCGTCCTCGCCGCCGACGTCGTCTCGACGCTCGGTACCGAGATGACCGCTGTGGCGCTGCCCTGGTTCGTCCTGGTGACGACCGGCTCCCCCATCCGGACCGGTGCGGTCCTCGCCGCGGAGTTCGCCGGACTGACCCTGCTCGGGCTCGCGGGCGGCGGGGCGGCCGCGAGACTCGGTCCACGGCGGCTCATGCTCGGCTCCGACCTCGCCCGGGCCATCCTCATTGGACTGATCCCGCTCCAGTACGCGTTGGGGACGCTGACGTATCCGGTCGTGCTCGTGGTGGCGTTCGCCGTCGGCGGCTTCTTCCCGGCGTACAACTCGTCACAACGGCTCGTGGTGGCCGGCTTCGTCGGCGACGACGAGGTGCGGTTGACGCGTTTCGGCGGTCTTGCGACCGCCGTGAACGAGATGGCGAGTTTTGTCGGGCCGGCGTTGGGTGGCGTACTCGTGGCCTTCGTGGGCGCGCCCAACGTTCTGCTGCTCGATGCCGGGTCCTACCTGTGCGCCTTCGCCCTGGTCGCTGTACTGGTTCCGGCGCGACCGTCCACGGTATCCACAGAGGAGGATGGCTCCATCGGGGCCGGGATCCGTTACCTGCTGCGACACCGATCGCTGCGGTGGGAGGTCGGCGGACTCGGCGTGGTCGAAGTGGCCTTCGCCGCCATGATGGCCACTATGCCGGTCATCGCCCTGCGATCCGGTGGCGGCGCGACGGCGGCTGGCTGGATGGTCGGAGCGTACGGGGCGGGAGCGGTCGCCGGCGGGCTGATCTCCGCGCGCAGCACCTCCGCCGGTCCCCGGACGGCGACTGTCGCCGTGTGGGGCGTCGCGGCGAGCGCCACCGCCCTACTGATGCCCGCTCCACTGTGGACGACGGCAGTCATCGTTGGTCTGATCGGTGTCGGCAACGGCATCTACTTCCCCCGATTCTTCGCGGCGTTGACAACCGGTACGCCGCCGGCACTACGAGCGACCGTCATGACCGCGGCGACCGTGGCAATATCGGCGCCGGGGCCGGTCGGCTTCGTCGGGGCCGGACTGCTCAACCAGTACGTGGCCGGCCGAGCCGCCGGGCTGGGTCTGGTCGCGGTGGCCGCGCTCGTGGGCGCCGCCACTGTGACGGCCGCCCGCGTGCACCTGTCTTGACGACGTGTGGGAACGTCGTGGTCGAGACACCTGTACGGAAGGAGCACTGGCATGGGCCTGTGGATCGGGCTGGCCGTGGTGGTCGTGGTCATCATCCTGATCGCGGTGGTGATCGCCTCGTACAACGGGCTGGTCCGCGCCCGCAACGCGTACCGGACGGCCTTTGCCCAGATCGACGCGCAGCTCACCCGGCGGCACGACCTCATCCCGAACCTGGTCGAGACGGCGAAGGGCTACATCGCACACGAGCGTACGACCCTGGAGGACGTAGTCAACGCCCGCGCGGCCGCCGTCCAGGCGCAGTCGGGCACTGGCGGCACCGCGGATGACGCCTCGGCGGTCGGCGCCCTGGCCGGCGCGGAGAACGTGCTCACCCAGGCTCTGGGTCGGCTCTTCGCCCTCGCCGAAGCCTATCCCAACCTCAAGGCCAACGAGACAATGCTCGCCCTGCAGGAGGAGCTCACGACGACGGAGAACCGCATCGCCTTCGCTCGGCAGGCGTACAACGACGCCGTGATGAACTACAACAACCGGCGTCAGGTCTTCCCGCGCAACGTGATCGCCGACGCGCTCTCGTTCGGCGAGGCACCGCTGTTCGAAATCGAGGATCCGCAGGACCGACAAGCACCCCAGGTCTCATTCTGACCGCCCGCCCAGCCGTAGAGGTCGTACGCCGTGAACTTCTTCGAGCGCCAGAACCACGTGCGGAAGATGTCCGCCCGCCTGGTCGTGCTGTTCGTCCTGGCCGTCATCGCCATCGTCGTGGTGGTCGATCTTGCCGTGCTGCTCGCCTTCGATCGAGGCGGAATGACCGGCGGGCAGATCGCCAGCCTGCTCATCACGAGCAGCGTCGTCACGGTACTGGCGATCAGCCTGGCCGCCGGGTTCCGTACCCTCGGACTCCGGGGCGGCGGCGGCATCGTCGCTCGCGAGCTGGGTGGTGTCCTCGTCCCGCAGGACACTCAGGATCCCCAGCTGCGGCGACTGCGCAATGTGGTCGAGGAGATCGCCATCGCGTCCGGTACGCCGGTGCCCGAAATCTACATCCTGCCGCACGAGAAGGGAATCAACGCCTTCGCGGCCGGATGGTCCACATCGGACGCCGCGGTGGCGGTGACCCGGGGTGCGATGGAGCGACTGAACCGCAGCGAGCTGCAAGGTGTGATCGCGCACGAGTTCAGCCACGTCGTCAACGGCGACATGCGGCTGAACATCCGGCTCATCGGGTTACTCTTCGGCATCCTCTTCCTCGCCGTCATCGGCCGCACCCTGACCTACGGCGGCCTGCTCGGCGGCGGTCGCCGCAACGACCGCAACAGCAACGGCAACCCACTCGTGATCATCGGGGTCGCACTGCTGGCGGTGGGCTTCATCGGTGTCATCGCCGGTCGTCTCATCAAGGCGGCCGTGTCCAGGCAACGTGAGTATCTGGCGGATGCGTCGGCGGTGCAGTTCACCCGCCAGACCAGCGGCATCGTCGGGGCACTAGCGAAGATCGCCGGCCTGGAGGAGGGTTCGCAACTGCGCAGCCCCAAGCGCGAGGAGGTCGGCCACATGCTGTTCGGCGCCGGCGCCTCGTTCACGTCGCTGCTCGCGACGCATCCGCCACTGATGGACCGAATCAAGGCGCTCGACCCGAGCTTCGACCTCGCCCGGTTGGACCAGCTCGCCCGGCAGTGGGCCGCCCAGCCGCCCGAGGGTATGGACGAGGACCTCCAGCTCGGCCTCGCCCCGGCGGCGACCCCCGGCGCACCTCGTCTGGCGGCGCAGGCCCTCCCAGCGCCGAGCACCACCGTGGCGGTGGCCGAGACCGACGTGCTGACCGGCATCGCCGCCCCCGGTGAGGACGCGTATGCCAAGGCGCAGGGACTCATCAACGAGATTCCGGCCGACATCCTCGACCGTGCCCGCAACCCACAAACCGTCGTGCCGCTCGTGCTCGGTCTCCTGCTCGCCGACGACCCGACCGCCCGAACCGCCCAGCACGCCATGCTCGCCCAGCAGTATGGAAAGGACCTGGCCGACGCCGTCTGGAAGGAGGCATCGGCGGTGGCCGGCCTGCATCCGCTGCTGAAGCTGCCGCTCGCCGAACTCGCCTTCCCAGCCCTCAAGCAACGACCGATCGCACAACGCTCCACTGTGGTCAGCCAGGTCTTCCAGCTCATTCATGCCGACGGCGTCATCACCGCGCACGAGTACTGCCTGTCCCGCCTGGTCTACAGCGAACTGGGGGCGTCGATCCAACCGCCGTCGGGCTGGCGCGTCGACCGCAACCGGCTCGGCGACGCGCACGCCGCCGTGATCACCTTGCTCACAGTGGTCGCGTACGCCGGCAACGAGGATGTGGCCTCGGCCGAGCGGGCCTTCCATACCGGGCTCGACCGCGTGCTGCCTGGCTCGACCGCGGGCTACCAGCCGCCGGCCGAGGGCGTGACCGCCCTGGAGACGGCCTGGCCCGTCCTGAGTGGACTGGCGCCAGAGGATAAGCAGCGGCTTGTGGCCGGTGTGGTCGCCGTCATCGCAGAAGACGGCGTGACGACCGTGACCGAGATGGAGCTGCTCCGTACGATCTGCGGTATCTTGCACTGCCCGCTGCCGCTCTGACCCACGTTGACCGGGCGGCCGGATTACGCTCGTGGTATGGCTGACACCTGCACACACCTCGACCAGGTCGAGAGCGTCACGCCGTCAGGGCCGGGATGCGAGGAGTGCATGCGTACCGGCGGTCGCTGGGTCCACCTGCGCCTGTGTATGACCTGTGGCCACGTCGGCTGCTGCGACAACTCGCCGGGTCGGCACGCCACCGGCCACTTCACCAGCGTCGGCCACCCGATCGTCCGGTCGTACGAGCCACGCGAGAACTGGTGGTGGTGCTACGTCGACGAACTCGGCTTCGATGTGGCCGGGGCTCCCGCGGCGCCCTCACATCCGTAACGGCCGAGATCGGGTCACCGGGCGACGCTGAGAACCCCGACGAGGATCGCGAGACCCGCCACCCAGCCGCCGACCAGGCCGAGACCACGTTCCCGGTCCTTGCGACGAAACATGATCGAACCGACCACCAGACACGCCGATCCGAGCAGTGCCTCGCCGCCGATCCCCGTCACCGCTACGGCGGCCAGGTCCTCAAAGCCACCGCCCGCCGACGGCCTGGCGATGAGGCCCGCCAGGTAGGCGGCCGCGACCACAAGGGCGTGCCCCGCGAGCGCGTACAGCGCGCCGATGGCCAGTCGCGCCGGGCGGAACGGGACTGTATCGGTCACGGCCGGACGTTAGCCGGTCCCCGGGCTCGCGGACAACCACGTGGCTGGCACGTCACAGCGGGGGGACGCCTACCTTCACGGTCGCTTCGGAGACGACCGACCTTGTGGATGATCGGCGCCTCCGAACAAAAGCGCCTGCGGTGGGCGCGTTTGTTCGGAGAACAGCGATCAAGGAGGTCGTCGGTAGATATGTCGGCCGGCGCTAACGCCGCCTAGACGGGCTCCGTCAGAAGCCCGGCCGGGCGGAGACCGTACGCCAAGGCGTCGACCAAGGCGTGCCAACTCGCCTCGACGACGTTCTCGTGCACGCCGACCGTGGTCCAATCCCGGTCGTTCGCCCCGTGGGTCTCCACGAGTACGCGGGTGACGGCCCCGGTACCGTGCGAGCCTTCCAGGATGCGGACCTTGTAGTCGGCGAGCTGGAAGGAGTCCAGCTGGGCGAACAGCCGCCGGAGCGCCCTGCGGAGCGCCTCGTCGAGGGCGTTCACCGGACCATTCCCCTCCGCCGTCGCGATGACCCGCTCCCCGCGGACGCGTACCTTCACGGTCGCTTCGGAGACGACCGACCCATCCTCGCGGTGCTCCACGATGACCCGGTAGGACTCCAGCGTGAACGGCGCGATGGTCTGGCCGAGCTGCTCCCGTACGAGTAGTTCGAAGGAGGCGTCGGCGGCCTCGAAGGACCAGCCGGCGGCCTCCAGGTCCTTGACCCGGTTGGTCACCTCGGCGAGTACGTCCGGACGGTCGGCGAGTTCCAGGCCGAGCTCACGGGACTTGAGCTCGATCGAGGCCCGACCGGCCATCTCGGTGACCAGGATCTTCATGTCATTGCCCACAGTGGACGGCTCGTTGTGGTTATACAGCAGTGGGTCCACTTTGATCGCGCTCGCGTGCAGCCCCGCCTTGTGAGCGAAGGCGGCTGCCCCGACGTAGGCCTGGTGGGTGTCGGGGGCGAGGTTCGCGATCTCAGCGATGGCGTGCGAGACGCGCACCATCTGCTCGAGGCAGCCGTCCGGTAGGACCGGCAGCCCGAGCTTGAGCTGGAGGTTGGCCACCGTGGCGAAGAGGTCAGCGTTGCCGGGCCGCTCGCCGTACCCGTTGGCCGTGCACTGGAAGTGGCGAACGCCCGCCTCGACCGCGGCGACCGTGTTCGCCACGGCACAGGACGTGTCGTTCTGGCAGTGGATGCCGAGCCGCGTCACCACATCGAACGATGTGGACTGAAGGAGGGTGGCGAGGCGGTGCGACACCTCATCGATGGTGCGGGTCACCATCGACGGCAGCATGCCGCCGTTGGTGTCGCACATGACGGCCACCTCGGCGCCCGCCGATAGCGCGGTAGCCGCCACGCTGGCCGGGTACGCCGGGTCGAAGCGGAAGCCGTCAAAGAAGTGCTCGCAGTCGACGAACACCCTCCGCCCCTCGGCCCGGAGGAACGAGACGGTGTCGCGCACCATCTCGAGGTTCTCTTCCCGGCTGGTCCGCAGGGCGCGTTCGACGTGGCGTACGTCGGACTTCGCAACCAGGCAGACGACCGGTGTCTGGGCGTCGAGCAGCGCACGCACCTGCGGGTCGTCGGCCGCCTTCGATCCGGCCTTGCGGGTCGAGCCGAACGCCACCATGACGGCGTGGCGAAGGTCCAGTTCGGCCCGGGCACGGCGGAAGAACTCGGTGTCCTTGGGCATCGCGCCGGGCCACCCGCCCTCGATGAAACCGACCCCGACCTCGTCGAGCAGCCGCGCCACGGCGAGCTTGTCGGCGACCGAATATGTGATGCCCTCGCGCTGGGCACCATCGCGCAGGGTCGTGTCGAACACCTGGTACGTCATGGCGGATCCTTCTTTCAGCGCTTGGGACACAACAAAAAGACCCCCCGCGGGGTGCGGGAGGCCTGCGCGCGCAGGTGGGGAGGTCTGCGCGCGCTAGTCGATAATGGACAGGCTGGTCGGCCGGGTCACGGGGTCATCGTGCCACGGTCGTTCAGACTCTGGCGCAAGATCTCACATCTTGGAAGCAGGTGACATGGATAACCGAGTCGGATACGGGGTAACCCTACGGCGACCGACTCGCGAGGAGGTTGCCATGACCATGCATCCCGACCAACCCGACGACGCTCTGCCGCTGCCCGGCACGCATCCGCACCTCGATCCCTGGAACTACCGGCCCGACGCCGGTTGGACCGCCGAACACGACCTCATCGGCTACCACGTCCACGCCACCGACGGGAATCTGGGCAAGGTTGAGCTCGACAGCCATGCGACCGGCGAGAGCTACCTTGTCGTGGACACAGGCCCGTGGATCTTCGGCTCCACCGTCGTCATCCCGGCCGGCATCGTCACGAATATCGACCACGCCGACCGAACGGTCTACCTGGACCGCAGCAAGGAGCAGGTGAAGGCCGCGCCGGAGTTCGTGCCCGAGAACGGACACTTCGCCGACGAGGCGTACCGCGACAAGCTCACCGCCCACTACGGGTCCGGCTCGTAACTGACCGACTACGCTCGGCAGACGTGAGCGCGAGGACCGAGCGCCAGCGAGGACCGCAGCTTGCGAACGGGTCTTGGCGGTCGACGTGAGCGCGAGGACCGAGCGCCAGCGAGGAC
Source organism: Actinomycetota bacterium (assembly GCA_046728155.1). Lineage (GTDB taxonomy): Bacteria > Actinomycetota > Actinomycetes > Mycobacteriales > Micromonosporaceae > CAWDLX01. The sequence continues at coordinate 74,605 of JBKPDY010000031.1, forward strand.
CGCAGCTTGCGAACGGGTCTTGGCGGTCGATGTGAGCACCGGGACTGCGGACCGGGAGCCCATCGTCCTGCTGATGGGCGTCTCCGGTTCGGGTAAGTCGACCATCGGCCGGCTGCTCGCCAAGCACACCGGTTGGCCGTTTGAGGATGCCGACCTGCTGCACCCGCCGCAGAGTGTGGCGAAGATGCACGCCGGCATTCCCCTCAGCGACGCCGACCGGTGGCCTTGGCTGCGCTCCGTGGCGGCCTGGATCGCACAACGCCACGCGGCCGGCGGCCCCGCAATCATGGGCTGCTCGGCCCTCAAACGCTCCTACCGTGACCTGCTGCGCGCGGCCGACCCTGACCTGCGCATCGTCTACCTCAAGGGCGACGAAGCGCAGCTGCGCCAGCGGGTGGCCCACCGGCGAGGCCACTTCTTCCCGCCCGCACTACTCACGGCCCAGCTGGACGACCTCGAGGAGCCTACACCGGACGAGCACGCCCTCATCGTCCCCATTGGACGGTCACCGGAGCACACGACCCACGCCGTCCTCGATGCGCTCGGTCGGTAGGCTCGGCTCATGGGCGAGCGGGGTGTGGCCTTCGCGAACGTGTTCAACTTCCGCGATCTCGGGGGCTACCGGACCCGCCAGGGCGCGACCGTACGATGGCGACGGCTCTACCGCGCCGACGACCTCTCCAATCTCGGCGCGGACGAGTACGAACGCTTCGCCGCACTCGGCATCCGCACGGTGGTCGATCTGCGCCGGCCGACCGAGATCGAGGAGATCGGGCGTGCTCCCGAGCTGGCAGGCGTCGCCTACCACCACGTCCACCTCGAGCACCCGCAGTGGCAAGCGCGGGATTTCGCCAGTACCGCCGAGCGTGCTGCGTACGTGATCGAGCGGTACCAGGAGATGGCGGCCATCTCCGCCGACGGCCTCGGCGAGGCGCTGCGCCTGATCGCCGACGCCAATCTGGCGCCGCTGGTATTCCACTGCATCGCCGGCAAGGACCGCACCGGCATCGTCGCCGCGTTGACGCTCAGCCTGCTCGGCGTCGGAGACGACGAGATCGTCGAGGACTACCACCTCAGTGAGCGTGTCGAGCCGATGGCATGGGCCCGATACACCAGCGAGCGCCGGCCCGACCTGCGTGACCTCCACCGGCCGTACGAGGTGTCGCCTCGAGCGGCGATGCGGGGTTTCCTGGGCCACCTGCGCGCCGAGTACGGCTCTATCGATGCGTACGCCGCATCGATTGGAGTCAGTGACGAGTGCGCTGCGTCGATGCGCGCGCACCTGCTCGACGGGTAGAGCGCCGCGGTCGAGGTGGGTCGACGATCCGGTGCACCCAGCCGTACGGATCCTCGGCCCGGCCGCGCTGGATGTCGCGGAGTCGTTGGCGCAGGCCGCTCGCGATGGGCCCGGAACCGCCATCGGCGATCGTGAACTCACCATCGGGAGACCGCACCGTGCCGATCGGTGTGATCACCGCGGCGGTGCCGCAGGCGAACACCTCGGTGAGGCGCCCGCTCGCCGCGTCGGCGCGCCAGTCGTCGACGCTGATCGGCCGCTCCTCGACCGTGCGGCCCTCGGCTCGAGCCAGCATGATGATCGAATCACGGGTGATGCCGGCCAGGATGGTGCCCGTGAGCGGCGGGGTCGCCAGCGACCCGTCGTCGTACGCGAAGAAGATGTTCATGCCGCCGAGTTCGTCGACGAACTTGAGCTCGTTCGTGTCGAGGAAGACCGCCTGGTCGCAGCCGTGATCGGCCGCTTCCGCCTGGGCCACCAGACTCGACGCGTAGTTGCCGCCGCATTTCGCCGCCCCGGTACCGCCGCGCGCCGCTCGCGTGTACGTCGTGGAGATCCAGACCGAGATCGGCTTGAGGCCGGTCTTGAAGTAGGAGCCGACCGGCGAAGCGATCACCACGTACAGGTACTCGGCGGACGGCTTGACACCTAGGAAGACCTCGCTCGCGTACATGAACGGACGGATGTAGAGCGAGCCATCGGGGTCGGTCGGCACCCACTGCTCGTCGATCGTGACCAGCTCGTCGATGGAGCTGAGGAAGAGCTCGTCGGGGAGCTGGGCCATCGCCATCCGGGCGGCGGAGTCGCGGAACCGGCGGGCGTTCGCCTCGGGGCGGAACGAGACGACGCCACCGTCGTCCGTGCGGTAGGCCTTCAGCCCCTCGAAGATCTCCTGCGCGTAGTGCAGGACCGCCGTCGCCGGGTCCAACGTGATCGGCGACCGGGCCGACACCAGCGGGTCGTACCAGCCCTTACCCTCCGCGTACCGGACAGTGACCATGTGGTCGGTGAAGACTCGACCGAATCCGGGGTTGGCCATGAGGGCAGCCCGCTCGGCGGCGGCTACGGGGTGTGCCGAGGGTTGGATGTCGAAGCCGAACTCACCACCGGTCATAGCTACCTCCGAGTCCTCGCAACCGCGTCCGCGGTCACTGAATGAACGTACCCGAACGAACGTTAAGTAAGTGTGTTCGCCCGGGTAGCTTGCTAACGGAATTTGCACGAGCAGGCGTTCGTACCGGCACGCCGGCCGGTCGTCAGGCGGCGAGGGTGGCCAGCCGGTCGCCGATGTCGTCGGTACGTAGGGGTACTCCGGCTGACCGACCCGCGAGTTCGGTCGCGACCGCGTGTTCGATCCGGCGGGCCGGCTCGGGGTGGCCGATGTGGTCCAGCATCAGCGCTACCGAGAGGACAGTCGCGACGGGGTCGGCAATGCCCTGGCCGGCGATGTCGGGGGCGGAGCCGTGGACCGGCTCGAACATCGACGGGTGAGCCCGGTCAGGATTGATGCAGCCGCTGGCGGCCAGGCCGATGCCACCGCATACCGCGGCGGCGATGTCGGTGAGTATGTCGCCGAAGAGGTTGTCCGTCACGATCACGTCGAACCGTTGTGGCTGCGTGGCGAGGAACATGGCGGCGGCATCGACATGCTGGTACTCGGTCGTGATCTCCGGGAACTCGGTTGCCACCGCGTCGAAGGTACGAGCCCACAGACCCCCGGCATGGGCCAGCACGTTGGTCTTGTGGACCATGGTGAGCTTGCGTCGCTCCCGCCGGCCGGCCCGGGTGAACGCGTCCCGGATGACACGTTCGACGCCGTGCCGGGTGTTCAGGCTCTCCTCGGTCGCCACCTCGGCCGGCGAGCCACGGTGCACCGTCCCGCCCGCGCCGGCGTAGAGGCCCTCGGTCCCTTCCCGTACGACGACGAAATCGATCTCGCCGGCCTTGACGGCAGCGAGCGGACTCGCCGTGCCCGGCCACAGTCGGGCAGGGCGAAGGTTGACGTACTGGTCGAAGGCGAACCGCAGCCTCAGCAGCAGGCCGCGCTCGAGAATGCCCGGCGGCAGCGCCGGGTCGCCCGGGGCTCCACCGACCGCACCGAGCAGGATCGCGTCGTGTCCGGACAGTTCGGCCAGGACGGAGTCGGGCAGTACCTCACCGGTGCGCTGGTAGCGCGCCGCGCCCAGGTCGTAGAACGTGGTCTCCACGTCCGGAAGGGCCGCCCGAAGTACCTTGACGCCCTCGTTCACCACCTCGACGCCGATGCCGTCGCCCGGGATCACCGCGATCCGCGCCATGTCTCTATCTCCTCTCGCCTCCGCGCTCGCTCCGCTGCTGCCACCCCACGAAGTGCCGCGTTGTTCGGCTCGCAAGCTCGCCGAAGCAGCTCCGCTGCGCTCCACGTCTCCGCGAGGACCCCGGCCGGGCCTGTCGGCCCTGCGATGCTCACTCGCTGTCGGCTCGTATCTCCACGTCGTCAGTCGGTGAGGTCGACGGTGGCGGACGCAGTGGCGCCGATCGCCTCCGCCGCCGCGGTCAACAGGTCCGGCGGTACGGAGCTGTCCACCGTGAGCGTCATCAACGCGTCGCCGCCGGCCTCCTTTCGCGCCACCTGCATCGCGGCGATGTTCACGCCGGCCTGGCCGAGGATCGTCCCGATCGCGCCGACGACACCGGGCCGGTCGGCGTACCGGAAGAAGAGCAGCACCCCTTCGGCGTCCAGTTCCAGGTCGAAACCGTCCAGCCCGGTCAGCTTGAGCGCTTCGTGGTGACCGGTGAGGTGCGTTCCGGCGACCGAGACGGTCCGGCCGTCCGGCAGGACCCCGAAGACGGTCACCAGGTTCGGGTGGTCGATCGTCTCGGGCGAGGTGGTGAGGCCGACCTCGACCCCACGCTCGTCAGCGAGCAGGGGGGCGTTGACGTAGGTGACCTGTTCCTCCACGATCGCGGCGAAGATGCCTTTCGTCGCAGCCAGCTTCAACACGCTCACGTCGTACCCGGTCACCTCGCCGCGGACGTCGACGGTGACGCTGGCGGCGACCCCGCCGGCGACGGCGGTGAAGACGCGACCCAGCTTCTCGGCGAGCGGCAGCAGTGGGCGGACCTCCTCCGCGACGATTCCGCCCGCCTGTACGTTCACCGCGTCGGGCACGAACTCCCCGTCAAGGGCCAGCTTGACGCTGCGGGCCACGGTGAGGCCGGCCTTGTCCTGCGCCTCGTTGGTCGAGGCGCCGAGGTGAGGCGTCGCGACGACGGTCTCGAAGGCGAACAGCGGCGAAGAGACGCAGGGCTCCTTCGCATACACGTCGATCCCGGCGCCGCCGACCCGGCCATCGGCGAGCGCGTCGGCGAGGGCCTGCTCGTCGATGAGTCCGCCGCGGGCAGCGTTGATGATGCGCACCCCGGGTTTGACCAGGGCGAGCTCTTTGGCACCGATGAGTCCGGTCGTCTCGGGGGTCTTCGGCAGGTGGATCGAGATGAAGTCGGACTCGCGCAGCAGGTCCTCGAGCCCGACCAGATGGACTCCCAACTGGGCCGCCCGCGCCGGCTGCACATACGGGTCATAGGCGATGACCCGGGTTCCGAACGCCGCGATGCGCTGCGCGAAGAGAACGCCGATGCGGCCCAGACCCACGACGCCGACCGTCTTTCCCTGGATCTCGACGCCGGTGTACTTCGACCGTTTCCACTCGCCGGCCTTGAGCGCGGACGAAGCCGACGCGGTGTGCCGGGCCACGGCCAGCAGGAGCGCCAGCGCCTGCTCGGCCGCGGAGACGATGTTCGACGTCGGAGCGTTGACCACCATGATCCCGCGGGCGGTCGCGGCGGCGATGTCGACGTTGTCCAGACCCACACCCGCCCGGGCGATCACCCTGAGCTGGCGCGCCGCGTCGACCGCCTCGGCATCGACCTGGGTGGCGCTGCGCACGATCACGGCGTCGGCATCGGCCAGCGCGGTCAACAGCGCCGGCCGGTCCGTGCCGTCGACCTGGCGTACGTCGAAGTCATGCGCGAGCGCCTCGACGGCGGCGGGTGCGAGCTCCTCGGTGACGAGTACGACTGCGGTCACGGTGTCCTCACGGTCGGTCGACGGCGGCGAGCCGGGCCCACCATCTACGCGGTCTCGGTGATCGGCCGGTCCACCCAGGACATCATGCCGCGCAGCTTCCGCCCGGTCTCCTCGATCGGGTGAGCCGCCGCCTCTTCGCGCCATTTGGTGAAGTTCGGCCGACCCGCGTCGTCTTCGGCGATCCACTCGCGGGCGAACTCGCCGCTGCGGATCTCACTCAGGATCCGGCGCATCTCGTCCTTCACCCGTGCGTCGATCACCCGGGGGCCGCGGGAGTAGTCGCCGTACTCCGCGGTGTCGGAGACCGAGTACCGCATCCGGGCGATGCCACCCTCGTACATGAGGTCCACGATGAGCTTGAGCTCGTGCAGGCACTCGAAGTACGCGACCTCGGGGGCGTATCCCGCCTCGGTGAGCACCTCGAAGCCGGCCTGTACGAGCGCTGTGGTTCCGCCGCAGAGCACCGCCTGCTCGCCGAAGAGATCGGTCTCCGTCTCCTCGGTGAAGCTGGTGCGGATCGCGCCCGCCCGGGTCCCGCCGATGGCGCGCGCGTAGGACAGAGCGAGCGGGAGCGCCCCGCCGGTCGCGTCCTGCTCCACGGCCACCAGTACCGGTACGCCCTTGCCGTCGACGAACTGGCGGCGGACCAGGTGACCGGGGCCCTTCGGCGCCACCATTGCTACGTCCACATCGGACGGTGGCTGGATGAGCCCGTACCGGATGTTGAGCCCGTGACCGAAGAAGAGGGCCTTGCCCGCGGTGAGCGAGGGCGCGATCGCCTCGGCGTAGATCCTGCGCTGGGCCGTGTCGGGCGCGAGCAGCATGATGACGTCGGCCTCGGCGGATACCGCCGCCGGCGTGTCGACCGGCAGGCCCTGCTCCTCGGCCTTCGGCCGGCTCCTCGAGCCCTCCGGAAGGCCGACGCGTACGTCCACGCCGGAGTCGCGCAGCGAGAGCGAATGGGCGTGGCCCTGACTGCCGTAGCCGATGACAGCGACCTTGCGGCCCTGGATCACCGACAGGTCGGCGTCGTCGTCGTAGTAGATCTCGACAGGCATGAGCTCCCTTTCCTATGAGGCTGCGGTCAGGACGCCGCGCGCAACACCGGCGCGGTGATCGAACGCGAACCCCGCCCGATGGCGACCACTCCCGACTGCACCATTTCCTTGATTCCGTACGGTTCGAGGTCGCGCAGCAGCGCGTCCAGCTTCTCGGCGGTTCCGGTCGCCTCGATCGTGAGCGCGTCCGGCGCCACGTCCACAACCCGGGCCCGGAAGAGCTGCACCGTCTCAAGGACCTGCGACCGGACCGGCCGGTCGGCCCGGACCTTCACCAGCAACAGTTCGCGCTGTACCGATGCGCCCGACTCCAGCTCCACGATCTTGAGAACGTTGACCAACTTGTTGAGCTGCTTCGTGACCTGCTCAAGCGGCGAGTCCTCCGCGTTCACGACGATAGTGATGCGCGAGATCTCGGGGTGCTCGGTCTCGCCCACCGCGAGCGAGTCGATGTTGAACCCTCGCCGGGAGAACAACCCCGCCACCCGGGCCAGGACGCCCGGCTTGTTCTCCACCAGTACCGAGAGGGTGTGCTTGCTCATCTCGTCTCGTCCTCTCCCGGCTACAGATCGTCGTCGTCGTCGAAGGTCGGCCGCACGTCGCGGGCGAACATGATCTCGTCGTTGCTCGTCCCGGCCGCCACCATCGGCCACACCATCGCGTCCTTGCCGACCACGAAGTCGACGACGACCGGAGCATCCTCGATCTTCATCGCGGTCTCGATGGTGGCGTCCACATCGGCCGCTGTCTCACAGCGCAGGCCGACGCAGCCGAGGGCGTCGGCCAGCTTGACGAAGTCGGGAATCCGGTGCTTGTGCGTGCCCAGATCGGTGTGGGAGTACCGCTCGTTGTAGAACAGCGTCTGCCACTGCCGGACCATACCCAGGTTGCCGTTGTTGATGACCGCCACCTTGATCGGGATCCCCTCAAGCGCGCACGTCGCGAGCTCCTGATTGGTCATCTGGAAGCATCCGTCGCCGTCGATGGCCCACACGACCTTGTCAGGCTGCCCCACCTTCGCACCCATGGCCGCCGGCACCGCGTAGCCCATCGTGCCCAGTCCGCCCGAGTTGAGCCAGGTGCCGGGCTTCTCGTACGAGATGAACTGGGAGGCCCACATCTGATGCTGACCGACCCCGGCGACGTAGATCGCGTCCGGACCGGCGATCTCGCCCAATCGCTTGATCACGAACTGCGGGGCGAGCGTGCCGTCCGGCGGTTCCTCCCAGCCCAACGGATACCGGTCCCGGATGTCGTCGAGCTGGCGCCACCAGTCGGCGATGTCGGCCCGATGTCCGGCTTTCTGCTCTGCGGTCACGGCCGCGATGAGGTCGTCGATCACGTACCGGGCGTCACCGACGATCGGCACATCGGCGGCCCGGTTCTTGCCGATCTCGGCCGGATCGATGTCGGCGTGAACGACCATGGCACCGGGGGCGAAGCTGTCGAGCTTCCCGGTGACACGGTCGTCGAAGCGCGCGCCCAGCGTCACCAACAGGTCCGCCTTCTGCAGCGCGTACACGGCGCCGACAGTGCCGTGCATACCAGGCATGCCCATGTGCTGGCGATGGCTGTCCGGGAACGCCCCGCGGGCCATCAGCGTGGTCACTACGGGCGCGCCGCACAGCTCGGCCAGCCGGCGCAGGGACTCGGCCGCCCGCGCCTTGAGTACGCCACCGCCGACGTAGAGCACCGGGCGGCGGGCCATCGCGATCAACTTGGCCGCCTCGCGGATCTGCTTGCCATGTGGTTGCAACGTCGGCCGGTACCCCGGAAGGTCAAGTGTCGGCGGCCAGGAGAAGTCCGTGCGGGCCTGGAGCACGTCCTTGGGCACGTCGACGAGAACCGGTCCGGGGCGGCCGGTGCCGGCGAGGTGGAACGCCTCGGCGATGATCCGCGGAATGTCCTCGGCCCGCTGCACCAGGTAGTTGTGCTTGGTTATCGGCAGGGTGATGCCCTGGATATCCGCTTCCTGGAAGGCGTCCGAGCCGATCGCCATGCTCGGCACCTGGCCGGTGATCGCCACCATCGCCACCGAGTCCATGTACGCGTCGGCGATCGGGGTGACCAGGTTCGTCGCGCCGGGGCCGGACGTGGCGACGCAGACGCCGACCTTCCCGGTCGCCTGGGCGTAGCCCGTTGCGGCGTGCCCCGCGCCCTGCTCGTGCCGGACCAGGATGTGCCGCACACTCGAGTCGAAGATCGGGTCGTACGCCGGCAGGATCGCCCCACCCGGGATTCCGAACATGACGTCCACCCCGAGCGACTCCAGCGACCGGACCAGCGCCTGCGCGCCGGTGACGGGCTCGGGTACCGCCGCCTTGGTCGGCTGGGCCGGCGACTGGTGGCCGCCGTGTCCATGTGCCTTCACACCCGCGGCGACGGTCAGCGGGGAGGGTGCGGGGCGGGACCCCGGTGGGGCGGAGTCTGACGGTGACTTGGTCATGGCGTCCATGCCTTCGCTTCGGTGGTGCGGTGGGTCGTGCGCTGGGGCGGTCTGTGTCTGGCTGTGTGTGTCCGTTGCAAGCAGGGGCACCCTATTGACGCCTACGGGCAATAAGGGTGCCCCTGCTTGCACGCGTCGCGTCCTTCGGGTCCCGAGCAGCAAAAGAGCCCGCGTGCTGGGCACGTGGGCTCGCGCGTCCGGGCAACGTCCCAGACGCGCTACATGAGTACTCGAATCTCTCCGTGCATCACCCGCTCAGCCTGCCGCATTCTCACGGGACGAGTCAACCGATCCCACATTCTGGTCAATGGCGACATCACGAATGGGTAACGGCGGCCAATCCCGATACGCGGAAACTTGGGTGGGCGCGTACCGCCGACCAGAACGACGGGAGCACACTGGGCCGATGCCGAAACAGCTGCGTTCAGCAACGTCCACGCAGGGTCGCAACATGGCCGGAGCCCGAGCGCTCTGGCGCGCCACCGGCATGACCGACGGCGACTTCGGTAAGCCGATCGTGGCGATCGCCAACTCGTTCACACAGTTCGTGCCCGGCCACGTCCACCTGCGCAATCTGGGCGCGCTGGTCGCCGACGCGGTCGCCGAGGCCGGCGGAGTCGGGCGTGAGTTCAACACGATCGCCGTCGACGACGGGATCGCCATGGGCCACGGCGGAATGCTCTACTCGCTGCCGAGCCGGGAGCTGATCGCCGACGCGGTCGAGTACATGGTGCAGGCCCACTGCGCCGACGCGTTGGTCTGCATCTCCAACTGCGACAAGATCACGCCCGGCATGCTGATCGCCGCGCTCCGGCTCAACATCCCGACCGTCTTCGTCTCCGGCGGCCCGATGGAGGCCGGCAAGACCGTCGCCGTCGACGGGGTCGTGCGTTCCAAGATCGACCTAATCGACGCGATGATCGCGTCCGCGAACGAGGCGGTCACCGACGACCAGCTCGGCGTCATCGAACGTTCGGCCTGCCCGACCTGCGGCTCCTGCTCGGGCATGTTCACCGCGAACTCCATGAACTGCCTGACCGAGGCGATCGGGCTCGCCCTACCCGGAAACGGATCCACCCTCGCCACCCACGTGGCTCGCAGGGGCCTCTTCACCGAGGCCGGTCGGCTCGTCGTCGACCTGGCCCGGCGCCACTACGAGGACGACGACGATTCGGTGCTGCCGCGAGCGATCGCCAGCCGACCCGCGTTCGAGAACGCGGTCGCGCTCGACGTGGCAATGGGCGGCTCAACAAACACCGTGCTGCATCTACTCGCCGCCGCCCGTGAGGCCGAGGTCCCCTTCAGCGTGGCCGACATAGACGCCATCTCCCGCCGGGTGCCGTGTCTGTCCAAAGTGGCGCCGAACACTCCCACCTATCACATGGAGGACGTGCACCGGGCCGGCGGCATCCCGGCGATTCTGGGCGAACTCCACCGGGCCGGCATGTTGCGGACGGAGGTCCACAGTGTCCACTCGCCGTCGTTGGAGCGGTGGCTGGCCGACTGGGACGTGCGCAGCGGCCAGGCCACCCCGGCGGCGGTGGACCTGTTCCACGCGGCCCCGGGCGGCGTACGGACCACCGAGCCGTTCTCCACCGGCAACCGATGGTCCACACTGGACACTGACGCCATCGAGGGCTGCGTGCGTGACGTGACCCACGCCTACAGCCGCGACGGTGGGCTTGCCATCCTGTTCGGAAACCTCGCGCCGGAGGGGTGCGTGGTCAAGACCGCGGGCGTGCCGGAGGACCGCCTCACCTTCCGTGGCCCGGCCAAGGTCTTCGAATCCCAGGAGTCCGCGGTCGAGGGGATCCTGCGCGGCGACATTTTCCCGGGCGACGTCGTCGTCATCCGGTACGAGGGCCCCCGCGGCGGCCCGGGTATGCAGGAGATGCTCTACCCCACGTC
>JBKPDY010000032.1:0-29134 GCA_046728155.1 Actinomycetota bacterium
TGCAACTCGTCGGTCGCTGAGAATGCGTACCCATATGCCGCGAAACGCTGCCCGCTGCTCCAGATGAGCGAACCAGCCTCGTCGAGCAGCTTGCTCGATGCGAGCCGCAGCAGACGAATGTCGACACGGTCGTCGCGGCGCTGAAAGAGCCACCGATTTGCGATGGGCTCAGCCTCGAACTCGGCTTGCGCCTCGGTCCCGCCGAGAACCCTGGCCGAGGACCGCAGCGCCTCACCTCAGATGACGTCGATCAACGATGTTACGCCCGCAGAGGCCATGGCTACCTCTACGCCGTCGCCCCCCGAGATGGCCGTAGCTCGGACCACGATGTCGCGCACGACCACCTCCGCGTTGCCGAGGAAGGCGTTCTCCTCTCGACCGGTCATCGGCATCACCATCGGAACCGTCTCGAGCCACGCGCAGCCGTAGTCGCCGATGGCGAGCGGAAAGCCCTGCTCACACTGGCGCCGAGGATGCTCTCGTCGCGCCGCCGCGGCGTCTGCGTAGCGCAGGACATCCAGCATGACCACGCCACGGCCGACGCGCAGAAGGCAGAACTGAGCCGACGCGAAATCCCTGCCGCGTGGCGCCGCGGCCGGCCAAGGGGCATGGCCGTCACCGTGGCGTTGTTCTGCCACGGAGCCGAAGCCGCGCAACGCCGCCACGTCCACGTGGGCACACAGCCCGCCCATACGCACCGCGCCGACGCTGAACTTCGCGGCCGGCCCAGCCGAGGCCGCACACGACAACAAGGTCACAGCAGCGATTATGGCGACCGCACGCGATCGGACCGTGGTCATTGGCCGGAGCGTAGCGGATGTGCGCGCCGGCTGGCGCGGACGATGATCATACGCACGCAATTGCCGCGAAGCGCGCGATCATGCCGAGAAGAGTGCGCCCCCCGTCCAGGTGCGACTCGGATGCGTTGACCGGCTCAGACGTCCGATAGTTGGAAATGGCAGAGGATCGTGGCCGGTGTTCCGGCGTAGGCCGCATTCGACGCCGCTGGCACGATGTCCAACAAGAGACGATGGCCACTCGTCCAAGGGCCGACTGCGATGTCATCAGGCGGCGCGGGTTCGTCGCCGACGGTTATTAGGGGACGCGAGCGCGTCAATTATCTCGTGCACGAACGGTTCCTCGTAGGCGAAGATCCCCTTGCCCGGATCATCGTAGGTGGCCGACCAGACGCGATAGCCATCCACCGTGGTGACGCGTTCGGCCTCGACTCCCTCGTTCAACCCAGGACTATCGAGCAGTCTGCGGATCTCGGCGATGCGAGCCTCGCCGAACTCCCGGTCGAAATCCCCCGCGAACATCCGCAGGAGCGCGACGCCTTCGAGCCCGAGCAGGTAGGCCAGCGGGTGCTGATTAGATCGCCGCGCGACGGTAGCAAGCGCATCCATTGGCCGCGAAGAAGTTATTGCTGACACCGGTCGGACTGCGCACCAAACCGTATGCACGCGTGCCGCCAAGAAGCACTCTCATGCCGCTGACCGCCCGCCGACACATGCGTCCGACTCTGCCAATGAGCGAAGGTGTTGGGGCACGGGGTCACGACCGGACATGACGACGGGGGCGGCGGATTGACGACGGGTACACGCCGTCTGGGGCTGGCGACGGGCACCCGCCGGAGGTCAGGCCCGCGCTGCCGTCGCGCGGGCCATGATCTCGGCGACAACGCCGCTCTTCGCGTCGGCGTACTGCTGCACGTACTTCCAATCCCGCCGGGCCAGCTCCCGCTTCGTAGCAGCGTAGTAGTCGCGGTCCGCCGCATTGGCCCGCAGCCAGTCCCGAAACAGCAGCATCCGGTCGGTCTCGGGACACCCCGCCGAGAACGTGTGCAGGTTGACGTTGGTGTCCGGACCCTTGAAGACGCGATGCTCGAACCAATCCGGCTCGCGGATGCGCAGCACGTACCCGACCGCCTCAAGGACCGGTGCGTACCCGGGCTCATCGGCGGAGTCCGGCACCTCCAGCACCATGTCAATGATCGGCTTGGCCGGCAGGCCGGGAACTGACGTGGAGCCGGCGTGCTCCAAGCGCATGACCCGATCGCCCAGCGCGCGGCGCACCCGCGCCGCCTCCCTCGCATACAGTTCCGGCCACACCGGGTCGTAGTTCTGAATCTCGATCGGTGCGGTCAGCGGCTGCGGGCCGCCAACGACCACCGTCGCCAGCGCCTCGTCGTAGGCGGCCACGTCGTCCGGCTGCAGAGACATGCCGGGAGGTTATCAACGCCGCCAACAGCCGGATCTCTGGTCACGCGTCGCCACCGGCAACCCCCAGCCCGCGGCTGTAGTCAGACCCGTCGGCTACCGCTTCTGCCGCGGTGGGCGCGGATCAGCGGGCTCTGCCCGCGCGCAGCCGGCGATGACCGCGGTCAATCCGGCGCCAATGGGCACGACGAGGGCGACGGCGAACACCGGTCCGGCGTCGGGGATCGGCAGGCCGAAGATGTCACGGCTGAGCATTGGCGCGCTCCACGGCAGCGGCGGGGGTGACGGTACCGGCGTTGCCGTCGACGGTGACGATCTGCCCGTTGTGCAGGCGGCTGGTGGCATCGCTGGTGCCGACGACGGCGGGGATGCCGTACTCACGGGCGACGAGGGAGGCGTGCGCGGCGAGGGTGCCGCCGTCGGTGACCACGGCTGCGGCGCGGGCGAACAGCGGTGTCCAGGCCGGGGAGGTGGCCTTGGCGACCAGCACCTCACCGTCGGCGAAGGATTCGAAGTCCTGCGGCTCGAAAATGATGCGTACCGGTCCGGTGGCTCGCCCGGCGGAGGCCGGATGGCCCACTATCGCGCCCTCGGCGGCCTGGCCGGTGCGCGCCGCCCGAACCGCCTTGTCGATGACATCGCCGACCAGACGTGGCGGCTGGCCGATCGTGATCGGTGCCAGCAGCCGCCGGTGCTGCTCCCATGTGCCGCGCCTGCGGGCAGCAGCGTTGGCGAGCGGCGTCGCCTGGCCGGTCACGGCGGCGTCCACCTCGGCCTGGGTGCAGAAATGCACAACTTCGGGTGCGACGAGGACGTGTCGCTTGGCCAGATGCTCGCCGAGGCGGGAGGCGCATGCGCGCAGCACCGGCCAGCCCAGGGTGAGGTCGCGGGACTGCTCCTCGCGAATGGCCGCATACCGCTGCGCGACTTCCAGCAGCGCGGCGAACTCGGCCCGCCGGCCCGGCGCGAGCGCCGTACGGCAGGCGGCCTGCGCGGCCTCCCGGTCGGCGGCCAGCTGCCGATGCCTGGCCGTGACCGCGCCATGGTCCGTCGTGATGGCGGGCAGCTCGGCGGCGACTGGGCGATACCAATCCAGGCTCTGCACCGCGTGTGGTGAGGCTAGAGCGGGTCGGGTAGTCGGTAGGCCGCGCAGCAGCACCTGGATCCCGCCTGCGCGGCCGATCGTGTCGGCGAGGTGGTCCCGGCAGAACCGGGCGAGACTGGCTTCGATCTTCCAGGCGGAGCCGCCGACGATGGCCAAGAACCACATGTACTGCCCGGCTTCACGGGCTATCGCGGTGACCAGCTGCGTCACTCGGGCCGGGGACGCGGCGGGGAGCTCGGCCTCGGCCAGGGCGACCAGTTCGCGGTAGCGGGGCAGTTGCTCGTCGCGCCAGCGTCGGTACAGGTCCGACAGGACGGCCCGGTCGGCGGCGACCGGGTCGCGGCCGACGCGGATCAGCGCGTGCCACAGTGTCTTGATCGCCCGGCTGCGACCTCGGGTTATCACGCGGGCGAGCAGACGGGGGGAAGGGATCGGGGTGGCGGTGTAGTACCAGTCATGGACCAACGCCCACCGAAACGGCACCCGCACCCCGATGCACGAGTGCATCCCGTCGAGATATCCCGCTTCCAGTTCGGGCAGTAGCCAGGTGCCGAATAGTGGGGTGACCGCCTCGGGCAGCCATTCGCCGAGCCGAAAGTTGCGCATCCACAGCCCCGGCCCTGGCGCGGTGAAGTTGACGGGTTCGGGCAGGGCGGTCATCGGTCGTGCCTGCAACAGCCACAGCCTGCCGGTGGCGTCAATGGCCCACTCGATGTCCTGCGGCCTGTCGAAGTGGGCGGCGACCCGGGCGGCCATCGCGGCCACCTGGCCGGCCTGCGTCGCATCGAGTACGGCGGCGCCATCCGAGGTTGACCGAGTCCGCTGCGGCCGCTCCTCGCCGGTGACCGTCCACTCCTCGCCAGTCTGCTCCCCGCCAACGAGAGACTCCCCGACGCCGACCACCGCGGTCACCACGACCTGGTCACGGGCGCCGGTGACCGGATGCGCGGTAAACGCCACCCCGGCCGCCCGGGCATCGACCATCACCTGAACCAGCACCGCCATCGCGGACGGCGCGGCAGCAGGAGCGCGCCGGTCATGGTAGGAGCGGACCCGGTCGGCCCGCGCGGCGGCAAAACAGCGGCGCACCGCATCGGCCAGAGCGTCGACGTCGACATCGAGGAACGTCTCATACAGTCCGGCGTACGACGCGTCCGGCTGATCCTCCGCCACGCCCGACGAGCGGACCGCGAACCGGCCACCCCCACAACGCGCGGCGGTCTCGGCCAACACCCGAGCCAGGTCGGGTTCAGTCAGGGCGTCGGCGGTGACCACGAATCCCGGCGGCACCGGCCAACCGTGCGCGGCCAGCTCCCCGAGCACGGCGGCCTTGCCCCCCACCCGCTCACGGACGCGGCCCGCGTCGGCCAAGCCGATCACCTGTTTCTGCATGCCACCCCATCCCTCCCGAATATATAGCAACGCAAACTATGGTATTGCTACACTGAAGGCGTTCGCCAGGTAGCCAAGCGAACTCTTTTCGGGAGGAGGGCACGTGCTGCCGATGCGACCGGAGCTGCTCAAGGGACACCTTGATGCGCTGCTGCTGGCCGTCCTCGAAGCCGGACCGCGGCACGGGTACGCGGTCATCGAAGCGCTGCGCGACGGGAGCGACGGCACCCTCGACCTGCCCACCGGCACCGTGTATCCGGCGCTGCACCGCTTGGAGCGGGCCGGACTGATCCGCAGCGATTGGGAAACCGTGTCCGGCCGCCGACGCCGCGCCTACCAGCTGACCGCCTCCGGCCGGCAAGCCCTGTCCGATCAGCGCGCCGTGTGGGAGCAGTTCTCCACCGCCGTCACCGCACTGCTGACGAGGCGACCATGGCCAGCCACCACCACCTGACCGCGTGCCACGTCGGCTCGACCCCGGCACTCGAGCGCTACCTCACCGAACTCTCCGCCCGACTGCGCGGGCCACGCGGCACCCGCACACGCGTGCTGGCCGAAATCCACGACGGGCTCACCGAGGCAATCCACGCCAACCTCGCCGACGGCATGCCCGGCGATGCCGCCGCCAGGGCCGCGATCGCCGAGTTCGGCGACCCTGCAACAGTCGCCCGCTCCTTCGCCAGCGAACTGGCGACCGCTGCTGCCCGGCGCACCATCGCGACGTTCATCGCGACCGGACCGCTGGTCGGCATCTGGTGGCTGCTGCTGCTCCACCCAGCACCGTGGCGTAGCGGGGTCCTCGCCGCACTGATCGCCATCCCAGCCCTGCCGCTGATCGCACTGGCCATCGCTACCGCCGCCGGAACGTTCGCCACCACCGGCCGCCTCATGCGCTGGCTACCTGAAACCCCCGCCTCCCGCGCGCTGACCGCCTCGACGGCCATCGCAACGCTGTGCCTCGCCGCAGACCTCACCGTCCTCGGTGTCCTCGCGACTCACCTGGCCGCCGGCTGGCGTCGATCCGTCCCGCTCATCGCAGTCGCCGCAACCGCGAGCATCCTGCGCATCGCCGCAGCCATCGCAGCAATCCGGTCCACCGGCGCGATGCGCGATGGGCTTCGCGACACGTAGGCACCACAAAGCCCTTACTGGCAGCCCGGGCCTAGTGGGCGAAGCCCCGGCGGGTGGCGCCATGGGGCTCGGCGCCGGCCACGCCGACTGCGGTGTGCAACGTAGGCGGTACAGATGCCACGGCGAGGGGCCCCGCGCTGGGCGCGGGGCCCCTCGACTTCGTCGCCCTCAACCGAAGCCGTCCAGCCGCCCGTCAGCCTGAACGGTGCCATCTCAGCGACACGGGGTGTGACCTGCGTTGATGCTGGCTTGGCAGGGTCATTGTCGTGGTCGTTCGTACGGTGGCGTTGGTGATCGTCCGCCAGGTGCTCGGTGTGCTCGGCCGTGGGCCGACGCCGAATGCGGACGCGGTGGAGCTCGCTGCGGCATCAGCTGTCGGTGCTACGCCGGCAAGTGCCGCGTCCGCGGTACACGCCGGCGGATCGGGTGCTGCTGGCCGCGTTGGCCAAGCTGCTGCCCCGCGAGCGGTGGCCAGTGTTCCTGGTCACCCCTCGACGTTGCTGCCCCGAGCACGGGCCGACCGTGATTGATCCGGTCGATGAAGTCCTCTACGACCGTGGCGATGGGCGTGAACCCCGCCAAGACGGTCGTACAGGCTCACCCCACAATCAGCTCGCCGAGCGCACGACGGGCATCATCGATGTTGTCGACGCTGACGGCGACGGTGACCTCGCCACCGCAGATCGACGTCGGCAGGTAGCCGTCGATGTTGACGTGCGCCTCCGACAGCAGCCGCCCGATCTTGGCCGCCTCACCCGGCTGGTCTGGTGTCTTAACCAGAAGTGCCGGATGCTCCGTGAACGAGATGCCGGTCTCGTTTAGGGCCGCCCGCGCGGCGTCCTCGTCACTCGCGGTGAAGGAGACGAACCCGTGGTCTCCCGCCGTGACGCCGGTCAGTTCTAGGTTGACTTCGCGCCGCGCCAGCGCATCGCACAGGTGCGCGAACTCGCCAGGCTGGTTCTTGAGGTCGGTCGTGAAGATATTCATCGCAAGACCCCCTTCCCCCGCCTGACGCTACGCCGGTCAGCCGTCGTCGAGGCGGAATCCCACGTTTAGACCGACCTGGGAATGGCCTCTCTCGCCGTCGACGAAGTGCCCGCGGATCAGCGGCGCCGGACCGACACATGCAGATGTGAAGGTGTCCGGGGCGCCGTGCAACACGATCGCGTCGTTTCGCCAGTCCTCGAGGTAAGCGGGCGCTGCCCCGCGCGGGTGTTCCAACGCGCGGGGTGGGTTGAGGCCAGCAACTGCCCGGCAGTTGTGTGGACCGTGAGTCAGCTGGCCAGGGATAGGCAGGCGACGCGTGCCCCGGCGTCACCCGCGTGGCCGGGGGCGCTCTTGGTCTTGTCCGCGTGGATCACCAGCGACCCTGGGCGGCTGGGGCCGAAGTTCCAGGGTTGCTTGGCCGTGGACGTGGCGGCGCCGCTCGCGTCGGTCGTGAAGTCCAGCCAGACCTCGTTTTCCGGGTTCGCGTACGCAGGGTCGACCGACGGCGGCGAGGCGGACGCGGCTGGGTCGGGCTGGTGCTGGTAGTGCTGACCAGCCGCGCTGCCGTCGGCGCCGCACGGGTTCTGGTGCAGGTGTGCGCCGTACGCCCGGTCCGGTCGCAGGCCCGTGACGGCCAGCTGGATCTGCGTTCCTGCCGCGGCCTGCGTAATGGTGACGGTCGCGGTTGCCCCCGCCGGCACGAGGGCAGAGTCGTAACTCACGGCCATCGCGCCCGGGGCGTACGGCGCGAAGGTGCCATTTACGGCGTACGGCGTCGGTTGCGAGACGGTTGTGGCGTCCGCCGTGCAACCGGCGGCCAGGACGACCACGAGCACCATGACACCGCGCATGACCTACGCCCCCCGACGGCTCTTCCTCACCGCAGGATACGGACACGGCGCGGTACGCGCGCCCGGTCTCAGTAGGCTTGACACGTCGGGGGTAACGAGAGCGCCAAAATGGCACAGCGGGTGCACACCCGTCCTCGTGCACGCACAACACTCGTGTAGATCAAACCGTTACAAGCATCGAAGCTGATCTACATCACGACGACTGACTCGCTCGCGCCATGACGGCACTGCGTCGCCCAACACTCACACGTACCACGGACCACAGCCGGACCCTTGGCAACACCCGGGAATCCGCCGCGCGTTCCTGAATGCCTTCCAAGAGGACTTCCGCGCAAGGTCAGTTGCCTCCGGTCAGCTGCGCTGTGGCGGCATGGCGCCGGTCGGCCGCCGTGACCATAGGGCTGTTGGCGATGAGGTCGCGCGCCAGTCTGGGCGAAAAGTCGAAGGCGTAGTCGGTTCCGCAGTAGCCGTCCGACTCGCCCGGTCCTTTGATCCAGAGAATGGCGGCCAGATGATGACGGCGGGTTGCGGTACTAGGCATTTCACCGAGAGCCTGGCCTGCCGGGTTGCACCATGCGTTCTGGTGGTTAGCCTGTGCGGTCGGTTGACCGAGGCCGTTGCGGGAGGTGTCGATGACGAAGTCGCGGTACCCGACAAGATTGGAGAGTTTCCGGCCCCACGCATAGCTTTGGGTCGTGGTTTGACGGTTAGAGACGTTGACCGAGAACCCCTCAGCATATTGAATACCCGACTCTACGAGGCGTTTTGCCATCTCTGCGATGGGCCTCCACCGGGAGTGCCCTGCGTCGAGGTATACGTACTGGCCGGCGTCCACGAGTCGTTTGACGTTGCGCTTGAGCAACGCCGCACGCTCGGCGTTGAAGCAGTCAGCCGCTATCGCGTCCGGCTCCATAATAATGACCGTCCGGGCCGTGCCGATGCCGGCGATGAGCTGACCGATCCACTGGTCGTAGGCGGCGGCTGTGGGCGCACCGCCTTGATCCCAGCAATCCCGATCTGGCACGTAGTATGCGACGAACACTGCTAGAGCGCCCTCCTGCTGTGCCCGGCGTGCATCGGCATGTACGTCGGCCAGATCCTGCCGATTGTTGAGCCAGACGGCTTGTGGCTGGGAGGTGATCGGGTCGAGCCAGGTGGCGCCGTGGTGGTCGGTCTTCCAACGGTCGGCTGCTGTGTCGGGAGCGCGGAACAGCTTGGCCTCGTAGAAGGGCTCCTTTAGTCCGACGTATGTAGTCGACGGGCCGAGAGCGATTGCCTGTCCGTAGCCACTGATCGTGTACGCCAGGATGATGAGGCACCCCAGCGCCACTCCAAGCCGCCGCAAGCTCTGCGCAGTCCTGTTCGGTCGCGACAACGACGTTCTCGGCATGTTGATCCACCAAGTACCGGCCGACCCGGTACACACCGGCGCCGTCGCTGCCCTGAGCCGAATGAAGCGACCTGCACCGCGTGCTTCCAGGGCTTCCGTCAACGTCGGGTAGATCGGCCCGGGCTCATCGATGTTATCAGTTGCGTAGCCCCGGCGAGGCGAACTGCCTAGCTTCGGTTCGCCTCGCACCGGGTAGGCGAACCTCCGCGCAATGAGCGACGAGGCGCGAGAGTGTCGCTGGGGGACGTGATGTCGGGTTGGGCCGAACGAGTTGCCAGCGCACGCGTCGTGCCGCGTGAACCCTCGACACTGCCCGACCATGCTTGATATGCAAGTAACCTTTGGTGATCCACGCCACCGACGTGCCCGCCCCGCTGCTGGTCCCGGATGCTCCGATCCAAATCAGCGTCGCCGTGGCCTGCCAGCACGCCAGCGCCGGCGACTGGACAACCTAGGGCCGACATCGTACGACGCGTTGCAACACCCAACGGCCCAGCAAGGTCTGAAGGAGCGCCATGCCCATGACCGCACCTCCTTATCCGGTCCACTGCTGGCTGACCCCTCGCGCCCGGGTCGGTCCATCCCATATCGAAGGCAAAGGGTTGTTCGCCACCGCCGAACTCTACGAGTGCGAGATAGTGATGCGGCTGGGCGGACAGCTCATCGACGACGCGACGCTGGCCGCCCTCGCCCCGCCTTACAGCAGCCTCACCGTCGACCACGGCCTGCACCTGCTGCTCGACCCAGCTCACCCCGTGCGGTACGGCAACCACTCCTGCGACCCCAACCTCTGGCACACCGACGCCGTCACTGTCGTTG
Organism: Actinomycetota bacterium; assembly: GCA_046728155.1. Taxonomy (GTDB): domain Bacteria; phylum Actinomycetota; class Actinomycetes; order Mycobacteriales; family Micromonosporaceae; genus CAWDLX01. The sequence goes on from JBKPDY010000032.1 coordinate 9,895, forward strand.
CGCGTAGAAACATCGCGCCCGGTGAGGAACTGACGATCGACTACGCCACCCACACTGGCATCGACACCTGGACCATGATCTGCCAATGCGCCAGCCCTCTCTGCCGAGGCACCGTGAGCGGCCGCGATTGGCGTCTGCCGCAGCTCAGAGAAGCCTACGGCCACCACTGGAGCCCACCACTGCTCGACCGCATCAACAGCGAGCCCGCCGGCGGATGAACGAGCCCAGCAAGGAAGGCATTCAGAGAGTTGCGAGATCCAAGGTCGCGTGGTCCCCAGCACCGCATGGCCCCGGGTTCTCGCCGTCCATGGCCGCGCAGCCCGACCCCGGGTCACACCTATTGCAGGCGGAGTAGACGGGATAGCGAAAGTACGAACAGCCGGGGGCGCTGCAGCAGCTTCCCCACCAATCGTGGCCACGTTACGCAGCCGCCGTGACGCGCCTCGGCCCGAAATCACCTGGCCCGGGGCGCAGTAGCACATTGGAGGGCGTCTAGTCGATGAACGCGGTCTCCACCGGATGCAGTGAGCCGCCGGCGCGGGCCACCCTTCAATCGTCGTCGCCTCTGCGGGCTCAGCCCTTCTGCTCAGCGTGGCCGCCGAACTCGCTGCGCATCGCGGAGAGCACCTTGCCGGTGTACTCGCCGAGGCCTCGTGACTCGAACCGCTCGATGAGCGCCGCGGTGATCACGCCCGCGGGTACACCCTCGTCGATGGCGGCCTGCACGGTCCAGCGACCCTCACCGGAATCCGAAACCCGGCCTGCGAACTCACCCAGCTCGGGTGAGCGGGCCAACGCGGCTGCAGTGAGGTCCACGAGCCACGAGGAGATGACCGTGCCGCGTCGCCAGAGTTCGGCCACCTCGACCGTGTCAATGTCGTACTGGTATGCCTCGGGGTCGCGCAGCGGCGCGGTCTCAGCGTCGGTGGCGCGACTGGCCTTCCCCGTGTTGGCGTGTTTGATGATCGACAAACCTTCGGCGATGGCGGCCATCATCCCATACTCCACACCGTTATGGATCATCTTTACGAAGTGGCCGGCACCGCTTGGTCCACAGTGGAGGTATCCCTCGGGCGCGGTCCCGTCGGTCTTGGCCCGGCTCGGTGTGGGGGCCGCGCTCCCCCGGCCCGGTGCGATGCTTCTGAAGATCGGATCGAGGAAGGCCACGGGCGCCTCCTCGCCGCCGATCATAAGGCAGTATCCGCGTTCCAGGCCCCACGTTCCGCCGGAGGTGCCGCAGTCGACGTAGTGCATGCGGTGTACTGCGAACTGCCGGGCGCGGGTGATGTCGTCGCGGTAGTACGAGTTACCGCCGTCGATCACGACATCGTCTGGGTCGAGGAGCGCGATGACCTCGTCGAGCGTGGCTTGGACGGCTTCGACCGGCACCATCAACCAGATGGCCCGCGGCCGGTTCAGTCTCGCGACGAGGTCGGCGAGCGAACTGGCACCGATCATCCCGTCAGCTCCGAGTTGCCTCACGGTCGCCTCGGTGCGTGCGTACCCTACACATTCGTGGCCGTCGCGCAGGAGTCGGCGGACCAGGTTCGCACCCATCCGTCCGAGCCCCACCATGCCGAGCTGCATGGGTGTGTCAGTTGTCATGGTCGTCCCTTTCTGCCGCGCGGCCCACCGGCTGCTTCGCTGCTGGCCGATCCCCCATTGGTCCTACGGATCGCATCGGCGGGACAGGTCCGGATCACGGCTGCCAGTGGTGCCGGCGCAGGTAGGTTTCGAGGGTCACCATCTGGGGGTTGACCCGGCGCAGCCAGTTCAGATCGGCGTGGTAGCCGGTGGTCTCGAACCACCGGTTCATCACGTACATCTCCTCGCCCTGCTGCTTGCGGAAGTCGTCCCAAGAGACCTGCCGCACCGCGACCGGCCGCTGGGTGAAGCGGGTGAATACCTCGGAGGTTTCCGCCATCGACAGCTCATCCCCGGCCAGATCCACCGACCGGCCCGTCCACCGGGCAGGCTCGCTGAGCGCCATCAGCGTGAACGCACCGATGTCCTCGACACTGACCTGCTGCAGCGGCCGGTCCGACGATAGCGGCGTCACCAACGAGCCGCCATTGATCGCCTCACGGTAGAGCTCCCAGTTCTCCATCAAGAACACCGGCCGCAGCACGGTGTACGGAACCGAGCCGGCCGCCAGGTGCCGTTCGACCTGATACTTGCTGTCGAAGTGCGGGATGCCCGTGTTCTGGTCGGCGCTGCCGACCGAACTGAACACGAAGTGCCCGACCCGCGCCTCTTCGGCCAGATCCACCATCAACTTCCCCTGCTCCACCTCCCCGTCATAGCCGGCCTCGTAGAACTGCGTCACGCAGAACACCGCCACCGCACCTGCCAGCGCGCGGCGCAGCGATTCCGCGTCGGTCATATCCCCGGCAACGACCTCCGCGCCCTGACCAGCCAGGGCGCGGGCAGCGGGCTTACCTGGGTTGCGGGTCAATGCCCGCACCGGTATCCCTGCCGCCAGCAGGCGGCGCGCGACAGCTCCGCCTTGCTGGCCGGTAGCCCCGGCCACCAGAACCGGAGAATGTGTCTTGTCTGCGTCCAAAGGCATCGGCGGTCACCCGACCAGTTCGTCGAACGAAGCGCCGCTGAAGCAGCGAACTCTCGCGTTAGGCTGTCAACAACCTTCCCTTGATACTACGGCAGCGGGCGGTCGAACCCTGACGGCATTGGGAGTTTCCGGCGGTGGGACGCCGCGCTTCCGGGTCGGCGTCGTCGACGGCGAAAGGCGCGGTCTTGTAGGCGATCTGAACGCGGCTGGCAGCATCGCTGGCCTGCTCCTGGATTTCGGCCACGACCAAGCCGACCGGCTGGCCGGTGAACCGGACCCGCTCGTCCTGTAGGGGCGTAAGGCCCTGCGCCCAAAGCCAGAGGGAAAGTTTCCTTTCGGCGTGAGCCGGGGGACGTTATCGTGAGTGAGCACCGCGAGTACGCCCGGCATCTGCATCGCGCGTGAAGTGTCGATGCCTGTGATCCATCCGGCGGGCACGGTGCTCTGAACTAGGTTCGTCGCGATGCAGGCGTCGCTGGTGCCCAGAACTGCATGGCCCCGGTTCTCACCGTCCATGGCCCTCACGCGCAGCCGCGAGTCGTCGGTCTCGATCGCGCCGAGGCCCGGCAGATCGGTGATGTCAACGAGGCGACCGGGCTCCTCCACCCCGCACTTCATGAGGTCGACCAGCGTGGTGCCGCCGGCCACGAACCGCGCGGACGGGTCATGCGCAACCGCGTCGATGGCCTCGGTCATCTCGTGGGCTAGCAGAAAGTCAACCGTACGCACGGATCGACTCCATCTCCTCGGCGGCGGCCCGCATGGCGGCGGCAATGTTCGGGTACGCACCGCACCGGCACAGGTTTCCGCTCATGAATTCCCGGATGGCGGCGTCGTTTCCGGTGTGACCCTCCTGGATGCAGCTCACGGCCGACATCACCTGGCCCGGCGTGCAGTAGCCACATTCGAAGGGCGTCGTGGTCGATGAACGCGCCCTGGACCGGATGCAGGGAGCCGTCGGCGTGGGCCAGCCATTCGATCGTCGTCACTTCGCGGTCCACGCGCTGCCACGCCAGCGTCAAGCAGGTCAGCACCCGCCGACCGTCCACGTGGACCGTACAGGCGCCGCACTGCCCCTGGTCGCAGCCTTTCTTGGTCCCGGTCAGCCCGGCGTACTCCCGCAGGGCGTCGAGCAACGTGACCCGCGGTTCGATCGCGAGACGACGCTCTGAACCATTGATGCGCAAGCAGACTTCGAGAACGTGCGGTGCCGGTGTGACTCGTGCCATCGCGAGCACCTCCGGGAGAGGTGACTTGGGCTGCTCTCTCATGCCGCCCGCGGACGCCCACGTTGCGCGACGGCCCAGCCTATCGGCAAACCACAACCTATCCGGAGAATCAGAGTCTTCGGCCGTGCCCGAACGCAAGCGACCCTGCGGGTGATACCCCAGCCAGGTCGAGGCCGGTCAGGCACCGTTGACCAGTCGGCGACAACGTGGAGCCGTCGATCGCGCCAGCAGCCAACGCCTGGCCGGGTCCGCGCCCTCAGGCAATGCGCACACCCAGCCTGCTGGTCATCGTTCCCGACATCAACCGTCACGCTGATACTCCACTATGGACAGCTGGCGATTCGGAGACGGACCCTCTATGGCAATGGTGGGCGAGCCGGCAGTGATAGCTTCGCGGTGCCGACCGTCCTCGCCTGGGCGCGGCTGGTGCTGGGCGCTGCGTTCGGCGGCGCGGCGCGGACGGTGCTGTGGACAGCGGCCGCCAGGACGGCCGAGGCGCAACGTGCGCCTCCCCGATCTGCGTCCGATCGCGGGCGGGTCGATTCGCCTTACGCGGCCGGCACGTGGCGTTACGCTGACCGCGGATCCCACCGATCGGTTTGACCGGGGAGGGTGGATCAATGACCCGCACGCACGAACCGGTGGCGGTGCTCGGCATCGGAGCAATGGGGCATGGGATAGCAGCCAGTGCATTGCGGGCTGGCATACCGACCATCGTCTGGAACCGCGATCCTGGGGCGACCGCCGATCTCGCGCGGATGGGGGCCGACGTCGCGCGGACCGCGAGCGATGCGGCTGCGCGGGCCGGGATCGTCGTCACGATGGTCACCGACTCCGACGCCGTGCTGTCGATCGCCCGTGATCAAGGTGTGTTGGACGCGATGCGAAGGGGCACCATCTGGGCGCAGATGAGCACGATCGGGGTGGCCGGCACAAACCGCGTCACCGACCTCGTCCAATCGCGGCGCCCTGACGTGATTCTTCTTGATGCACCGGTTGCGGGGAGCCGGGAGCCGGCTGAGCAGGGTGAGCTGACCATCTTCGCCTCGGGACCGGATGAGGCTCGCCCGCGTGTGGCCGCGTTCTTCGATGCTGTGGGTCAACGGACGATCTGGGTCGGTCCGGTCGGAGCCGGCTCCCGTTTGAAGCTGGTGAATAACACTTGGATCGCGTTCGCGACGGATGCGATCGCCAACTCTCTCGCGATCGCCCACCGGTTGGGCCTGTCGACCAATACCGTCGTCACCGCACTGAGCGGAGGGACGCTGGTGTCTCCGTGGCAGGAGGCGAAACTGCGTCGCATCGCCGAGGGCGACTTCTCGGCCGAGTTCAGACTGTCGCTGGCCCTGAAGGATGTGCACCTGGCACTCGAGGCCGCCTACGACGAACGGCTCGCGGCCCTGGCCGGCCTGGCCGAGGAGTGGGAGCAGGCCGTTGCCGCGGGTCTCGGCGACCAGGACCTGACCGCCGTCGCCCGCGTGCTCGAGCCGCAAGGCGCCTCGCCGTGACGCAAGTCGGCTACACCATGATGTGCGAACAGGCCGGCCCGAAGTAGTTGGTCCGGGACGTGGCACTAGCCGAGGACGCCGGCTTCGACTTCGCCGTCATCAGCGACCACTATTTCCCATGGCTGGACGCCCAGGGCCACTCCCCTACGCGTGGAGCGTGCTCGGCGCCGCTGCCCAGGCCACCGACCACATCCCGCTGGTGACGTACGTGACCTGCCCGATCATTCGGTACCACCCGGCCATCGTCGCTCAGAAGGCGGCGACCATGCAGCTGTTGTCGGACGGCCGTTTCACGCTAGGGCTCGGCTCAGGCGAAAACCTCAACGAACATGTCGTCGGCGGAGGCCCATGGTCGGGCGACGCCACGAGATGCTCGCCGAAGCCGTCGAGATCATCCGCGCACTGTGGGCTGGAGGCATGGTCACCCACCAGGGCAACCATTTCGAGGTCGAGCGAGCGCGGGTATGGGACCTGCCGGACTCGTCCCCACCGATCGGCATCGCTGTGTCAGGCCCAGCCAGTTGCCGCCTCGCCGGCCAGCGGGCCGACGTGATGATCGCGGTCGAGCCGCGGGCCGAACTGGGCCAGATGTTCGACGCTGCACGGCCACGACGACGCCCGGGCCCGCAACACATTCCTGCTGCAGATCCTGGTGCTCGTCGCGATCGGTGCCTGCATCCCCGAGGCAGGGGGGCGCGCGGGACGGCGTTCGCCGTAGCCGCGGGGGTGGTGTTCGCGGTGCTGGCCGTGCTCTGGCTACTGGCCGCGCGCGGCGACCGCCCGGAGTACCGCCGATCAAGCCGACTGTTCGTCGGCGGGACAGCCGCCTGTGCGGTCCTGCTGGCCGGCAGCGCCCTGCTACCGGCGAGCGCCCGTGTGCCGGCGTGGGGCCTGATCGACGCAGCCTACTTCGCCGGACTCGCCGCCGTGATCCTGACGGCCACCCCTACGGTGGCGGCCGCCCTGACCATCACCGACGCGCTCATCGAACGGTTCGGGCTGCTCACCATCATCGTGCTCGGCGAAACCGTCACCGGTGTCGTCGACGGACTGGCTGGGCAGCCGGTCAGCGGACTGACCCTCAGCGTCGGGCTCGTCGCCGTCGTGGTTGGCTTCGGCGCCTGGTGGACATACTTCGACTTCGCCGGACACCGGAATCCCCGATCGAACCCGACAACCACCCTGCAGTGGATACTCGGCCACCTGCCGCTGACCGCCGCGATCGCAGCAATGGGCGCCGCGATGGTGAGCCTGGTAGAAAACGCCGATGACGGCCGCACACCAGCCGCCACCGCGTGGGTGCTAAGTGCGGGCGCCGCCGTGGTGCTGTGCGCGGCGATGCTGATATCTGCCAGCCTGCAAGCCTGGCACGACGACCGCGGCCTGTACCGGCTGCTCGCCTACACCTGCGTCGCCGTGGCCGTGGCCTGCCTTGCCCTCGGTGCCACACGGCCCGCCCCGCTCGTGCTCGCTCTCGCCCTCGTGCTCCTGCTCAGCATCCCCTGGGTACTCGCCGTCGCACATCGTCTGAGCGACGTCGCCGACCCGGCCCACCGAGTGACCCACTCGCCTCCAACCACACCCCACAACGAGTCTTCGCATGCCAAGACGCTATTTGGTAATGAATAGGGTTTTCGTTTAGCTTCTGGCGACTGGCTGACGATGTCGTCATCGGCGGCCGTTCGCCTGGATTCTCGGCGTCGGCGTGTTCTTCCTGTTCATCTACACGACCAACCGCAGCGGTGGCGGCAACGGGCCGGCCGGCGTTTCCGTCCTCTTTGGATCGATCTCCGGTATCTCCGCGAGCCGGGCCGCGAAGCCGGTCCACGACCGGTGGCCAGGCATGGCGCCACTTCGCCAGACATCAAACTCGCGGGTGTTGCGCTGCCGCCGGTCGACCACAGCGGCTTCGCAGTCGGCTTCGATAACGCCGATGGGCCGAGCTTCACTCGGCGCGCGACGCTGCCTCATCTCCAGCTCCGTGAGGCGCTGGCGCGGTACGTTCTGGCTCGGCTTGCTTCCCGGTACGGCAGTCCCGATCACTGGCGACGGCAGCCGGCAGCAGGTCGTCGTCCATAGTGGACGACCTCGACCAACCCCACGGCCCGGCCTGGGCGCCAAACACCCTCATATCGAACTGGACCGCGGGCAGCCCACTGATCGAGATCAACTTTCATGCCACTCCGGCCCAGGTCGCTATCCGCTGGTGACGGAGTTGCCCATGGCGACGGTTCGGTCATCGTCGATCAACTGGCATTGAGCCCCGTATTCGTGCCTCATCACGGTCTCCACGTGCATTACGTCGCCCGGGAACCCGAGGGAGGGACGGCTGAGGCGCTCGAGAGGGTCGACATGCTCGTCACCGACGGTTACGTCGATGCTGGCCAGGTTGTCGCGCGGCTGCTCCTCCGAGCGCACACCGATGATCGAGGATCATCGCACCCGGTCGTCCAAGGATCCAGGCGAGCGCGACCTACGCCGGCGACCAGCCTCCCACCTATGCTGAGGAGATCACCTGCCCGGTGTGCGGCGCGCGTCTCGGCGGCTTGAGATTGGCATTCACGGGTCAGTTTGGACGTGCGCAACCATGCGACCTCACATTTCGGCGAGGCCTGGTCAGCCTGTCCGAACTCTGCCCGGTCGTGCCCCCACAGTTGCGCGTTCGCCCCGCCCGTTGGAGCAGAATGGCCGAATGGATCTGGGATTGCGTGACAGGGTCTACCTGGTGACCGGCGGCAGCCGCGGTCTTGGATTCGCCGCAGCCCAGGCACTCGTCACAGACGGGGCGCGGGTCGTACTCAGTGCTCCCCACGAGGCCTCAGCCGCTGCGGCCGCGGCCCGACTCGCGCAGAATGCGACCACGCTTGACGTCGCCACGTCGGTCGCCGCCGATAATTCCGATCCCGCTACCCCGGGCCGGCTCATCGCGGCCGCTAAGGACCGTTTTGGCCGCCTGGATGGTGCGCTGATCAGCGTGGGCGGAACGCCAGGAGGGACGGTGGCCAGCACGACGGACGAGGCGTGGAGGTCGGCGTTCGAGAGTGTCTTCCTCGGTGCTGTACGGCTGGCGCGGGTGCTCGCGGCAGATCTGAGCGGACAATGCGAAGGCGATCCGGTGACCAACTCGGTCACCGGGACGGGCGGATCGGTGGTCTTCGTGCTGGCCTCGTCCGTGCGCGTGCCGCTTCCGGAACTCGCCATCTCCAACGGGCTGTTCCCAGGCCTCGCCGGTGTGGTGAAGATGCTCGCCGGCGAACTCGGCCCGGCCGGAGTACGGATCAACGGGCTGCTTCCGGTCAGGATCGCCACCGACAGGGTCCGTGAGCTTGATGCCCTCCGCGGCGATCCCGATGCGGAGCGTGCCCGCCAGTCCTCGCACATCCCACTGCGCAGGTACGGCGAGCCCGAGGAGTTCGGGCGAGTTGCCGCATTCCTGCTCTCCCCGGCCGCGTCGTTCATCACGGGAGCGATGATCCCGGTTGATGGCGGAGCCATCGCCTCAATCTGAGCACGCAGTCGCCCGCACACACGCCAGAACCACACGGGTACCACGACCGCGATAACGACGGCATCGCATGCGAGTAGACCCTGGTTGGGACGTCGCGGTCGTGCGGCGGGCGGCCGGGCGCGGCCGGTGACTGCGGTACGAAGTGTAGTGTCCTTCCGCCGGAAACCATTGCGGACAGGTGCTGCCACCAGCCGGCGACAGGTCCTCAAGTGATTCGGGCACGGCCGCGTGAGTTTGACGACCGCCGCGCCTTTATCGGAGCAGGTCGACGCTGCTGGCGCAGTGTTGGCACTCGAATCCTGCGCTATTCGGCTCGGCCCTCGTCCGTCGTATTGGCCTGATCCGCCACGTGGACGGACCGGCAAGCTGGCCCTCATCCGCACCGAGCAGGAGGGCGGCCGGCTGGTGGCCATGACCGGCGGGCGAACCCGCGCACCAGCGCCACCGCCACCGCGATGCCGACCGCCGCCGAGACGAAGTTCTGCACGGCGAGCCCAGCCATCTGCACCAGATGCCCCATCGTCGACTCGCCCGAGTACCACTGCCAGTTCGTGTTGGTCACGAAGCTGACTGCGGTGTTCCATGCACCCGACGGGGAGACGGCCGGAAAGCCCAGCGACAGCCATAGGTAGTTCTGCAGCCGCAGGAAGGCGTAGAGGAAGAGTATCGAGACGGCCGAGAAAGCGAGCAGGCTGCGGGCGTAGACCGACCACGACTGGTCGCCGTCCGGGTTGACGCCGATCGCCCGGTAGATGACCCGTTCGGCCCGTGAGTGCTTCGTCGAGCTGACCACCCGGTACATGTAGTCGCCCAGCGGCTTGTACGCCAGAGCTAGGGCCACGACCAGGGCAAGAATGAAGAGAATGCCGGCCGCCGGATCGCTCATCAGAACCGTTCCGGGAACAACAGGGCCGCCACGAGAAACACCGTCAATGCGGCCGCGATGACAAGACCGGCGACGTTCGCGACGCTCACAGTCTCGCCATCGCTCGCACGGCCAGGGCTAGGGCACCGAATAGCACGACCGTCAACAGCACGAAAGCCACATCAGGCATCGCGCGTCTCCTCCTCGTCGAATATGTGAACCACAGTGGGCATCAACTGGTGCAGAGTCGGCAGCCTTCCTCTGCGCCGTGACGAGTCAGCGCGCTCGACCTTCGACAAGTCCGCTGCCGGCGCCCGATGTACCCGGTCGGGGTGCTGTAGAGCACCAGACCGGAGCTGCCGGGACGAGCGGTAGCCGTCACCGATCAGGCGGCCCAACGTCACAGCCGCGGCGATACCGACGACGCGGCTAAGATCGGCTCCGCCGTGCCACGAGAGCTCACCCAACTGGTTGACCAGGAACCCGTCGAACACCAGGTAGCCGATCACGCCGACCGTGACCGCGGCCGCCCACACGTCCGCGATGGCAGTGAAGACAAAAACCGTCACCACGAGCACGCCGAAGCGCAGAGCGGCGTCCGTGGCCGGCATCGCAGACGCGATGAACCCGGCCGCTATGACGGCGAGCGATCCGACTCCGACGAAGATCCCTTGCGGCCGCGAGCGGTTTGAGGTCACGTCGCCTAGTCAAGGTCGGCCCCGACCCGCACAACAGGTGTCCTGACAGTTTCTTGACGCCTACTGCCCCGTTCTTGATGCCTTGTTAACGGTGCCAGTATCGCGAGCCAGCTCCGGCTCGGCGCCAAAGGACATGAAGATCGTCCCCTAGAGTGGTAGATGCGCCAAGATCAGCGAGCACCGACCCAGAAGCACACTCGATTGCCAAGCTCCACTTGATCCGTTACGGATCGGCTCCACCCGATCCGTGACACATGGGCTAGTCGAGGGCTAGCCGGGGGCTAGCCGGGGGCTAGCCGACCTTACTGCTGCCGCGGACCGCGCCGTGCGCCGTGCGCGAAATTCTTGCCGCTGGCTACCAACAACATCTGGTCATGCCGGATCGAGGACGCTCTGTCGATCGGTGCGCTGGTGGGTCGCCGAAGAGTTGGGATCTAGTTCGTGGTAGGGCTAGGCTGCCGATTGGTGTGCCGGGAAGCCTGGTCGGCGGCAATTGCCGCGGAATCGCGACTACCTGGAGGCGGCCCATGCACCATCTCCTTCGGCCCACGACGATGGCCTGCCTGCCAGCTGGGGAGATCGAGTATCGGCTGGATCGGCGCGGCGACGCCGTTGTGGTGGCGTTCCACGGCGGGCACGTGCGGGCCGGTCTGGCGTTGTGCGAGGAGGTGTTCGCCGCGGCCGGCTGCACGGTTCTGGTGCCCTCGCGTCCCGGCTACGGCCGCACTCCGCTGTCGACCGGTACATCAGTGGAGGAGTACACCGATGTCGTCCGGGCGCTATGTGTCCGCCTGGGTATTGACCGGGTCTCCGCGGCCGTCGGCATCTCCGGCGGCGGACCCACCGCGACCACGATGGCAGCGCGGCACCCCGACCTCGTCGAGCGTTTGATCCTTGTCAGCGCCGTCAGCTGGCTGCCCTACCCGGATCGCCGCACCCGCTTGGGCGCGCGCGTCATTTTCACCGCCAAGTCTGAGCGCGCGACCTGGGCCGGCGTACGCACGTTCGTGCGCGTGGCACCCGACACCTGCCTGCGGCTGATGCTGAGGAGCCTGTCCACCTGTCCGGCCGGGGAGGTCGTTGCGGCGTTGCACCCTGACGACCGTGCCATGCTGTTGGCCTTGTTCGCCCAGATGCGCTCCGGGCGCGGGTTTCTCAACGATCTGCGGCCCACGCCAGACGTCACCGCCCGCGTCGACCAACCGACCCTCGTGATCGCCACCCGCACCGACCGCGGCGTCCCATTCGCCCACGCCCAGTCGCTTGCCAGCAACATCCGCCACGCCGAACTCGTCGAGAGCCGGGCTCACAGCCACTTCGTCTGGCTCGGACCCGACTGGCCTGCGATCGCTGAACGGATCCACGCGTTCCTCGACACCGGCGCACCACCGTCGTTGGACCATCACGTCCTGGTACCTGAGTCGCCGGCCCCGCGGAAACCGGCGCCGAGAGCCCGAAGCCCATTTGCACGCGCGTTCCATCGGCCGTTGCGGACCGCTACCGCCACGCTGGCTGTGGCCGGCGCCGTGCTCGCGGCGGTCACCGCCGGACCGGCCTTCACCCGACTCGGCACCGGACAAGGCCTCGCCTTCCTCGCTGTCACCGCCGCTGGCATCGGCTTTGCAGTCACCGTTCTGCGGGGTGCCCGCTGGGCCCTGGCGACTAGCGCAGTACTACTCGGCGGGCAGCTGGTTTCAGTCATCGCAACGGCGTGGGAACTTACCCGTGGCATCACCACCAGCAAGACGCGCATGCTTCAACAGCTCGGCTTCTCACCGACGGCCGGCCTGCTCATCAACTTCGTCTACTCAACCGTGGCGGTAGCCCTGTTCTGCTGGCTCGCGCAACGCTGGCTAAGAGTCCGCCGTGGCCTCCGTCCGACGAGCGATTCTTCTACATGAACCCTGGCCTTCAGCGCGGGTAGCCGCATACCCGCGCGGGTTCACGCGGCGGCTGCACAACCAACGGAGACGGCTGCCTGCGCATGGTGTCGGCAGTCGGCATGGCGCGCACAAGTTCATCGACGCCGATAGGGAGGGTGTGCGAGCGAGAACCCATATCCTACCGTGTCACGGCCATGAGGCACGGTCCGCTCCTGGGGCCCGGCGCCCGTCGGACGGCAGGCATCGTTCGACGTGGTCGGTGCGCCACGGTTGCGGCGGACCATAAGCTCAACAACGATGACTCGTTAGTCCACATAGCACAGTCGAGCAGTCCATTAAGGACAGTTACACAGAATCTCGGGCACGCTTGTTCTCAGTGGTAGCCGGTAGTGATCTCCGGATCGGATCAACCAGCATTGGTGCTGAGTGGGTCGTCCCGGTAGCGGGCTGTGCTTCCGCTGACAGTAGGTGCTTGCGGACGACGGAAGCGCCAGCTCCGCCCACGACTCCTCCAACTGCCGCGCATGGCGAAGGACCAGAACGCTGCAGGTGACACTGGCTCAGTCCTTGGTGCCAATCCCGCAGAGATGCCACGCCACCCCGCGATCGTCGTCCCCGGGGGACCCGCCGACCATGGCAGTTCCCCCGTCGTCGCCTGCCGAGTCCGCGAGCAGCGGCCGGAATAGGTCGGGCCGCCAGTGCGCCGGAGGAACGAGTCCAGGCGCGACCAAGGTGAATCCCTCGAAGAACCGCTCGATGTCCGCGCGGCTGCGCGCGATCAATGGGGTACTGAAGTGCATGTCCTGGGCGAGCTGGGAGAGTCGCTTGGCCCCCTCCGGGTGGGCTTCGTCGGTCATGTGGCTTATCGCCAGGTGGCTGCCCGGCACGACCGCGTCCCGGAAGGAGCGGACGATCGCCCATGGGTCCTCCCAATCCCACAGGCAGTGGAGCACGCACATGAACATGACGCCGACCGGCCGGTCGAAGTCGATCAGGTCGCGCACCTGATGGTCGTGGAGCACTTGGTCCGGCTCGCGAAGATCTGCCTTGAGGGTGAGCACGTTCGAGCCGGCCATCAACGCGGCGGCGTGGGACGACACGACCGCGTCGAGGTCGACATATACGACGCGGGCTCTTGGGTCGGCCCGGTGGGCAATCTGGTGCGTGTTGGCCATGTTCGGCAGGCCCGAGCCGAGATCGAGGAACTGCCTGACGCCTTGCCCGAGCATGTAGTCGACCATCCGCTGCAACAAGTGGCGGCCTTCAACGGCAGCGTCAGTCCCAGTTGGCACCCCCAGACGACGCGACATCGCGTTGCCGGTCTCAGCTGCTTCCCGGTCAACGGCGAAATTGTCCTTGCCGCCTAGCATGTAGTTCCAGATCCTGGCGGTGTTGGGATACCGGGCGCCGACGACGTCGTCCTGGGTCTCGGCAGGCGTCGGTGACTCGGTCGTCATAGCGGCAGTCCTCTCCCATACACGAACCAGGCACCAACATGATAGGAGTGGACGGCTCGCACGGCGAGTGACCGATCGAAATGCCGCAGGCGCAGCAGTTCGCGTCCCCTCTGCGAGGCATGCCGCGTCCCCGGGCCTTCAAGCGGTAGAAGGCCCTCCTCATTTCGGGAGTTCCAGGCGGCCAAGCGCGTGGCCAGGTCGGTCGGCAACCCCAGTTCTTCCAGGCTGACCAGATCTCCAGTCGCTGTCCAGAGTGGCCCACTGCCGTAATCCGGCCAGAACTCCAGCGTCCCGGTCATCACAGTAGTGTGGTCGTCGGAGCCTCGCTCGAACAATGTGTTCGCCGCACGAAACACGCCAGTCGTCCCTGAACCGCTGCGAACCGGGCCCGATCGATACCGTACCGTGTTGACCATGGACATCGAGCTGGCGCGGGACTTCGTGCGCCGCCACCACCGGGCCGTCCTGACGACCTACTACCCCGATGGGCGTGCCCAACTCTCGCCCGTGACGGTCGGCGTCGACGAGGCGGGCCGCGTTGTCATCAGTACCAGGGAGACCGCGGTGAAGACGCGTAACGTCGCCCGCGATTCGCGGGTGGTGATGTGCGGACTCACCCACGCGTTCTTCGGCGACTGGGTCCTCATCGAAGGGCGCGCCGATATCATTCATCTACCCGAGGCGATGCAGCCCCTCATCGACTACTACCGGGGTATCTCCGGCGAGCACCCGGACTGGGATGACTACCGGGCGGCGATGGTACGGGACCAGCGTGTGCTGCTGCGTGTCACGATTACCCGGGCCGGCCCCGACCGCCAGGGGTGACTCGCTCCGTCCTCGACGCGGTTCGCCCGCGCTCCCTAACTGCAAATGCGAAGGGGACCGTAGGCGCCGGCTCGGAGGACAAAGAGAACCTGATGACCGACCGTGTCGGTGAACACGACCTCGGTATCCGATGTGAATGTCACCATTCCTTGCTGGAACGGATTACCCCAGCCTTTTGGCGGGTTCCCCGACCCGTCCGATAGCTGATGACTGGCCCGGTACCAGCGGCCATCGATGTTCGCTTCGTCAATGCCGCAATGAGTGTAGAGCGCAAACGGCGAGGACTGCGGCGAAGGCCTTGTCTCCGGCGCGCCCTCAACATTGTGATCCGTCGCGCATCCGGTCAAGGTCAACGCCGCCATGGCCGCGACGGTCAGCCGGTCGAGTCTCAACTCGATCTCCAATCCGGAGGACCTCAACACCATTGCCTTGGACGCGAGCAGAAGCCCACCGGTTCCGAGGACCTTGACCAGGGTTGGGGCGGCCATCGCCCGGCGGCTCGGGTGCGACAAGACGGTGCAGTTTGGTGTGCCGGCTGCTCGATTGGTTCTCCTCACAGTCGCAGTAGGGTCCGAAGGCGGCGACGCCGAGGGCGACAGCGACCCGGCTACGAGCCGGCGGGCCAGGTTATCTGGGTCGAGTGGTAGTAGTTGATTCCCATGATCTTCCAGCGCGGGCCCTGCGCCCCCAGCCGCGCATCGAAGGCCGCGACGTCGTGGGTTGCCCAAGGCGACCAGCCCAGCTCGGCGATTGCCGGCAAGCGGGGGAACGCCATGTAGTCGATGTCGGCGGAGGTCACGATCGTCTCTGTCCACAGTGGAGCCTCGACCCCTCGTACCGATGACTCGCCGACGCCCGAGAGGTACGCGCCGGGGTTCCAGCCGTACGCCGTGTTGACATCGATGAGGCCCGCCCAGGTCTGGCCGAGCTTGGTCCTGTGGGTGTACTTCATGTCGAGGTAGGCGTGGTTGGCCGGCGACATGATCACCGTCGTGCCGTTGCTAACGGCCGCCGCGAGCGGCGCGTTGGTCGTGGTCGTACCCCAGAACTGGGCGACGGTTGAGGGAAGCAGCGTGGTGTTCGCGATGTCGTGCCAGCCGATCACCGTCTTGCCATGCGCCGCGACGATCTGCTGCGCCCGGCCGATGAAGTACGCATAGTCCGACGCCGTGGTCGAGCTGGCCTCGTCACCGCCGATGTGGATATACGGGCCCGGCGTCAACGCCGCGATCTCGCCGATGACCTGGTCGACGAAGGTGTAGGTCAGGTCCAGCGGCACGCACAGCGAGCTGAATCCGACCTTGGTGCCGGTGTAAAGCTTGGGGGCGACGCCGTTGCAGTTAAGCGCGGCGTAGGACGCCAGCGCGGCGTTGGTGTGGCCGGGCATGTCGATCTCCGGAATCACCGTGATGTAGCGCGACGCCGCGTAGGCCACGATGGCGGAGTAGTCGGCCTGGGTGTAGTAACCTCCGGGTCCGCCGCCGACCTCGGTACTCCCGCCGTAGGTGGCCAGGTTGGGCCAGCTGTTGATGGCGATGCGCCAGCCCTGGTCGTCCGACAGGTGCAGATGCAGATAGTCGATCTTGTATGCGGCGATCTCGTCGATGTAGCGCTCGACCTGGGCGACCGTGAAGAAGTGGCGGGCGACATCGAGCATCGCGCCACGGTGAACGAACCGTGGGTAGTCGAGGATGGTGCCGCCCGGCACCGTCCACGGTCCAGCCGCTACTGTCGGGCTCTGGATGGCGGGCGGGAACAGTTGTAGCAGGGTCTGCACGCCCGCGAACAGCCCGGCGGCCTGGTTGGCCTGGACGAGAACGCCCGTACCGGTGATGGTGAGCTGGTAGCCCTGCGCGCCTACGTTGGCCGGCGCACCGGACAGCAGCAGCTCGATCGTGCCTGAGCCCCCGGTCGACACCGGTATCGAATACCCGGTCGACCTGCGCAGGATGTCGGCGAGGTAGTTGCCCACGTCGGCGGCGTCGGCGGAGATCGTCGCCGCCGACGCGAGCGTGAAGGTGTCGCCGTTCGCGACGGCGCTCACTGGTGCAGGCACGACGACATTGGGGAACGTGGGTGTCGCGCCGCTGGCCTCGACCGCGATTGCGATGCTCGCCGAGAGCGTGGCACCCGCCGCGAGTGCGGCTGCGAGGATGGATCGGCGGAGCCTGGCGGACTTCGCCGTGGAGCGGACTCCCGCCCTCTCGGTGCTGTTCATGGGGGTCCCTTTCTCATGTGTGGCAGCGCCGGACGCGATCACCCGCCGGATGTCGGCGCGGAGGACGGCGTGGTCGAGATGTTGGTGACTGTGACCGAGGCCAACTCGTCGCGCCACCCGACCAGGCCTGGTTCACCGATGTACGACCTTGCGGACAGGCGGAGCGAGGCAGGCGCAGATGTAGATGATGTCCGGATCATCGACTGCTCCCGGACCGGGCTCGAGGCTGACATTGAGCACGGCACCGATGGACGGCAGGCAGTCGTGGTGCCGTTCGGCGCCGACGTCCGCCGCGGGGACAGCCGCCGCGGTCCGGTGCCGCCGAAGTCCAGAGCAGAGGACGCTTCCTCTCTCCGCCGCTTCTCGGGTAGTAGTTAGGAAACTAACCTAACTGGCGGGCGGACCACAAGCCCTTCGGACGGAGGCTCAGCTGAGGGCACCATCACGCTTTGTACACAGTGGAGGCACGAGGCCGGAGGTACGGGTCAGGGGGTCCAGGGCGCAAGGGCTTGACGGACCCTTGCGTCGCCGCACTTAGGCCGCGTCAACGCCCGCCGGCCCGTTCGGCTGCGCATCCTTGAATATGGTCTCGCCCTTGACCAGCCAGGCGACACCGAATGCGATCACTGCCAGCGACTCAAGCCAGAACAGCGGCTTGACCGCAGCGCGCGTGGACGGCGGAAGGAAGTAGCTGGCGCCGGCTAACAGGAGAGACACGATGATGACGAGACCAGCGCCGTAATAGATGCCGTTGCGAACGTGCTTTTGTCGGGTTACGGGGGTCACCGCCGGATTGGTTCTAGTGAAGAGAAATAGGCAGATATATGCCATCAGCAGTAACAGCGCGCCCGCGGCGCTCAGGTGAACCAACGCGACGAGGCGCCCCGTGGAGGAGACCGGGATGGCCTTGTCATCCGGGGTGGTGTGGAACAGCGCGACCACTATCGCCAGCACCCCGGCGATAGTGGTCACCACCTCGTCGGGCTTGGCGTAGCGATAGCAGATCAAGAATACCCCGATGGCCGACATGCTGCCCACGAACACGTCCCGCATGTCGGTGAAGTACGCGGCGCTGAGTGAGTTGAGCACAATCGCCCTGCGAGCGAAGATATCGTTCCCGACGGCCAGTACGAACGGTAGCCCTAGGCCGATGACCCCCACGCTACGTCGCAGTAGTCGCACCGTCGCGGCGTCCTGTGATGTCTGGGTCGGCACCAATTTCCATCCCTCCCTGTGGCGGTTCCGGACCACCGTGCGTCACGTCTCGCTGCGTTCTGGGAGCGTACCCGGTGCGCTCCGACTCGCCAATGCAGTGCCGATCCCGATCGGCACGCGCTCGTCCGCCGTTCGGACAAGTGCGAATGAGCCGAAGGGCCTGTCGCCCGGCTGATACCACGGCCGCGTCTTGGAGAGCGCACAGGACATGCACGACGCCCGCCGGCGACCACTTCCACTCTTCCTCAGAATGGGCCTTTGTCATGAATATGCTCTCCTCACGAAGTATCGTTCGCCGGACCGTCATAGCGATCGCGGCCGCCTGTGCAGCACTGTTGACCGCCGCCTGCGGCAGCAGCCGGTCCGTTGCTGCTTCCCCGGCCGGGTCTTTGTCCCCGTCTGTGTCGGTGCCGCCGTCGTCGGGTGCGGGTTCGATCGCGGGGTTGCCGGGGTGGTTGTACTACGTGGATTCGGATCGGCTGCTGCGGTTGACCAACTCCGGCGTGCAGACGGTGTTGAGCGCGAACGGGTACACGGCCAACGTGTCCCCGGACGGCGCCAGCATCGCCTTCGTCGATGACCACAGCGGCGACGTGGTAGTGACCGACCGCGACGGGCAACACCGCCGCACAGTGTTTGTGGGGGCCGTCGGCGTCGGGTTCGAACCGGCCTGGTCGCCCGACTCGCAGCGCGTGCTGGTCGGCAAGAATCTCGGCGACGGCAAGGTCACCCTAGGGATCATCACCATCGCCTCGGCCACCTTCACCCCGTTAGCGAATCAGCTGCACAGTGCGATCCATCCGCTGTGGTCGGCTGATGGACAACACCTCGGCTACGCCACGGGCACCTGCCAGCTCGCCATGGCCGACGCCGACGGCGGCAACGCCCGCATCGTGATCGCCTTCGACCTCGACCCGGCCACGAACCCGCAGCGGCGGCGTAGCTGTGTCCTGTACAGCATCTCCCCTGACGGCCGCCTGATGGCGGTCCACCAACGCACCGGTGACGAGCCCGACGGCGACATCGGCCGGGACCTGTTCGCCAACACCATCATCGACACCCGCACCGGTGACAACGTCGCCCTGCCCGTCACCGGGTCGATCACCGCCATCCTCTTCCAACCCAACGGTGACATCCTCGTACGCACCACCAACGACGGCACCAACCAGATCACCCTGCTCAACCCCGACCACAGCATCAAAGCCCAGGTCAACGAACCCGACACCGTCACGAACTCCAACCTCCTCGCCTACACCACCAACTGA
>JBKPDY010000033.1:0-18575 GCA_046728155.1 Actinomycetota bacterium
AGCCTGACCCCGCGCCCGGCGTGCCTGACCCCGCGCCCGGCGTGCCTGACCCCGCGCGCGGCGTGCCTGACCCCCCGCCCGGCGAACCTGACCCCGCGCCTGGCGAGCCTGACCGCCGCGGCGGCGCACCGTCAGGTCCTCGATCAACCACCCACGCCTGATCTGATCACCAGCAGAGACAGAACGGGTGGCCGGCCGGGTCGGCATAGACGCGGAACTGGTCACCGCCGCCGCCCAGCGGCTCGGCGCCGAGCGCAATCACCTTCGGCTCGGCCTCGCCAATGTCGGTCACGTCGACATCGATGTGGAACTGCTGCGGATGGGCCGGATCGGGCCACCGGGGAGCGGTGTAATCGGTCACCTTCTGGAACATCAGCTGGCCCTGCCCCTCGTCCCCGATCAGGGCGCCCTCGTCACCGTCGTAGAGCAGCCGCATCCCGAGCAGCTCGGCGTAGAAGTTGGCGAGCGCCTTCGGGTCGGGGCAGTCGATGGTGACTCCGTAGATAGTGGTCGCCGGATCGTCCGCGTTGAGACATAGGTCAAACGGGTGTCCGGCCGGATCGGCCAGTGTCTGCCAGGTCTCCCCGCCGCCGAGCCGGGAGGCGCCGAGCTTCTCGGCTGCCGCGGCCGCCGCATCGATGTCCTGAACTCTCAGGTCGAGGTGGAACTGCTGCGGGTGGGCTTGGCCGGGCCACTGCGGCGGAACATGGTCCGGGGCGAGCTGGAATGAGATGCGGTAACCGTCCGGCGTGCCGAGCGTGATCCACTCGTCGTCGGCGTACTCCTGGGTCCAGCCCGCCAACGACCGGTAGAAGGCCGCGAGGCCGACAATGTCGGGCGCGTCGATGACGACGGACTTGATCTTCCCGATCATGAGTTGCTCCTCTCGAGTCGGTACCGATCCTGGACGCGGGGTACGACAAAACCGGTCGCGCCGGCACCCGGAGCTGAGTTGCTCCACAATGGACGCCAACCGCTTACTTCACCGGCACCGTCCCGTGTCGGCCCGGGCGTGACCCCACCGCCCCAGCCGGTGTTATCCATGTGTTGCCCTTTTGGACACGTTGCGGTATCCCGAATACGCACCTCATGAATACCGGTCGGCGCGACCGTTATCCACGGCCAGAATGGAGGTGTGCCCATGAGACCCGTGTCTCCCGCCGCCCTGCTCGCCGAGCTGGCCGGGCTGGCGGTGAGTCTCGTCCCTCGCGGCGCGTTCGGTCGCGGCTGGCTGCGAATGGGGATCGACGGCGCCGACGCTGCCAGACCAGGGGAGATGGCTGACGATCTTGTTGCGCCCATCAAACTGAGAGGTCACGAGGTGATCCGGGTTCGCGCCGACGACCACCTGCGGCCGGCCTCGCTGCGGTTCGAACGCGGACGAACCGATCCGGATAGCTTCTACGAGGACTGGTGGGACCTTGACGGCCTGCGCCGGGAGGTGCTCGAACCACTCGCCCCCGGTGGCTCGGGTCGGATCCGGCCGGTCCGCTGGGACGCCGGCTCGGACCGGGCAAGTCGCAGCGTCTTCGTCGAGGCGCCGGCGGGGGCGGTGACCATCCTCAGTGGACCGTTCCTGCTCGGTCGAGGACTGCCGCTTGACCTGGTCGTTCACCTTGATCTGTCAGCCGCGGCGCTGACCCGCCGTACGCCTGAGCCGCTTGCGTGGACGTTGCCGGCCTACGCCCGCTACGCCCGCGAGATCGGACCGGTCGCGCTCGCGGATGTCGTCGTCAGGTTGGACGATCCTCGCCATCCAGCCGTGTCCCGGGTCGCTGTACCGGGGATACGTACCCGATAGCGCCGCACCGGGAACCGCACGTTTTGAGCCCGCTGGGAGGTTGAGACGCGCGCTCAGCCCCGCGGTGAAGGCTGTCAAACGGCAGGCGGCCCCCGGACCGCCAGGTCCGGGGGCCGCCTCACTGCATCCAGGTCAGCCCTTGCCGCTGCCCGTCGTGGTGGTCACGGTGAGCACGATGTCGGTGTCGGCCGCGGCCTTGGTACCGGCGGTCGGGTTCTGTGCGGTCACCACGAAGTTACTCGGATCCATGGTCACCGCCTCGCCGTTGGCGCCGACCAGGCTCGGCGTCTTGGTGAAGCCGGCGTCCTTGAGCTTCTGCTCCGCCTTGTCGGCGGGCATGTTGGTAACGTCCGGGACCTCGATCAGCACCGGTGGAGGGGGCGGCGCGGGAGTGGTCTCGGTCGGCGTCACCGGGGGTGTTGTCGGCGGGGTCGTCTCCGGGGTGGTCGGCGGCACGACTACCGGCGCCGAGGTCGTTGACGTCGCGGCCGGAGTCGCGTTGTTGTCCTTGTTGCGGCCCCAGATGTAGTACGAGAGGCCACCGAGGCAGAGCAACAGGAGCAGGAGCAACAGAAGGAGTAGGACGAGCATGCGGCGGCGCCGGCGGCGCTGCTCATCTTCTTCGGCTTGACGAGCCGCCTCCTCCTGCTCAGCGGCCGTCATCGTCGAGCCCGCGGGCGGCTGCGCGGCGGGGGGTGGCGGCGGGGGCGCGCTCGACGGCGGCCCTGCAGGGGTCTGGTCCGACACGGATAGCCTCTCAGAGTTGGTCACATCACAGAGATCCATCACCGGCGCGAGCCGGGTTGATCGACCGACCCTTCATGGTGGCGTCTGCGGCCGCGTCGGTCACTCGCCCACAAGGTCGCGCGGGCTCGCACCTTGGGCCAGTTCAGGGTGTCCATACGTCGGGTCGGGCGTGCCCGTACGGTAGGGGTCGGCCGGCACGTTCGGATACGGCCGATGTCCCGTCTTTCAGGTTCTGAGAGCTCTGGCAGTTCCCCACAGATCGGCGTTAGTCGTATCCGGCCCGGAGAATTCACTGCGTATATGTCGGACCGCCATGGCAGCATCGCTATCCATGCCCAGACTTCCCGCCACTGCCGCCACCGGGCCAGCCGCTCTCCGGGCGTCGGGCCTGGTGAAAGAGTATCGGCGGGGTCGGGCCGTCGACGGTGTCGATCTCGTCGTGGCGCCGGGAGAACGGGTCGGCCTGCTCGGACCGAACGGCGCCGGAAAGACCACGACGTTGCTGATGTGTCTTGGTGCCGTCTCCCCTGACCGGGGCTCGATCGAGATCTTCGGCCACCGGCTGCCGGGTGAGCGCGTCCGGGCCATGTCCGAGGTCGGCTTCGCCGCCGGATACCTGCCGTTGCCCGCCGCGGTCCGGGTAGTCGAGTATCTGCGGTTCTTCGGCCGCCTCTACGGGCTGCGGCGTCCGGACGCGGCCGCCCGCGAGGGCCTCGAACGCTTCGGTATCGGTCACCTCGGTCGGGCCATGGGCACCGAACTCTCCAGCGGCCAGAAGACACTGGTCGGCATCGTGAAGGCGGCCATCCATCGCCCCCGGTTGCTCGTCCTGGACGAGCCCACCGCGTCGCTCGATCCCGATGTCGCGCTACGGGTGCGGGAGGGCCTGGCCCAACTGAGTTCCGAACTCGGCACCGCCCTGCTGGTCACCAGTCACAACATGGTCGAGGTGGAGCGCCTCTGCGAGCGGGTCGTGTTCCTGTCCCACGGCCGGGTCGTCGCCGACGGGACGGCGGCGCAGATCGCGCGCCGGTTCGGCCAGGAGGATCTCGAGGACGTCTTCCTCCATCTCGCCCGTACCCAGGCCGACCTGACCGAGGTGAGCCCGGGATGACCGAACTGAGGTACGGCGCCGTGGGTGGATCGGTATGGCGGATCCTCGCCGTCGCGCGGCGCCATGCGTACGTGCTGCAACGGAGCCCGCACCGGCTGTTCGACGTGATCGTCTGGCCGGTCGTGGACGTGCTGCTCTTCGGCTCGATCGGCGTCTATGCCGCGCGCAGCGCGACCGGTGCCCAGCGGGTCGCGCTCTACCTCCTCGTCGGCGTCGTCCTCTGGCACGTCGTCTACCAGGCGCAGATCGCGGTCGCGACGGGATTCCTCGAGGAGTCGTGGAGCCGCAGTGTGCTCAACCTGATGGCGACGCCCATGCGGGAGTGGGAGTACGTGGCCGGAGTCGCGTTCTTCGGGTTGGCGAAGCTCGTCGTCGCGGTCGGAGTCGTCTCGGTCATCGTGGCCGGGGCGTACGCATTCAACATCGTTACGGTTGGCCCGCCGATGATCCTGGTCGGGGCGCTCCTGCTCCTGATCGGCTGGGCCATCGCCTTGTTTGTGATCGGTTTGGTGCTGCGGTTCGGGAGCGGCGCCGAGGCCTTCGCCTGGGGGATCCTCTTCGTGGTGATGCCGCTCTCCGGCGTTTTCTACCCGGCCAGCGCGCTGCCCGGGCTACTGCGTCCGATCGCGGAGATCCTGCCCACCACCCATGCCTTCACGGCCGGCCGGGCGTTCGCCTTCGGTGGTGACGCCTGGGGCCAGCTCGGCGTGGCCGCAGCCGGCACCGCCGCGATGGCGGTGATATCGGTCGGCTACGTGACCTGGATGTTGCGGGTGTTCCGGCGGCGCGGCTACGTCACCCGCTACAACTGAACCGACCGCCGACGCAACGCGTTGCTACGCCGGCTGGTAACGACGATCGGAGTGACGATGATGCTGGACGATCCCACCCCCGATGCGGACGCGCGCTCGCCGCGTCTGGTGTCCCGCAGGACTGCGCTGTTGGGAGCGGCGTTGGTGGTCGTCGTGGGCGGCTGCGCTGGTCAGGACAACGCGCCCGGCACCGGCGGCGGAACCGGTTCCGGGTCGGACGACACTGGGGACGCGGGCGATACCGGGGACGACCCCGTCGCGACGCCGACAGCGCTGCTGGTGACGTCAGCGGTGCCGGTCGGTGGTGGCGTGGTCCTCGCCGATCGCAGCATCGTGGTGACCCAGCCCAGGTCGGGCGAGTTCCGGGCCTTCACCGCGATCTGCACGCACCAGGGCTGTACGGTCGCCAACGTCACCGGCGGAACGATCAACTGTCCATGTCACGGCAGCAAGTTCAGCGCGACCGATGGAAATGTTGTGCAGGGACCGGCGGAAAGGCCGCTGCGAGCGGTATCGATCACCGTCACCGGCACGACCATAATGTTCGGCTGAGCACACGACACCCGCAGCGCAACAAGGAGGGGCCTCGAGCGTGACTCACGCCGGCCCCCTGGCGGTCGATGCGGCGATGCCGACGATCCAACCGACGAAGAGTCCGTACCCGGAGCCCTCCTGAGCAGCGGCGAGCGCGGCGAGGAAGGTCGCACCCGCGGCAACCCACGCCGTGATGAATGCGGCGAGCGCCGAAGCGAAGATCAGCGCCGCCCAACCCAGGAAGAAGGCGCCACCGCCGCCGGAGACCGATTTCGCGACGAGTCCCAGAATCAGCGCGACGAACAGGATGAGAAAAAGAGCCCGGAGATCCTGCACCAGCAGGCCCCGGGCACCTTGGCGACCTGAAGGCGAGAACGCCCAGGCCGGCCAGGTGAGCTTATGCAGGAACCACGACCAGCCATCGCTGTTCGGGTTGGGGTAGTGGCGGTCGACCCACTCGGTGACCGCCTGGTTGCCGAAGATGAGAACAAGGGCGACCGTGGCAATGACCCCGGCGCCGGTGATCGTGCGGGTACGGGACATGGCCGTACCGTACGGGCGCCGTATGCGTCCCGCCCATCAACCGAATCGCCGAGTTGACCTAGGTGCGGAGTACGTTCAGTCACCGTTGACTAATAGATCCCTCTCCATCACCAGTGCGACCGACAGGGTCTTGTAACCCACCCTGTCGAACAGAACCGTCATCCGATCGTCCTCGTATCCCAGCACAATCCCGGTGCCCCAGGCTCGATGCCGGACGAGAGTGTGCGGAGGGTACGGTTCACCGCGCGGCTCGTGGGCGGGCACTCGGCGGACAGGGGAGGGACGCGGCGAGCAGTTGTCGCAATGTCCGCACGTTGTCGGGAGACTGTCCCCGAAGTACGTCAGCAGCGCCTGCCCCCGGCAGGACCGGCTTTCGGCCAGCTGTCGCATCATCTCGATGCGGGTCTGCTGTACGGTCCGGTGCCGCTCGACCTCGGCGAGAGCCAACCGGGCCGCCGCAACCGGCAGCGGCGCGTCAGCCGGGCTGCTGAGATGGCCGTCGGCGTCCTCGACCAGAGCCCCCACCTCCTCCAGCAGGGTGATCAGCTGAGTGAGCTTGCGGGCGCGGAAACCACTGCGCTGCCGGAGCTCCGCCCGTGTGTGCGGTCTCTCCCGAAGCACCGCGACGATGTCGCGTATCTCGACCTCGGCGGGTAGGCCGGAGCTGAAGTATCGCTGCAGTGCCACGTCCTCCGGCCGGAAGAGCAGGACTGCGCGGGCGGGTAGACCGTCCCTGCCCGCCCGTCCAATCTCCTGGAGGTACGTGTCCGGCGAATCGGGCAGTGCCAGATGGGCCACCCATCGGATGTCGGGCTTGTCTATGCCCATCCCGAACGCCGACGTCGCGACCATCACCGGCACACGCCCGTCGAGGAACTCCTGATGGCGCGTCAGACGGGTGGCTGCCGTCAGGCCGGCGTGATAGTGGTACGCCTCGATCCCGGATTCGCGCAGGCGCCGGGCCAGGGCCTCGGCGGCGCGCCGGGTAGGCACGTACGCGATACCGGTCGCACCCGGCTCCGAGTCGAGGACGGCGAGCAGCCGGCGCCAGCGATCGTCCTCGGTCGGGCAGCGGTACGCCTCGAGGTAGATGTTCGGCCGATCGAGGCCGGTGACGACCACCATCGGATCGGCCAGACGCAGGCGAGCGGTGATGTCCTCGCGTACGGGCGGAGACGCGGTGGCGGTGAGCGCGACAACCGTGGGACGCCGCGGACGGTCGCCGAACCTCCGCCGCCACCCGGTGACCGGTGGCGCGAGAGCAGCCAGGGCCGAGCCCAGGTTCAGGTAGTCGGGACGGAAGTCATGGCCCCACGTGGACAGGCAATGCGCCTCATCCACGGCTACCAGGACCGGCCGTAGCGCTCGCAGCTCGGCGAGCCGGGCCGGGATGGCGAGCTGCTCCGGCGTGACGAAGAGGAATCGGGCCAGCCCTTGCCGGACCGCCTCGAGTGCCTCGGCCCGTTGGCGAGGACTCTCAGCCGAACTGATGCGGACGGCGAGCGGCGTCGGGGGAACGGGCGCCTGGCGGGCGTTGAGGCCGGCCATCTGGTCCTGTTGGAGGGCGAGCAGGGGTGAGATGACCAGCGTCGGTCCATCCAGGATCAGGCCCGGCACCTGATAGATGGCGGATTTGCCGGCGCCGGTCGGGAGCACGACGAGGGCGTCGCGGCCGCGGAGCAATGCCCGCATCGCGCCCAGCTGGGGCGAGCGGAGCCGCCGCCACCCGAACACCTTCCGCGCCGTGCTCCGTAGCCGCCAGCGTTGTACAAGATCTCTCATCGGTGCCGGACCTTACCCGATGGCAAACGCCCGGAAACGGCCGAAACGCCGTGGCGGCCGGCAATATCGGGGCTATGCCACACCGCTGCCGCCGGTCTCCGCGAGACTGGACCAAGGCCGGGCGCGCGAAGGCGAGCGGGATCGAACGGAGGCAACCGTGAGCAAACTCCTCTACAAACCGTTCGGCCTGGCCCTCGGTGCGCTGGCCGGAGCCGTTGGCGGATACGCATTCCGGCACATCTGGCGGGCACTGTCCGATGAGGACACCGCTCCGAAGGCGATGGACGAGAACGGGACGTGGAGCGAGGTCCTCGCGGCAGCGGCGTTGCAGGGGCTGATCTTCGCGATCGTACGGGCGGCTGTGGACCGGGCCGGCGCCACCGGGTTCCACCGGTTGACCGGGCGCTGGCCGGCGTCCTGATTTCGGCGGGGGCACGCCTAGACTGGGCCGCTGGTGAGCCATGATCGGAAGGAGCCGGCGGTGGCGCGGTGAGTGATCCTGAGAGCTTCCTCGCCCTCGCGAAGAGGTTCGCGGAGGAGCTGCTCTTTCCCGCCGCGGCACAGGTCGACAGCACCGGTGAGCTACCTCAGGCGCACCTGGACGCGCTTGCCGGCGCCGGGTTCTACGCCCTGAACGGCCCGGTGGAGATGGGTGGGTTGGGCGACGATCCGCAGGCGCATCGGGTGGTGGAGACTCTGGCGGGCGCCTGCCTGGCGACGACATTCGTGTTGATCCAACATCGCGGAGCGGTCAGGGCCGCCGCGGCCGCCCCGGAGCGGCTGCGTGAGGAGTGGTTACGCCCGCTGTGCAGCGGCGAGCGCCGCGCCGCGGTGTCACAGGCTGGCGTGCGCCCCGGCCTGGCCGCGCTGAGCGCGCGCCGGGTTGCCGACGGCTACATCTTCGACGGCGAAGCGCCCTGGGTCACCGGATGGGGCTTCGTCGATGTCGTTCATACCGCCGCCCGCCAGGCCGACGACACAATCGTATGGGCACTCGTGGATGCACGTGTTTCCGAAACCCTGACGGTGCAACCTCTTCGGCTGGCGGCGGTGAACGCGAGCCGGACGGTACAGGTCAGTTTCCGCCGGCACTTCGTCCCCGACGACCGGGTTACCTCGACCACGCCGTTGGCCGACTGGCCGACCAGGGATGCGGCGAGTCTTCGAACCAACGGCTCACTCTCATTGGGCTCGGCCGGTCGTTGCCTCACGTTGCTCGAACCGCTGGAGCCGGCTCCCGCGGTGACGTTGGCGGAGGAGCTTCGCGCCTGCCGTGACCGGCTCGACGCCCCTGATCCGGACGCATTACCGCCGGCGCGGTCGGCGGCGTCGGAACTGACGCTTCGGGCCGCCGGGACGCTCGCCGTCGCCGCCGGTGCCCGCGGGATTCTCGCTGGCGAGCACCCACAGCGCCTGCTCCGGGAGGCCGCTTTCCTGCTCGTCTTCGGCTCTCGACCAGCCATCAGACAGGAGCTGCTGCGGCTCGTCTCAAGGCCGGACGGATCGGGCGCCGGCCACTGACGTTTGCTGGTCATCCCGGCCGGGTACCAGGGTCGCATGACGTTCGTGCTGTGGCTTCTCGCGGTGATTCTCGTCGTATCGGGCATAGTCGCGCTGTTGCGGCGCCAGTTCCTGTGGGGTGTCGTCCTGATCATCGTCGGCCTACTCGTCGGACCCGGTGGCGTCAGCATCTTCACCTGACGGCATCGCCACTGGCGCCGCGCAGCCGGCCTGAGCCTCCCCCGGCTACGCGGAGCGTGGGCTGAGCCTCCCCCGCCCGGCTACGCGGAGCGTGGTGGGTCGCCCTGCCGGTGGCCCACCACGCTGACGTCCTGGCCGACCTGCTCGCGAGCGCCCATACGCGACGTGCCGAGAGCCGAAAGAGTTGACCGCACCGCGGTCCGTTCATAGAGGAGTCAGCTGATGGCGAGAGTGATGGGGCAACTTCAGCCCATCAGTGAGGCCTGGGAGTGGCAGATGCACGGCCGCTGTCGGGACCGCGCCTCGTCCCAGTTCTTCCACCCGGACGACGATCTCGGCCGGATCAGTCGTCGGCTGCGTGAGGAGGCCGCTAAACGTCTCTGCGCCGGCTGTCCCGTACGCAAGCAATGCGCTACGCACGCCCTCAGCGTGAACGAGGAGTACGGCGTGTGGGGAGGCTTCAGCGAGAACGACCGGGCGACACTGCGCGAGCTGGGTTGGCGCGACGCCCTCGACCGGCGCCGGCTGATCGACGTCGACCGGCTGGACGAGCGCTTGGCCAGGGTCGCCCTACGCAAGAAACGGGACAAGGAGCGCCGACTGCGTGCCGAGACCGAGCGCGAGCGCTCGCGACGCAGCGGTGGCCAACGGGCACACCCGTCGGGCGCGCCACAGCGTCAGCGAGTGGTGGCCGGCGCGGCATGACTGTGATCTCGGCGGCGCCAGGTCGAGCGCGGCGTGGTGAGATGGAATCAGGAGGGGGTATCGCGGCGGGCGAGGCGGGTCACACGTTGATGAGCGGCCAGGCGAGCTTCGAGGTGGAGCACACACGTCCGGTCGTGATCGTGCGCCCGCACGGTGTGCTGGACGCATACACCGCGCCTGATCTTCGCGCGGTGCTCCTGGACTGCCTGGTGGAGCAGCCGACCGGGGTCGTCGTGGACACGTCCCGGCTCATGATCGCGGACGATCTCGGTCTGACCGTGCTCGGCAGCGTCGCCCGGGAGAGCATGCACTGGCCGGGCTCGCGCTTCATCGTCGCCGGCGGTCCCAACGTCGGCGCAGCCATAACCCGGCTGGGCGTCGATCAGTTCGTGGACGTCTGTCCAGATAGGAGCGAGGCCCTAGCCGTCCTCTACGCCACGCCGACTCCACCATCGCGCCGCGACTGGATGCGCGCTGATCGCAACGCGCCCGGCTTGGCCCGCCTCGCCGTACAGGAGTTCTGCCGGGACCAGAATGTCGACACCGACGGCGACGCGGCCCAGTTGGTGGCATCAGAGCTGGTGACCAATGCCGTCGTCCACGCCGGCACCGCCCTGGAACTCACGCTGAGGTTGGTGCGGCCATTGCTTCACATCGCCGTGCGCGACGGCGGGCCGGGCCAGGCAAGGATCGCCAACATCTCGGACGAATCTGCGTCAACCGGGCGAGGCCTGCTACTTGTGGACGCACTGTCCACGGCATGGGGGAACCTCGTCCCGAATACTGGGAAAGTGGTCTGGGCGACGGTGTCCGTGATGGCGTTGTCGTAACTCGTCGACAGGGCATCTAGCTGCGCAAACACGCCGTCGGGCAGGCCGGCGGCGCGCGCGGTGTCCAGTCGAGCCCGCTGCCCTGTTTTGAAGTTCGGGCCGAGTGGTAGAGGATCAGATCAAGACGAGCACGTGACGAGCAGGCTACCCGGGAAGGGGTACAGCATGCGGATCGACGTACGGCGACTCGGCGATGCGGATTTGGTGCTGGTCGAGGGCACCCTCGATTTGGCGACTTGGCGGCGCGTACAGGCGGTGCTGAACGCCCGGCTAGCGGAAGGCCGCTGCGAGCTCGTACTCGATCTGGACAAGGTCCGGCTCCTGGACGCGGGAACCGTCGGCATGCTTGTCGGAGTGGCCCACCGGGCCGAGGCCGCCGGTGGTGGGTTGCGAGCGGTCGGCGCCCGCGGACTGTGCCAAGACGTGCTGGAGATCGTCGGCGTGGACAAACGCCTGCAGGCCTATGTCGAGCCGGGCGAGATCATCGACCGGTTTCGTCCGGTGTCGCCAACAGAGTCGTCGTGCACAGATGGTCATCCCCGCTGGCCTGGGAGCCGCGACATCACCGTGCATGGCCTGCTCTCGGCCGCCTCGTTGCTTCCGGAGGACTCGCCCGAACGGGCGGACCTGCGTAGTCAGGCCATCGAAGACAACCTCGGCCTCGCACAGCGACTCGCCCGCCGGTTCCGCGATCGTGGTGAGCCGATCGACGATCTGATCCAGGTCGCCATGGTCGGTCTGGTCAACGCGGTAGATGGGTATGACCCGACGCGCGGGTGTGAGTTCGGTGGCTACGCGACGCCGACAATCGTCGGCGAGATCCGTCGATACTTCCGCGACAAGGGTTGGCGCATCAAGGTTCCGCGACGGCTACAGGAGCTTCGCATCCAGGTCAACCGGGCCAAGATGGAACTCAGCCAGACCATGGCGGCATCGCCGACGCTGGCGGATATCGCGCGGCACCTCCAGGTCGAGCCGGAGGACGTCGCCGAGGCGGTGGAGGCGGCCCGGCTCTACAACCCGGTGTCGCTCTCGGCGCCCGCGGGCCCCGACACCGACCTGGGCATCGCCGATCCGCTGGGCGACGAGGACCCCGGGATGGAGGCTGTCGAGAACCGCGAGTCAGTCAAGCCGTTGCTCGCCGCGCTGCCAGAGCGTGAGCGTCGCATCCTCACGATGCGCTTCTTCGGTGAGATGACGCAGTCGCAGATCGCCTCGGAACTCGGAATCTCCCAGATGCACGTGTCGCGTCTGCTGGCGCAGACACTCCGGAAGCTGCGGACCCAACTCGCCGCGGCGTGAGCGTTCGACGCGGGGAGCGGCAGTTCGCGCGCTTCGCCGGATGGCGGCTAGGCACTTCGCCCTCCAGCGGCCAGGCACTTCGGATGCCAGCGGTCAGGCCGGGTCGTGCGTCGGGGCCGCGGCTCGTTCGTCCTCGACCCCGAACACCGCCTGAAGTCCGGTGATCTCCAGAAGCCGGCGCATGAAGTCGCCGATGTTCGCGAGGACCAGTTGGCAGCCGGCGGCCGTGATCTGCCGGCGGAGGGAGATCAAGGTACTGAGCCCTTGTGAGTCGCAGAAGGTGACCCGCGAGAAATCGAGCACCAGTCGTGATGGCGGCTCGCGGAGCGTGCGGTCCACCGCAGCTTTCAGCTCGCCGGTTGTCGCCATGTCGATCTCCCCGGCGAGGGTGAGAACCGCCTCGGAGGCGGTCCGCGACTCCTCGACCGTCAGATGCGCGGCTGTCACGTCGCAATACTAAGGGCTCTTGCGGTCCAAGAGATATCAGGCGATTCCTGAGTGTCGAGCGCGTCGCCCGCAGGCGGTACGGGTCGGCGGACCGCTCCGGCGGAGTCCTAGTGCCCGGGGGGTGCCGCGCTGATATCCGCAAGTGCCGACTCCGGGTCGCGGGCCGTGGCCAGGTCTCCCAGGGAGACGACCCCGACCAGATGACCGTCCTCACAGACCGGCAGCCGCCGCAGAGCGGCGTCCCGCATCATTTGCACCGCGTCGGCCGCCGGCTGGTCCGGGCCGATGGAGAGCGGGTCGGGCGTCGCGATCTCGCCGACCGTCGTCACCGCCGGGTCGAGATCCGCCGCGAGTGCGCGGACGACGATGTCGCGGTCGGTGACGATGCCACGAACCTTGTCACCGTCGAGCACCAGGACATCTCCGATGTCTGACATGCGCATGTGCCGCGCCGCCTCCACAAGCGAGGCGGACTCTGCGAGTCCAATCACCGACGTCGTCATGACGTCGCGTACGAGCTGCTGGCCCATCGGTCGCCCTCCACCGCTCAGGATTCCACTGCCTACCAGGCTCTACCCGCCGGGGTGTCCGGCAACCGGGAATCGTGGATCCGGGCGATGCGATCACGGTTTCGTGCGGCCGGGCTGCACGTGTGTCCCCGCCTTCGCCAGCGCCACGGCCAGGGGCTGCGCCGGTGGGGCACCGCTCAACGGCTCGTCCGAGTCGGGAACTGCCCGCCGGCTCTCCGCTCGGAACTGGCCCGGGCTGGCGCCGGTGGTACGGGCGAAGAACCGACCGAAATTGGTGGCCTCCCGGAAGCCGAGGCGAGCGCCGATCTCCCCGACCGGCAGGTCGGACTCGGCGAGTAGTCGCTTCGCCTCAAGAGCCACCCGGTCATCGAGCAGCTGCTTCGCCGTTCGGCCGGTCGCGGCGAGACTGGCGCGGGTCAGCGTCCGGACCGAGCAGCCCAGCGCGCGGGCGTAGTCCTCGACCTGTCGAGTCTGGGTGAATCCCCGGTCGACCTCGGATCGGAATCGGGCAAGGGTCTCGCTGTCGATGCGCGCCTGCCCCGAGCCGCCCTCGGGTTCCAGCCGCCGGACCCGCAACAGTAGCGCCGCCAGCTGGTGGCGTAGCACGTCGGCCGGTATGTCATCACCGCCGAGGAGCCGGTTGTAATCGATCTCGAGCTGACTGATCCCATCGACGATCGCCTCCGCGTCGTCACCGGTGGGCTGCCAGTAGGTGCCATCACGCGGCTGGGCTCCCGCGGGTGCCGTGAGGGCCTGCGTACCGGGAGCCGCCGCTTCGTAAGGGAACTCGGACTCGAACAGCACGAGTGTGGCGTCGATACCGGGTGGCGGAAGTCCGACAACCTGCCCGGGACGCACCCACAGCAGGCCTCCCGGTCGGCAGGGGTACGGCGTGAAGTCCACCGTGAAGCGGGCTCGCCCCGCCGTCACGAGCGCGAGCATGTGGACCGGCACGCGATGGCGCGCGGTCTCCTCGGTCCCCGGGCGGCGACGGTAGAGGTCGTTGAGCCGCAGGGTGTGAAGACCCGGGGCTGGATGGTGAGGGTCCCGGAGCGGTACCTCCGCCAACGACAGCTGACCGAAACTGACCATGTCGAAGCGAGACTCTACCGGTCGACAGCCGGACCTCAGGCATCGACGATCGCGGGCTCCTCGGCCTTTTGAAGATCGTTTCCGTACAGATGGCCAAGGCGGCCAAGCTTGTTGTACGGAAAGGATCTTCAGCCGGCGGGAACGTTGTCCAATCGGTGGCTACTTGAACCGAAAATGTACGAATATTCGGCCGAAGTTCTTGGAGTCCTTTTCGACCCGGTGGTACAGCGCCTTGATGTCCGGTTGATCGAGGAAGCGCAGGACGCGCTTCTTCAGTTGACCGGAGCCCTTCCCGGGGATGATTTCGACCAGCTCGATCCGCTTGGCTACCGCTTGGCGGACGATGTCGTGAAGTGCTCGCTCGATGTCGGCGTGGCGGTTGTAGATGTCGTGCAGGTCGAGCTTCAGCTTCATTCTCCTGGCCCTTGCTGTGAATCGTTGACGAATCGGTAGGTCTCAGCCACTGACCAGGCTTGGAATGGGCAGCCGGTGGCGGCGTGGGGGGCATCGCCATCTGCGGTTTCGCTGATCGAGCCGACGCCCCATTCGGCCAGGTGGGCCCGGATGCCGTCGAACAGATTGTCGGTGGGGAGGCCGAGGGCACGAGCGGCGTCGGCGTAGGGTCCCAGTAACCACGGCCAGACCGTCCCCTGGTGGTACGCACGGTCCCGGCCGGCCTGGTCGCCGCGATGTGCGCCGAGATAGCCCGGCTCGTCGGGGGCGAGCGTACGCACCCCGAGCGGGGTGAGCAGAGCTTGGCCGGCCGCACGCACCGCGGCCGGGTCGCCGCCTCTGAGCGGTGCGTACGGCAGACCGTACGCGAGCAGCTGGTTCGGTCGCAGCGACGGGTCGTCGCCGGTCGGGGAGTCGACGACGTCGTGGAGCCAGCCGCGTTCGCTGGGAAACCTTCGAACGAACGACCGCATAGAACGCGCGCGCAACGCCTCCAGTTCCGCGGCATCCCGCCCGATGCCGCGGCGGAGCGCGGCCAGGGCGGCGAGAGCGTTGATCCACAGTGCGTTCAACTCGACCGCCTTGCCCGTGCGCGCGGTCACCGGCGTTCCGTCGACGATGGCGTCCATCCAGGTCAGGGCGTAGCCGTCGGCACCCTGCGTGAGCAGTCCGTCCACCGGGTCGATCCGGATCCCGAAGCGGGTGCCGGTGAGGTGCCGGTGCACGATGTCGTCGAGGTAGTCGATAATGCCCGCGACCAGGTCGGTGTCGCCGGTCGAAGCGACGTGGCGGTCGACCGCGTGCAGGAACCACAACGTCGCATCCGCGGTGTTGTACTCGACCCGGCCGGTATCCGCGGTATTCGCGAGCATTCCCTCCGAGACCGTACGGGCGTACGCATGGAGCAGGTCGCGTCCCTCGTCGGCGCGGCCGGCGACGAGAAAGAGTCCGGCGTAGGAGATCATCGTGTCCCGCGACCAGGCGCCGAACCATGGGTATCCAGCGACAACGTCCGGGGCTCCGTGGGACGGTCGCACGATGAACGCGTCGGCTGCCAGGCGGAGGAGGGCGGCCTCGCCATCCGCGCCGGCCGTGATCGCACGAGCACGCCGTCTTGCCCCGGCGACGAGGTCCGACGCGGGCGGGGGAGTTCGGCTCAGGTCGTCGCCCGCCCACGCGCTGACCTCGAGCGCCTCCCCGGTGTCGAGGGTCTGCACGAACCGGCCGACGCGTAACAGGTCTTCGCTCGCGGCAAGGCCGCGGTCGCGCTCCTGCCGATGGAAGGCGCCGAGAAGCCATTGCCCATCGCGCTCGTACGAGGGCCCGGCGACCCGGTAGGCGCCCTCGACGACCACACCATCCGTCGTGTGCGCGATGCTCAGGCCGTCGCTTTCGTACCGTTCGGCGTGCGAGTCGCGCCACGTACAAAGCGGCTCGACGGCGAGCCCGACCGGGCCACCAGCAACCACGCGATGTACCACGCCAACACTCGGTTGCCCGTACGCCATGGCCAGTTCCCGTTCGATGACAACGGTTCCCACGCGCCAACGCCACACCGGCAGGCCGTCGCGCAGGGCGAAGCTCTCGAGGAATGCGTGGCCATCGGGGTCGATCGCGCCGGAGATCCACTCGTGGACGCCCAGGCGGACCACGGCGCCGGACGGCAGGGTCAGCACCGGGTCGAGCGCGGCCAGGGTGACCATCCGCCGGGCCGGAACGGACCCGGCCACCACCAGTAGACCGTGATAACGCCGGGTACGCAGACTCGAGACGGTACCCATCGCGTAGCCACCGAGACCGTCGGTGACCAGCCATTCACGCTCAGCGCCGTTGGCGAGGTCTCCGCACGTCTGGGTACCGAATTCGATGCACACCACGTGACCAGTGTGGCGGGAGGCAACGACGGACCACGACCGTGTGACCAACTCGGCGGTAACCAAGGCCGGGTCCGGTCGGCGCGGCGGTCCGGCAAGAATACCTACCGTGGGTGAACCCGGTGCTGAGCGACGACGCCTTGCCGCGGCGGACGCGGGCGACCGCGTATGGCGGGCGTGGGGGCCATACCTGGCCGAGCGCGCCTGGGGAACCGTTCGTGAGGACTACAGCGAACACGGCACCGCGTGGGACTACTTCCCGCACGACCATGCCCGGTCGCGGGCATACCGGTGGAACGATGACGGACTGGCCGGGGTCTGCGACGAACGGCAGACCTTCTGTTTCGGCCTTGCTCTCTGGAACGGCAAGGACGCCATCCTCAAGGAACGGATCTTCGGGCTGGGCGGACCGGAGGGCAACCACGGCGAGGACGCCAAGGAGTACTGGTGGTACCTCGACTCAACCCCGACCCACTCGTGGATGCGTTGGCGGTACCACTATCCCCAGAGTCGCTTTCCGTACGGCGACATCGTCCGTACCAACGCGGCCCGGGGCCGGGCCGAGCCCGAGTTCGAGCTCGTTGACACCGGCATATTCGACGAGGGCAGGTTCTGGGGAGTGGAGGTCGACTACGCCAAGGCCGGTCCGACCGATATGTGCATCACCGTCAGAGCGACCAACCACGGTCCCGAGCCGGCGACGCTGCATCTGCTGCCGACGCTGTGGTTCCGCAACACCTGGGCGTGGGGCCAGCCCGGATTCGATGAGGTTCCGACGATCCACTGCTACGACCAGTGCACGTTGGTCGCGAAGCACCGCATTCTCGGTCGGCTCGTCCTCGCCGGCGAGGGCTCGCCCGAGGCGCTGGTCTGTGACAACGAATCCAACGCCGAACGGCTCTGGGGTCTTGAGAACCGCACCCCTTACCCCAAGGACGGGATCGGCGATCACGTCGTCGACGGAAAGCCGACCGTCAACCCCGACCGGGTCGGAACGAAGGCGGCGTTGCATTACGTGTTCGACGTCGCGGCTGGTGCAATGACCGAGATCCGGCTACGGCTTTCCCTCGTCGCGGACCCGGCCGACGACTGGTCGCCGGAGTCGGCCGCCCACGATCGCGCCGTGCTCGACCTCGGCGACGGATTCGGTAGCGTCATGGCCGACCGCAAGCGTGAAGCGGACGAGTTCTTCGCCGAAATCACGCCACCGGACGCGACCGCCGACGAAGCGATGGTGCTGCGCCAGGCCGTAGCCGGGCTGATGTGGGGAAAGCAGTTCTATCACTACGACGTAGCGCGGTGGCTGGCCGGCGATCCGAACGCACAGCCGCCATCGCGGACGCGGCTGCGCAACGCTCATTGGCGCCACATGTCGAGTTTCGACGTCATCTCCATGCCGGACCCGTGGGAGTACCCCTGGTTCGCGGCATGGGACCTGGCCTTTCAGACCGTAGCGATCGCCCACGTCGACCCTTGCTTCGCCAAGGAGCAACTGCTTCTGCTGTTGCGTGAGTGGTACATGCATCCCAACGGGCAGTTGCCCGCGTACGAGTGGGCATTCGACGATGTGAACCCGCCGGTGCACGCGTGGGCGACCATCCGAGTTTTCGAACTCGACGGATCCCGTGACTATGACTTCCTGGCCCGGGTGCTGCACAAGCTGTTGATGAATTTCACCTGGTGGGTGAACCGCAAGGATTCCGGGGGTAACAACGTCTTCGAAGGCGGCTTTCTCGGGCTGGACAATGTTGGTCCATTCGACCGCGGAGCGGCCCTGCCTGTCGCCGGCATCCTCGAACAGAGCGACGGCACGGCGTGGATGGCCATGTACGCGCTGAACATGCTCGAGATGGCCCTCGTGCTCGCCACGCAACATCGTGCCTATGTCGACCTGGCCACAAAATTCATCGAGCATTTCGCGTACATCGCCGCGGCGGCGTACGAGCAGGGACTCTGGAACTCCGACGACTCCTTCTTCTACGACGTCATCCGGCAGCCCGATGGGCAGAAGGTCCCGCTCAAGGTGCGGTCGGTCGTCGGTCTGCTGCCGCTGGCCGCCACCACGATTCTGTCGTCGGTCACCCTGGCCCGGTTGCCCGAGGTCGCCGGACGGCTGCGGTGGTTCCTGACGAAAAAACCCGAGTACGCCGACGCACTCTCGTCCCGGCGGATCCGGGATGGACAGCAGCGGCGGCTACTCTCCGCCGTCGGTCCCACGCAGCTCATGCACATCCTGGGCCGCATGCTCGACCCGGCCGAGTTCTTATCCCCGTACGGGATCCGCACGCTGTCCCGGGCGCACCTGGAT
>JBKPDY010000034.1:0-20798 GCA_046728155.1 Actinomycetota bacterium
CCACCAGATGTGTAGAGCGGGTAGATGTGGTACGCGTCGCCGTTCTGACCGGACTGCAGACAGAGGATCTCACTCGCCTTCTTCTGCGCCTTGAGCTGTTTGCCGGCGGCGACCAGATCCTCGATGGTGGCCGGCGCGGTCGGCACGAGATCGGTGTTGCGGATCAGCGCGATGTTCTCGACCGCGTACGGCACGCCGTAGATCTGTCCGTTGAAGGTCACCGCCTTGATGGCCACATCGGCGAAGCTCGCCTTCTGCCCATCGGTCATCTGGACCGGGTCGATGGCCCCGTTCTGCACGAGGTTGCCGATCCAGTCGTGCGCGCCGACCATGATGTCGGGTCCGCTGCCCTGCTGCGAGGCGGTGACGAAGGTCGTCTGCTGGTCCTTGGAAATCGCTTGGATGTCGACAGTGACGCCAGTGTCCTTCTCGAACTGCGACTTGAATGTCTTCAAGACGGCGGCCCGCTTGTCGTCCGCCCAGATCACCAGCTTGCCCTTGGGGGTGCTGCTTGTGCTCGGTGTGTTGCCGCTGGACCCGCAGCCTGCGCTGGCGAGCGCGAGGCCGATCAGCGCGACGACACCGGCCGTCCGGATACGCATCTGAACTCCTGTCGGTGAAGGATCACGGCAATGCTTTCCCTGGTGTCCATGCCGTGAGGTGAGTTGGGGGAGAGCGTGTGGTTCACCGCGATGCAGCGCAGGCTAGCAAGACTTTGCAGGAGATGGAAGACCTTGCAGCCATGATTGAAAAGTCTTGCCGATGCGTTACAGTCTCGGCATGCGCGCCCGCCTCTCCGACATCGCCGCCCAAGCGGAGGTCAGCGAAGCGACGGTGTCGCGGGTGCTCAACGACAAGCCCGGAGTCTCGGCCGAGACCCGCCAGGCGGTACTGACGGCGTTGGACGTGCTGGGGTACGAGCGCCCAGCTCGGCTTCGCATGCGCAGCGCCGGACTGGTCGGACTCGTCGTACCCGAGCTCGACAACCCGATCTTCCCGGCCTTCGCCCAGACCATCGAATCGGTGCTCGCACAACACGGGTACACCCCGGTGCTGTGCACCCAGACCTTCGGCGGGGTGACTGAGGACGAGTACGTCGAGATGCTGCTCGATCGCCAGGTCAGCGGAGTCGTCTTCGTCTCGGGGCTGCATGCCGACACGGCCGCCGACCCTGAGCGCTACCACAAGCTCGTTCGCCGCCGGCTCCCGATCGTGCTCGTCAACGGCTACGTCGAGGGGGTCGAGGCGCCCTTCGTCTCCTGCGACGAACAGGCCGCAAGCAAGACGGCCGTTTCCCATCTGGTTGCCCTCGGACACCGCCGGATCGGGTTCATCTCCGGACCGGAACGCTTCCTACCGGTCCAGCGCAAGCTGCTCGGCTTCCGCTCGGCGATGGCTGAGCTGCTCGGCGTCGGCGAAGCCGAGCTGGCCACGCGGGTTTCGCTCTCCCTGTTCGGTGTCGAGGGCGGAGCCGTGGCCGCACGCCGGTTGCTCGATGACGGCATGACCGGCATCGTCTGCGGGTCCGACCTCATGGCACTGGGCGCGATCCGGGAGGCGCGCTCGCGCGGCCTGCACGTTCCGCGGGACGTCTCCGTGGTCGGCTTCGACGATTCGCCCTTGATCGCCTTCACCGACCCTCCCCTGACGACAGTGCGGCAGCCGGTCATCGCGATGGCTGTTGCCGCGGTTCGGGCGCTCGTCGACGAGATCAATGGACACGCCGCCCCGCA
Organism: Actinomycetota bacterium; assembly: GCA_046728155.1. Lineage (GTDB taxonomy): Bacteria > Actinomycetota > Actinomycetes > Mycobacteriales > Micromonosporaceae > CAWDLX01. Next base: position 1,734 of record JBKPDY010000034.1, read on the forward strand.
CTCGGAGTACCTCTTCCGACCCGAACTGGTCGTACGCGGGTCTACCGGTGCCGCGTCGACGGCGAGGCCGCCGCGGCGCCGGACCGGCGAGCCCGGTCTCGTATCGGTAACCTGACCGGTCGGAGCGGGCGCGAGGAGCGAGCGTCAGCGAGCACCGTAGCCTGCTCGCGGTTCTTGGCAGGCCGTCAGCCCTGGGCGAGCTTGGCTGCGATCCGGGCGAATCCCGCCCGTACCTCCTCGGGCGAGGGTGGCGGCGTCGGCTCGACCTCCTCGTACCCTTCCGCCTCTTCCCCTTCGTCCTCGTCGAAAGCGTCGCCGTCGTAGTTCTCGTCGACGGAGACCTCGAGATCGTCGAACTCGTCCTCTTCGTCCTCGTCTTCCTCGTCCTCGTCTTCGGCCGCGGCTGCCTTGGCGGTCTCGATCTCGGCACGGATCTCGTCCACGGAGGTGTGTGGCAGGACAGGCTCGACGACGGCCATCAGCTCCTCATCCGCGACAACCGTCTCGGCGAGGGCGAGCGCATGGGCACGCTCGTACGGTCCGCAGACCACCGGCTCCCATTCGTCGCTGTCGTCGATGGGGCCGAACGTGATGATCCAAGGCAGCGTCAGCACCGGCGAATCGTCCGGCAGATCCAGGGTTACGAGGGCTCCCACGTGCGTACCTTCCATTCCAGTTCGAACCGGTCGTCGATCATCGGGGCATGGGCGGCGCCCACGGCGCTCATCATCGCGGGTCGCCGCGCTCGTCGGGGCGCGGCTCGCCGACATCCCCCGTCGGGTCCGCCGCGGCGGGCGCTTGCGTCGCGGTGGTCGCAACAACCCCACCCAACAGCAGCGCCCGACCCCCGGCGAGGTCGGCCGCGCTCCCCTTCGGTGAGGTGGCCGCTACCGCCGACCCGAAGAGGATCAGCTGGTTGAGCAGGTAGAGATAGACGAGCAGGCCGACAGCACCGGCGACCAGCACGTAGGCCGGACGGGACTCCGTCCGGTTGATATAGATCCGTCCGATCGTGTTCAGCAGCTGGATCCCGATTCCGACCACCAGGGCGGCTGGGATCAACCGGCGCGGGCTCAGCCGAAGCCGGGGAACGACGACCAGTACGGCCGCGGCTAGGACAAGGTTCACCAGGAACTCGAGTGCTGGCCCCGACAGGCGCAAGAACCACGATCCGAACGCACCGGTGGACGGTCCGATGACGTGGTCGATGACCGCGTCTATCGCGGTGGCGGTGGCGAGTGAAAGCGTGAGCAGGATACCCAGCGTGACCAGCATGCCGAGGTCGACCAGCCGGCGGATGATCCAGTTGCCGGGATGCTGCTCGAGGCGCCACACGGCTCGGGTTGACGAGCGCAGGGCATCCACCCAGCCAACGCCGGTGAGCACCAGCCCGATGGCACCGAACACAGTCACCCGCGTATCCCCGACCTGGGCGGCGGTATCACGAACCCACGGCAGCGTTGTGGAGAGGTAGCTGTTGATCGTCCCGATGATCGCGCCGTTGGTGCCGTTGAGAATGCGCCCCAGGATCGAGTATGCGACCACGGCAAGGGAGAACGCGGCGAAGAAGCCGTAGTAGGAGATCGCCGCGGCGAGCCGGCCGCCGAGTACCTCCTCGAACCGCTCCTTCGCCGACCACGCGTGGTCCGCGACCGGCCAGCGCTTGCGCGCGCGGACCACGCTACGCTCGTACGCGGCCTCCGCCCGGTCGAACACGTTCACCGTTATGACTCCCGCACCGGGGCCAGGAAGCCCACCCTCTCGTAAACGTCACGCAGGGTGACCGACGCGACGGAACGAGCCTTCTCGGCCCCGATCGCCAGGAGCTTGTCGAGTTGCGTGACATCCTCCAGGTACGCGTGCGTGCGCTCCTGCACCGGACGGACGAAATCGGCGACCACCTCGGCGAGATCCTTCTTCAGCTCGCCGTACCCCTTGCCGGCGTACCGCTCGACCAGCTTCGATACCTCCGTGTCGGTGAGCACCGCGTAGATGGTGAGCAGGTTCGACACGCCCGGCTTGTGGTCGGGATCGTACGTGATCTCCCGCCCGGTGTCGGTCACCGCCGACTTGATCTTCTTTGCCGATCGGGCCGGATCATCCAGCAGTTCGACGATCCCGTTCGACGAGGACGCCGACTTCGACATCTTCGCGGTCGGGTCCTGCAGATCGGTGATCTTCGCAGTGCCCGTGATGATGTACGGCTCGGGGACGGTCAGCGTCGGCCCGTACATCGTGTTGAATCTTTGGGCCAGATCCCGGGTCAGCTCCAGGTGCTGGCGCTGGTCCTCGCCCACCGGTACGGCATCGGCGTGGTAGAGCAGAATGTCGGCTGCCTGCAGGATCGGGTACGTGAACAGGCCGACCGAGGAGCGGTCCGTTCCCTGCCGGGACGACTTGTCCTTGAACTGGGTCATGCGGCTCGCCTCGCCGAACCCGGTGATGCAGCTCAGCACCCAGGCGAGCTGGGCGTGTTCGGGCACCTGCGACTGCACGAACAGGGTGCACCGCTCCGGGTCGAGCCCGAGCGCCAACAGCTGGGCGGCGCTGAGGCGGGTGCGCCGGCGCAGCTGCTCGGGTTCGTGGCCCGCGGTGATCGCGTGCAGGTCGACGACGCAGTAGAACGCGTCATGCGTGTCCTGAAGCGCCACCCAGTTGCGTATCGCCCCTAGGTAGTTGCCGAGGTGGAACGAGTCGGCGGTGGGCTGGATACCGGAGAGTACCCGCGGACGCTGGCGCATGGCCGCCATTCTCGCAGGCTTGCCAGGCCCGCGGGTCGGCGCCCGGTTGGCTCAGAGGGCTCGAGCCGGCTCGGCCGCGGCCGGCCCGATCGCGCCCACCGCGGGTGCGGGCAGCGCGTCCGTCCCACGGTCTCGGGGCGGGGTGATGCCGACGCGAGCCACACGGCGGCCGTCCATGCCGAGGACGAAAAGACGCCATCCGCTCACCGTGACCTCGTCCCCCGCCTCGGGGAGGCGTCCGAGCGCCGCCATGACGTAACCGCCGACCGTGTCGTACGGACCGCTCGGCAACACGACCCCGACGCGCTCGGCGAAGTCGGCGAGATTGACCAGACCCTCCACTTCGGACGGAAGGGTGCCGTCGGCGCCGGTGGGAGCGGCGTCGTACTCGTCGTGGATCTCCCCCACGAGCTCCTCGATGAGATCCTCGAGCGTGACGATGCCGGCCGTTCCCCCGTACTCGTCGACAACGACGGCGAGGTGGTCGCCGGCCCGGCGCATCTCGGAGAGGGCGACCAGCGCGAGCTTCGCGGCCGGCAGCCGTCGCACCGGACGGGCGATCTCGCCGACGGCGACGGCGCCTTCGCCCTCGGGGCGAAGCGTGAGGTCCCGGAGGTGGACGAAGCCGGTGACATCGTCATGCGAACCATCGACGACGGGGAACCGGGAGTGGGGTGTCGCGCGGGCCACTTGTACTGCTTCGTCGATCGTCATCGCGGCGTCGAGGAAGACCGCCTCGGTACGCGGAACCATCAGTTCGCGCACGTGCCGGTCGCCCGCCGCCAGCACCTCGTCGATCAGGCGCCGTTCCTCGCGGTCCAGCGCACGGCTGTTGGCGACGAGGTGGCGCAGCTCAGCCCCGGAGAGATCTCCCCGACTGGCCGTCGCGAGCCCGCGAACCGAGGTGGCGATCCAGCGCCCGGCGGAGCGCCACACTGATCGTTCATCGGTGGTCTCGTGATCACGCCCGGGGCGGCGTCTGCCACCGCCTCCGGGCCCGGGACTGCCATCGCCCATGGCGGAGATTCTAGAGTCGGCCGATCGGAGCGTCGAGCAACCGCCACCCCCCCATCCGCGGCGCGAGTCACGAGCTGGGTCAATCGGGGTCCGCTCCTGTGGACCTGGCGTGCCCCAGCTCACTCGTCAGGCGGCCTCGAGGATCATCGCGGCGCCGACCGTACGGTTCGTCGACTCGTCGATGACGATGAACCCGCCGGTCGTCCGGTTGCGCCGGTACTCATCAGCGAGCAGCGGAGCCGTTGTCCTGAGGCGGACCCGTCCGATCTCGTTGAGCCCCAATGTCGTCGCGCCCTCGTCGCGATGCAGGGTGTTCACGTCCAACCGGTACTGGAGCTCTTTCACCACGGCGCGCACGTTGCGGGTGGTGTGCTTCACGGCGTACTTGCGTCCCGGTTGCAGCGACGCGGACTCATCCATCCAGCAGATCAGCGCGTCGATGTCCTGTGCCGCTCTTGGCGCATTGTGTGGCCGGCAGATCATGTCACCGCGGGCGATGTCGATCTCGTCGATCAGCCGGACGGTCACGGACATCGGCGGGTATGCCTCGTCGACCGGGCCGTCGGCCGTCTCGATCGTGGCGATCCGGCTGCTGAACCCCGACGGCAGCACCATCACCTCGTCGCCGGGCTTGAGGACTCCGGAAGCGACCTGGCCGGCGTAGCCCCGGTAGTCCGGATATTTCGTCGACTGTGGACGGATGACGTACTGGACCGGGAACCGCACATCGACGAGGTTGCGGTCGGAGGCGATGTGCACATGCTCCAGGTGGTGCAGCAGAGCTGGACCGTCGTACCACGGCATCTTCGCCGACCGCGTGACGATGTTGTCCCCGTGCAGTGCGGACACCGGCACGATGGTCAGATCGGGCGCCTCGAGCTTCGCGGCGAAGTCCGTGAACTCGTCCGCGATCGACTCGAAGACCTCCTCGGACCAGTCGACCAGATCCATCTTGTTGACGCAGAGCACCAGGTGCGGCACACGCAACAGCGAGCAGAGGAAGGCGTGCCGGCGCGATTGCTCAAGAAGGCCCTTGCGCGCATCCACCAGGATCAGCGCCAGGTCGGCGGTTGAGGCACCGGTCACCATGTTGCGCGTGTACTGGATGTGGCCGGGGGTATCGGCGATGACGAACTTGCGTCGCGGGGTGGCGAAGTAGCGGTACGCCACATCGATGGTGATGCCCTGCTCGCGCTCGGCCCGCAGACCGTCGGTGAGCAGGGCCAGGTTTGTATACTCGTCGCCCCGGGCGGCACTGACCGCCGCCACGGCGGCGAGCTGGTCCACGAAGATCGACTTGGTGTCGTAGAGCATCCGACCGATCAACGTGGATTTTCCGTCGTCGACGGAGCCGGCGGTGGCGAAGCGCAGCAGATCCACCGGGCGTGCGGAGGCCGCCCTGGCCGTACGTCGAAAGTCATCGGCCACTAGAAATACCCCTCGCGCTTACGGTCCTCCATCGCGGCTTCGCTGACCTTGTCATCCCCCCGCGTGGCGCCTCGTTCCGTGATCCGGGTGGCGGCAACCTCCTCGATCACCCTCTCGACGGTGTCCGCCTCGGACGCTACCGCCGCGGTGCAGCTGGCATCGCCGACCGTGCGGTAGCGCACCTTGGCTGTGAACGGCTCCTCGCCCGCCCGCACCGGCAGGTACGGGTGGACCGCGTAGAGCATTCCGCCCCGGTCGACAACCTCGCGTTCGTGCGCGTAGTAGATCGACGGCAGCGGGATCGACTCCCGGGCGATGTAATGCCACACGTCGAGCTCGGTCCAGTTCGACAGGGGGAAGACGCGGATCGACTCACCGGGATGGATCCGGGCGTTGTAGAGCGACCAGAGCTCGGGGCGCTGGTTCCGCGGCTCCCATTGACCGAACTCGTCCCGGAAGCTGAACACCCGTTCCTTGGCCCGCGCCTTCTCCTCATCCCTGCGCGCACCGCCGAAGAGGGCGTCGAACCGGTGCTTCTCCACCGCATCGAGCAGCACCGGCGTCTGGATCCGGTTGCGCGAGCCGTCGGCCGGCTCCCGCACCAGCCGGCTGACAAGGGCTTCGGGGACCGAGGCGACGACGAGATTGAGCCCGAGCTCGGCGACCCGGCGGTCGCGGTACTCCATTACCTCGTCGAAGTTGTGTCCGGTGTCCACGTGCATCACCGGGAACGGGATCGGAGCAGGCCAGAACGCCTTCTCCGCCAGGCGGAGCATGGTGATCGAGTCCTTGCCGCCGGAGAAGAGCAGGACCGGCCGCTCGAACTCGGCCACCACCTCGCGCATGATGAAGATGCTCTCGGCTTCGATCGCGTCGAGATGGGAGAAGCGGTAGGCGGCCACGCCACTCATGGGGATCCTTCAAACGTCGGCGCTTGCCATTCAAACCCATCGGGCCTTCATGGTGAAGCCCGGCGTGGCGCTCCCCACAGTTGGCGCGGGCGGATCCCGGATACTGGACGGTCAGGTCACTCCGTGGAACGCGTTCTGGGTCGGCTCGAGACCCTGAACCACGAGCGATTCGACGATGTCGGCGGCACGGTCGACCACCACATCGAGATCCTTGCGTTCGGCCGCCGAGAAGTCCGACAACACGTAGTCGGCCGCGTCCATCCGGCCGGGCGGGCGGGAAATGCCGACCCGCACGCGCAGATAGTCCTTCGTGGACAGCGATCGGGTGATCGAGCGAAGCCCGTTGTGCCCGCCTTCCCCACCACCGAGCTTGGCCCGGACAACCCCGAACAGGAGGTCGAGGTCATCATGGATGGCAACCAGATGAGTCGGGTCGATCTTGTAGAACTGACAGAGCGAGGCGACCGGGCCGCCGACCAGGTTCATGTACGTGAGCGGCTTGGCGATCACGAGCTGGGGCGCATCCACGCCGACGCCGAGCCGTGACTCGGCCACCGCGGCCATCGTCCGACGGTGGCGGGAGAATCGGGCGCCGGTACGTTCAGCCAGCCGGTCGGCGACGAAGAAACCCACGTTGTGGCGGTTGCGCTCGTACTGCCGACCGGGGTTGCCGAGGCCGGCGATGATCCACACCGGGGCACCTCCTCTCGGCCCGGCCGCCGTGGCGCCGGCAGTCAGCCGGTCGACTCGGTCGTTTCGGCCGGGGGTGCAGCCTCGGCCGGCGCCTCCTCCTCCGCCGCCTCCGGGGCCTCGGCGACCTCGCCCGCACCCTCGCCCTCCAGCTGTTCGGCCGATGGCGCAACGGTAATGACGGCGACAATGGTCTCCGGGTCAACGGCGAGGTCCACACCGACCGGGAGCTTGATGTCGGCAGCGCTCACGCGCGAGCCGGCCTCCATGCCCTCGATCGCGGCCTCGAGGAACTCCGGCAGGTGCAACGCCTCCGCGGTGATCGGGAGCCGGTCGTGCTCACTGATGACGAGCGTGCCCCGGGCGGCCTCCCCGATGAGGTGCACCGGGACGTCCACGGTCACCCGCTCGCCCCGCCGCACGATCAGAAGATCGACGTGATCCAGCGTGTCCTTGAGCGGATCACGCTGGATCGCCTTCGGCAGAGCCAGCGCTTCGGTGCCGTCGGCCAGGGTGATGTTGAAGATCTGGTTGACGCCGCCGTGGCGGATGGCCGCGGCGAACTCGCGCGCCGGGAGGGCGATGTGTTTGGGCGGCTCACCATGCCCGTACAGCACGGCGGGCACCTTGCCGGCGCGGCGGGTCCGGCGGGCACCACCCTTGCCGAACTCGGTACGGGCCTCGGCGCTGATCTTTACCTCGGACACGGCAGGACTCCTGATGTGATCTGGCTCGTACGTCTGCGTTGTCACGCAACAGGCGTGTGGTTTGCGGTGCGCGGGCGAGGGTGCATGGGGACGGGCCCGAACACCGCGCCGATCACGGCACCTGACCCCGTGTACCTACTCAGGAGGTGCCCTCGCCGTGGCAACGTCGACAGTTTACCCGAGGCGATGGCGCGCGGCTCTGCGGTGGTTGGGATATCGCGATCACCGCCCGCTATCGCGTGATCACCGCCGCTGTCGCGCGATGATCGCGTGCCCGTAACGCCGGGATCCGTTGGGGCCGTGGACGCCGCGGCCTATCGCGCGGTACGCAAGGCTCGCCACATGGCGGGGTCTTCGCCACCGAGGCGCCATAGCACGAACCGTCTCACGCCGGAGCGCTTCGCGAGGTCGACCTTCACGCTCAGGCTCCGGGCGTTCTCGTACCAGACAGTGTGCTCGCGACCCTGGTCGTCCGTGTAACGCAGCCACGGTGACGAACTCCGGCCGTCCCAATGTGGCTCGACCGGATGCTCGCGCAGTGTCGCCTGCACATCGGGCCATAGCACGGGTACTCCGGCCGAATCGGGCTCCCAGTCGTAGCCGTACGTCGGCACTCCCAGCACGATCCGGTCCCGTGGCACGAGCGCGGTGGCCAGCTTCAGTACCTGACCCACCCAGGCCGACGGCGCGATCGGCCCCGGGTGCGAGCCCGGGTACGAATAGTCATACGCCATCACCCGCACCTCGTCAGCGACGGCGCCGATCGCCCGCCAGTCCTGGGCCCGCGCTCCGGCCCAGCCGCCCGGCTCCGATGTCTTGGCGTGCACCGTGACCGATAGCCGGGCCGGCAGCCGGTGCATGGCAGCGGCGAGCTCGGCGACGAAGGCACTGTAGGCGTTGCGGCTCGACGCCGGGAGCGCCTCGTAGTCGATGTCAACCGCCGGCCAACCGTGGGCCCGCACCAGGTCGACGATGGCCCCTACGTGGGCGGACCGCTTCCCCGGGTCGGCGACGAGCCGAGCCACGAGAGCGCCGTCCCATCCATTGAAGGAGTTGGAGATGGACGGCGCGAGTGACACCCGATGAGCATGCGCGTCGGCGCTCACCGCGTCCGCCGATGATCGAGCCTGCGCCGACGCGTACGTCACCGATCCGGCGGCGGTCGGCTCGTACCAGACCGGGCTCACCTCGGTCAGTACACCGGCTCCCGCCGCCGCTGAGCTGCGCGGGTCCCAGGGCACGACGTAACCGGCGACACCGACGCCGGCCGCGGGCGCCGAGGTGGTGGCGCCGCCGCAGCCGGAACCCGCCAGGACGGCGGCAATCAACAGAATCGCGCCGATGCCCCGGATCACGCCTGCTCGCCTCGGCACTTGTTCCGCAGCCGCGGCGATGAACGCGATAATGGCCAGGAGCCCGAATTTGCAGCGAAGCCATCGGCGGTCGGACTGGTCGAAAAAGACCTCGGAGGTCGCAGGCATGAGCGTTCCTGTGGGGCCGATAGTGACCTTGTCGAGAAGCCGCGGCACTCTCGGTTACACGACTTTACCGGCGGCCGGTTCACCTCAGGCTCGAATGCGGATCTGCAAGCAGGGGCACCCTATTGACGTGTACAGGCAATAAGGGTGCCCCTATTGCCACGGGAGTGGCCCGCGCAATATCCGGGGACTGTAGATCAGCTGAGCCCACCGAAGAGGGTGGTTACCGAACCGTCATCGAAGACTTCGCGGATCGCCCGGGCCAGCAGCGGCGCGATCGAGAGCACGGTGATCTTGTCGAGCTGCTTCTCCGCCGGGATCGGCAGCGTGTTGGTGACGACCACCTCGCTGATCTTGCTGTTGCGGAGCCTTTCCGTGGCCGGATCCGAGAGCACGGCGTGTGTAGCGGCGACGATGACGTCGGCGGCCCCCTCGTCGTGCAGCATCTCGGCGGCCCGGCAGATCGTGCTCCCCGTGTCGATCATGTCGTCGACGATGAGGCAGACTCGGCCATCGACCTCGCCGACGACCCGGTTGGCCGTGATCGCGTTCGGCGTCAATGTGTCGCGCGTCTTGTGGATGAACGCCAACGGGGACCCGCCCAGCCGGTCGGTCCAGCGCTCGGCGACCCGTACGCGGCCCGAATCGGGGGCGACCACCACCATCGGCCGGTTGCCGTAGCGGTCTTGCACGTACTCGGCGAGAACATCCATGGCGAGCAGGTGGTCGACTGGGCCGTCGAAGAAACCCTGGATCTGTGCGGTGTGCAGGTCGACGGTGAGGATCCTGTTGGCCCCAGCGGTCTTGAACAGGTCAGCGGTCAGCCTGGCCGAGATGGGCTCGCGACCGCGATGCTTCTTGTCCTGCCGGGCGTACGGGTAGAACGGCAGCACCACGGTGATCCGCTTGGCCGAGCCGCGCTTGAGCGCGTCGACCATGATCAGTGTTTCCATCAACCAGGTGTTGACCGGCGTACTCATCGACTGAATGACGAACGCGTCGGAGCCACGGACCGACTCCTTGTACCGGACGAACACCTCGCCGGAGGCGAACTCGAAAATATCGGTCGGGGTGGCGGCCACACCGAGAACGGTGCCGATCTCCTCGGCCAGTCCGGGGTACGCCCGCCCGGAGAAGAGCATCAGTGTCTTCCGGTTCTCCGAACTGATGCTGTTCATCCCGGCATGCGCTCCCCCGGCTCCGGCCCGTTCAACGGGCTACTCAAACAAAGTATCCCCCGCGGATTGGTCATCCTCAGCGCCGCCCCCGCAGTCTGTGACGTGTAAGGCAGCCTCGGCCGCCTTCGCGGCGGCCGTGCCGGCCCGGCGTCGCGCTACCCAGCCCTCGACGTTTCGTTGCTGGGCCCGACCGACGCCCAGGGCCCCCGGCGGCACGTCCTTGGTGATGACGCTCCCAGCCGCCGTGTACGCTCCGTCGCCCACCGTGACCGGCGCCACGAGCATGGTGTCCGAACCGGTCCGTACGAACGAGCCGATCACCGTACGGTGCTTGCTGACCCCATCGTAGTTGACCACGACATTGGCGGCCCCGATGTTGGTCTGCTCTCCGATCTGGGCATCGCCCACATAGGACAGATGTGGGATCTTCGTCCCAGGGCCGACATCGGAGTTCTTCACCTCGACGAAAGTGCCCACTTTGGACTCACTGTGCAGCACGGTGCCCGGCCGCAGGTACGCGTACGGACCGACGACCACGCGTGGCCCGACCTCGGCTCCCACGGCGTGCGCCCGTACTACCTGCGCACCCTCACCGACGCGTGCGTCGACGAGGGTCGTGTCGGGTCCGACCACCGCGCCGGGGCCAATGACGGTGGCGCCGCGCAGGTGGGTGTTCGGCTCGATGACCGCGTCGCAGCTCAGCTGGGCGGTGACGTCGATCCACGTGGTATCCGGGTCCACAATGGTCACGCCTTCGCGCATCCAGCCGTCGTTGACCCTGTCCCGCAGCTTCGCCCGTAGCTCGGCCAGCTCGACCCGGTCATTGCAGCCGAGCACCTCGGTCGAGTCCTCGGCGACGAAGGCGTGTACGGCCAGGCCGGAGTCGACCAGCAGCCCCACCACATCCGTGAGGTATTCCTCGCCCTGCTCGTTGTGCGTGGTCAACTTGCCCAGCGCATCGCGCAGAATGGTCGCGTCGAAGGCGTACAACCCGGCGTTGATCTCGCGGATCGCCCGCTGCGCCGGGGTCGCGTCGCGCTCCTCGACGATGCCGTCGATGGCTCTGGTGCCGTGATGACGGATGATGCGGCCGAAGCCGTACGGCACACGCACCTCGGCCGTCAGAATGGTCGCCGCCGCCCTCGCCGCCTCGTGCGCCCGGACGAGGTCGACGAGGGTCTCCGCACGCAGCAGCGGCAGGTCGCCGTTGACGATCACGACGGTGCCGAACGGGTCGACATCCTCCAAGCCGATCCGCGCGGCGTGCCCGGTGCCCCGCTGTTCCAGTTGCACTGCGGTCACCGCATACGGCGCCACCTCGTGGACGTGTGCGGTCACCTGGTCCGCCGCGTGCCCGACGACGACAACGGTTCGCTGCGGCGCGAGTGCCTCGGTCGCGGCCAGCACATGCCCGACCATGCTACGGCCGAGCACCGGATGAAGGATCTTGGGCGTCGCCGACTTCATCCGCCTGCCCTCGCCCGCGGCCAGAACGATCACCGTTCGTCCGTCAGCCATTACCGCTCCTTCGTACCGGGTGGACCCCCACAACGGCGGTCACGCGGCCATGCTAGTCAGCCGGCCAGCGGGCGGCGATCCCACACTGTGTCTAGCAGGGTTTAGCCTCACGCGGTGGCCATCTCGCGGCGGAATCTGATCATGGGTTGGGGGGCTCTGGGCGCGGCTGTCACGGTTGGCGGCTGGGGCGTGCTCGCTGACCAGCGGATCCTTCCCGGTCGGAGCGTGATCGACACGGTTCTACGTCGCTGCGATCTGGACACGCCCGTCCCGGCCGAGGCGGACCCCGGTCGCATGTTCCGAAGTTCCTTCTACTCGAAGAAGCGCGGTCGCAGCGTGAACTACATGCTCGCGTACCCTCCCGGTGCCGCGCCTGGTGCACAGCTGCCCGTGTGCCTGTGCCTGCACGGGTACGGCGGGGACGAACGGGCGCCCTTCGACACCCTGCGGTACCACCGCCTGCTCGCGGCCGGCGTGACCACGAAGACGCCCTTGTTCGTGCTCGCGTCCGTCAGCGGCGGCAACGGGTACTGGCACCCGCATCCGGACGACGACCCGCTCGGAATGCTGTTGACCGAGTTTCCGTTGATCCTCACCCAGCACGGACTTCCGACGAACCATTTCGGCCTGCTCGGCTGGTCGATGGGCGGCTATGGGGCACTCGTCGCGGCCACCGAGCGGCCGGGCACATTTCCGGTCGTTGTGGCGAACGCGCCGGCGTTCTGGGAGTCGTATGACGACGCGCAGTCGGCCAGGCCAGGCGCCTTCTCCTCGGCCGAGGAGTGGCGGACCTGGGGCGACCTGCCAGCCAGGGTGGAGCGACTCCGCCCGCTGTCGGTGCGAATCGACTGCGGCGAGTCGGACCCGTTCGAGCCGGTCCTCTCCGACCTGCGCGACCATCTGCCTGACCCGGAGGTCGTTCATATCGTCCCCGGTTGCCACGACGACACATTCTGGCGCTCGGTCGCACCACTACAGCTCAGCATGATCGGCAAAGCGCTCACCGCCACGCCGAAGGCGGGTTCGTAGAGTCGGAGCTCACTCCGTGCCCTTGGGGTGGGAAGCGCTCGCAAGCGTTACCCATACCAGGCGTTTCTCGTCGTCGACCACATACCAGATGCGACCGGCGGCGGTGACCTCGTACTGCCACTGGTCTCGCCAGACGCCCCACGCGTCGTACAGATTTGCGCGAGCGGCCTGGCGAAGCATGTCCCATCCCTTCGCAGCGTCGCTCGTGAGCGCCCGCACCTCATGACCACCCGGTGGTGGCGGCGGCACCACCGGTTCGTTGCGCCTTGTCACCTATTCGGATCCCTCAGGTGGCAACAGGCCATGGTCTTCGTCGAACGGGCCCCTGAGGCGTGAGCTGAGTGCGGGGTCAGCGTAAATCGCCGCAGTCGCCCTCCACTCCTGCAGAACCTGGTCCATGACCTCCCAGCGGCCCAACTCAACCGCAATTTCGATTGCCCGAGTGAACTCCAGTGCGAACGCTGTCAGGTGCTCTTCCGGGATCAGGTCGAGCCAAGGGAAGTCGTCCCGGAGCACCTCAATGACGATCGTGGCGTCGCTTTGCCGCAAGACATTGCGGAGGGCACGCGCCGCCGTGGATGCAACATGTCGAGCGCCCTGGGCCCGCGTTGACAGGGTCAGCACGAAAGGAGTGGCCCCGCCACGTCGGGTCACCCAAACGTCCCCGGAATCGACCATTTCAGCGATGCGAGACGGCTCCTTCTGGACCTCGGTCCAGGTCACCTGCCTCTCGAGGGCGTCAGTAGACATGTCCCAAGTCTGACTTACATCTGACTTGAATGCCAGTGGCCGCGGGCGGATCGCCGGCAACTGCTGAACGCCAAGGACCGAGCGGGCTCCGGATGCAGCACCGTACGATTGCTCGGCCGCCAGGACTCGAACCTGGAACATTTGCTCCAAAGGCAAAGGTGTTGCCGATTACACCACGGCCGATCGCGCGAATCAGCGTAACCCAGCGGGGCGGACGTGCGTCGAACACGATCTGCCACGGCGCGTGCCGGCAGGCCGCGGTGCTGCTCCTCGCGCCCACTCGATCTGCCACCGACCGTCGCCAGGCCGCGCTCGCTGACGCTCCCTCGTCGCACGTCCGCTCAAATCCGCGCGACACGCGCGCTGGGGGCTCACCACGACTGCTCAGAGTAGCCAAACGCGCACGGGAAGAGCACTGCCCGGGTTAGTCTCGGCAAGTTACGGTAACGTAGGCGTAGCCATCCGACCGGTTCGAAGAGGTTGCCATGACCACAGCCGTGCTCCCACCACCCACCGAAGCCGGCCCATCCGCTGCCCGGCCATTAACCACCGGCAAGCAGCCGCTCGGGGTGCTGATCGCACTCTGGGTGTTCGTGGCCATTCCCTTCGCCGCCCTCGTCGCCGCGATCCCAGTCGTATGGGGATGGGGTCTGAGCTGGACCGACGTGGTCCTTTTCGTGATCTTCTACGCCATCGGCGGGTTCGGCATCGGTTGCGGCTTCCACCGCCACCTCACCCACGGCTCGTTCAAGGCGAACCGACCCTTGCACGTCGGACTGACGCTCGCGGGCATGATGGCGATCGAGGGCGCCCCGATCCAGTGGGTGGCCGATCATCGGCGACACCATCAGTTCAGTGATGCCGAAGGGGATCCGCACTCGCCGTGGCGCTACGGCGAGACCCTATGGGGGCTCAGCAAGGGTCTCTGGTACTCCCACATGGGGTGGCTGTTCTGCCGGGAGATGTCGAACCGGGAAAGGTTCGCCCCCGATCTGCTGGCTGACCGTGACATCAGCCGGGTCGACCGGCTCTTCGGACTCTTCGTCGGCATATCCGTTCTCCTCCCGGCCCTCCTGGGCGGACTCATCACCTGGTCGTGGGCGGGCGCGATCTCGGCGTTCTTCTGGGCCGGCCTGGTCCGCATCGCGCTCCTGCACCATGTCACATGGTCGATCAACTCGGTCTGTCATGTGTACGGCGAGCGGCCCTTCGACAGCCGAGACAAGGCGACCAACTTCTGGCCCTTGGCGCTACTGTCGTTCGGCGAGAACTGGCACAACCTGCACCACGCGGATCCGACCTGCGCCAGGCATGGCGTACTGCGGGGTCAGATCGACATGAACGCACGCATGATCTGGTTCTTCGAGAAATTCGGCTGGGCGACGAATGTCCGCTGGCCCAAGCCCGAGCGGCTGCAGGCGAAGATGGTCGAGCCGGAGAAGGCCCTGCTCCGCACCGGCTCCTGACCGGCCCAGGCTGCGACGATGACGTTGTGACGCCCAAAGATGCCTCCGCCGCCGGCGGGGGGGCGGGGGAGATCTCGGGCGCTGTCCCGACTCAAGGAAACGGGCGTCCACCGACCTCGCCGCCACCGGACCGCGCGCCGCAGCGCGTCCGGATGTCCTCTGCCCAACGACGGGAGCAGCTCATCGCCGTGGGCCGGCGCATCTTCGCGGAGAAAGGACTTGACGGCACTTCGGTGGAGGAGGTGGCCGCCCGGGCCAAGGTCTCCAAACCGGTCATCTACGAGCACTTCGGGGGCAAGGAGGGGCTGTACGCCGTCGTGGTCGACCGCGAGATGATCGGCCTGCTGGAACGGATCACGACCGCGCTGACCGCTGGACACCCACGGGAGTTGCTCGAGCAGGCGGCGCTGGCGCTGCTCGACTACATCGAGGAGGAGACGGATGGATTCCGGGTGCTGGTCCGAGAGTCACCGGTCGGCTCGGCCACCGGCAACTTCTCGTCGGTCCTCAACGATGTGGCGCATCAGGTGGAGCACATTCTCGCCCGCGAGTTCAAGACCCGGGGGTACGACGGCAAACTCGCCGAGCTCTACTCGCAGGCACTCGTCGGGATGGTGGCGTTGACCGGACGTTGGTGGCTCGAGGTACGGAAGCCCCGCAAGGAGACCGTGGCGGCGCACCTGGTCAACATCGCCTGGAACGGACTGTCCCATTTGGAGACCAGACCGGAGCTGTTGGTACGCAAGCCCCGCTGAGGTCACAGCACCCGCGCGCCGGCGACCGGACCCAGCGCGGGACGGGCAGCTCGGCACGCCGCGGCAGTCTCGAGCGCTTCGGCCACTGTGGACGCGTGGGGGGCGTCCTGGCAGAGAAATACACATGTCGGTCCGGACCCGGAGACCAGCGCGGCGAGGGCCCCCGCGGCGAGGCCCACGTCCAGGGTGCGGCGAAGCTGCGGTCGCAGTGACAAGGCCGCGGCTTCCAAGTCGTTTCCAAGTGCCTTCGCCAGTACGGCCGCATCGCGTTGCCGAAGCGCCGAGAGGATCGCATCCGGTGTACCGACGGATGCTGGAGCTGCGTCCATGTCGCGCAGGCGGTCGAGTTCGCGGTAGACGTCAGCCGTCGCCAGGCCGTCGTCGGCGAACGCGACCACCCAGTGCCAGGCGTGCCCGGGCGCGAGCACCGGACTGACGGTCGAGCCCCGACCGGTTCCCAACGCGGTCCCACCCAGGACGAGGAACGGCACGTCGGACCCGATCCGTCCGGCGAGACCGGCTAGATCCTCGCGGCTGAAGCCGGTGCCCCACAACGCATCGCATGCCACCAGCGCGGCCGCCGCATCGGCGCTGCCGCCGGCCAGCCCGGCGGCGAGGGGGATCTGCTTTCGCAGGTGCAGCCGGGCGTACGCAGGTCGGCCCGAGGCTTCGGCGAGCGTATGTACCGCTCTGATGACCAGGTTGGACTCGTCCAGCGGCAGATCGCCGGCACCCTCGCCGTCCATCGTCAACGCGAGCGTGTCGGCCGGCCGGGCGCTGAGCTCGTCGTAGATGGCGATCGCGTGGTAGATCGTGGCCACATCGTGGAAGCCGTCGGGCCGGCGTGATCCCACGCCAAGATGAAGGTTGATCTTCGCGGGAACGCGGACCTTCACCGGCCCCAGGCTGGCCACACGCGGGCGTTCGTCCTCCCATAGTGGCTCGGTCACCGCTGCCCCCCGGTCACCGGCTGCACCGTGGTCACCGCGGCACCTCAGCTACCGCGGCCAGACGGCGACATGTTCCCAATCACGCTCCACACCTTACCGGCGGTGCCCGAGGCTCCGGCGCGCCGCGGCGATCATCGCGAACTGGTCGATCGAGAGCTCCTCGCCCCGAGCGGTCGGGGCGATCCGGGCGCTGGCCAGGATCCGCGCCGCCGCATCCGGCCCGCCGGCCAAGGTGGCGAGCGCTGAGCGCAGCATCTTGCGCCGCTGGGCGAAGGCCGCGTCCACCAGGGCGAATACCTCCGCGCGAGTGGCGCCGGGCGGTGGGTCCCGGCGGGTGAAGGCGACCAGACCGGACTCGATGTTCGGTACCGGCCAGAACACGCTCGCCGGTACCCGGCCAGCTTTGCGCACGGCGGCGTACCAGGCGAGCTTGGCGCTCGGTACTCCGTACACTTTGGAACCCGGGACCGCGGTGAGGCGGTCCGCCACCTCCTTCTGCACCATGACCAGTCCGTGTCGGACGCTCGGCAGCTCGGCCAGTACGTGCAATACCACGGGTACCGCGACGTTGTACGGCAGGTTCGCGACCAAGGCGGACGGAGCCGGATGAAGCTCCCCAGCCCCGAGTGAGAGCGCGTCCCGGTTGTACACGCTCAGGCGTACACCGAGCTCCGGCGCCAACCTGTCTACTGTCGATGACAGTTGACCGGCGAGGATCGGGTCGATCTCGACCGCGTGTACGTGGGCCGCCGCAGGCAGGAGTGCCAAAGTCAGCGAACCCAGCCCCGGCCCCACCTCAACCACGACATCGGTCGGGGACAGCTCGGCGTGCCGGACGATCCGCCGCACGGTGTTCGGGTCATGCACGAAGTTCTGACCGAGCGTCCTGGTTGGACGGATTCCCAGCTCCGCCGCCAACCGACGGACATCGGCCGGGCCCAGCAGTGCGCTCACCATGCCGCCTTTCGTTCGCGACTGCGGGGCTCGCTTCGCTCACTCCTCGCTGCTCACCATGGACCGAAGATGCGCTCGCCCGTGGCCGAAATCGCTGCACAGATAGTCTCCACATCGGACTGTGTCGTCTGGGCGAGCGCCCGGACGGTGAGCGGAATGAGGTAGCTGCCGTTGGGCCTTCCGCGGTACGGACTCGGGGTGAGGAAGGGCGCGTCGGTCTCGACGAGCAGGCGATCCGGGGGAGTCAGAACCGCCGCCTCGCGCAGGTTGGCCGCGTTGGCGAAGGTCACCGTGCCGGCGAAGCTCAGTGTGAAACCCCGACGCAGGCACTGGGCGGCAAACTCGGCGTCGCCGGAGAAGCAGTGCATCACAACCTCTTCGGGCGCACCCTCGTCGTCGAGAACTCGGAGCACATCGTCGTGCGCGTCCCGGTCATGGATCACCAGCGCCTTGCCGTAGCGCTTCGCGATGGCGATATGAGCCCGGAAGCTCGCCTCCTGCGTGCCGCGGCCGTCGTAACCGGTGCGGAAGTGGTCCAGCCCGGTCTCCCCGATGGCCCGCACCCGCGGGTGCGCAGCCAGCGCCTCGATCTCGCGGATAGCTTCGTCCAGATTGGACAGCCGCGGCGCCTCGTTCGGGTGGATGGAGACCGTCGCCAGTACCGCCCCGTGGCCATCCGCGAGGTCGGTGCTCCACCGCGACGAGTCGACGTCCACCCCGACCTGTACCAGGCGGTCGACCCCGACGGCGGCGGCCACCGCGATCTGATCCACCGGATCGGTGCCGACGATGTCGAGGTGAGCGTGACTGTCCAGAACGGTGACGGGAAGCGGCTCCGGCAAGGGCGGCGGCTCCCCACGCCGGCCGCCGCCACGCTCGCGGGTTGGCGGTGGGGTCATCGCGGCACTCAGTCGCCGGTCGCGCCGTCGATTCGCTCTCGGATGAGATCCGCATGCCCGTTGTGCCGGGCGTACTCCTCGATCATGTGCACGAAGACCCACCGCAGGCTGATCTCCCGCTGGCTGCGCGGGTGGACGAACGTCTCATCGAGGCTGTGTCCGTCCGTCGCCCGCCGGGCCGCGTCGAGTTCGGCCTCGAACGTCGCGAAGTCCACGCTCGGGTCGGCATCGGCGATGTCGTCGAAGTCGCCGTCGGGGCTCTCATCGGAGCAGTAGAGCAGCGGAATCTCTTCACCGGCGAAGCGCAGCCGGAACCAGGCGCGTTCCACCTCGGCCATGTGCCGGACCAGGCCGAGCAGGGTCAGGTTGGACGGTTCGACCGAGGCCGTCTTGAGCTGCTCAGAGGTGAGTCCCTGGCATTTCCATAGCAAGGTCTGCCGGTGATAGTCCAGCCATCCGTTCAGCATCGTAAGCTCGTCGCCGACATACGGCTCTTCGACACGGGTGATCTCTGGTGCGGTCCAGGTCATATGATCACCTTATCGTCAGGGTCCGGCCGCCGTTGACTCACTCCAGGCCGAGGCGGGCCAGCTC
>JBKPDY010000035.1:0-23867 GCA_046728155.1 Actinomycetota bacterium
GGTTGGTGTAGCGGCTCCGTCCACAGTAGGCGGCCAGGATTGAGGGCTGGGCCTCCTTCGCCTGGAGAAACAGCAGGTCGTCGTCATCGGCCTGCATGAGGATGACCCACGCCCGCTGACCGACGCTGCCGACTCCGACGATTTTTCGAGCCACCTGGACCGGCCGGAACTGCTCCAGCAGGTGTCGACGGTCGGACTGCAAGCTGCGTCGATATCTGGCCACGATGGCTCGAATGAGCTTGTATACGGCGTCGGACTCGACGCCGCTGAACACGGCCTCGACCGGGACCACACTCGGCGGGTCGTCGACGATGCGGCGCTGTCCGTCGACGATGGTCGTCAGCTTGCTCAGGGCCTGCCGGCTGTCGTGGGTACGAGCCTGCGCCACCATCCGTTCAACCGCGCGGTACCGCTTGGCCTTGATCTGAGAACTGAACCGGGCGATCGTGTCGTCGACGTCCAGGTGCGCGTACCAGACATCCATGTGCGACTGTTGCGCGAATGTGCGCATCGCGGTCCGGTAACTCTCGGCGACGGCTATCCCGATCTGACGGCGCGTCCTCACGTCGTAACGGTTGTTCCGTCCTGCTATTGAGAAGCTTGCGGCCAGCCGCTTGACGTCCCACTCGAAGGGGCCGGGCAGGGTCTCGTCGAAGTCGTTGATGTCGAACACGAGCCGGCGTTCCGGTGAGGCGAACGCACCGAAGTTGGCCAGGTGTGCGTCACCGCAGAGTTGGACTCTGAGACCGGACACCGGCGTCCGCGCGAGATCCGCGGTCATGGGTGACGCGGCCCCGCGATAGTACGCAAACGGTGATGCGAGCATGCGACCGTGGCGGATCGGCACCAACTCCGGAACGCGCGACTCAGCCTGTTCCAAGAGTAAGCCGATCGGATCCCGGCCGCCCGCCGGGTCGAACTCACGGTGCGACTCGAGCGGGGTCAGCGTCCGCGCATCCTTGCCGAGCGCCACCCGGTCGGCCCGAGCCGGGTGCCCGGCATCGGTTGCTCGACGGCGCGGACCCGTCGAACTGGTCGCGGCCACATCCGTTGCCATGACGTCGGTTCTCACCTTCCGCCGAGTCGACGGGCCGCCCCAACCGGAGATCAAGTGTTGGTAGGGACGCCGGCCTATGCAGAATAAGGTAGTAGTTGGCTGTACGGGCGAACGGCCTGTCCGGAGCAATGGGTCCCAACGCTCACTTCCACACGGTGACGGGCTCGACGTAGCCGGCGCCGTGGTCGAGCTGGTAGTTCAGGTTGATCGCCGCGCTGATGAGCGCCAGATGGCTGAAGGCCTGCGGGAAGTTGCCGATCTGCTCGCCGGTGGGTCCGATCTCCTCGGAGTAGAGCCCGAGGTGGTTGGCGTAGGTCAGCATCTTCTCGAAGGCGAGCCGGGCGTCGTCGAGCCGGCCCGACCGCGCCAGCGCGTCGACGTACCAGAACGAACACATCGAGAACGTGCCCTCGGAGCCGCGCAGGCCGTCCGGCGACGCGCTCGGGTCGTACCGGTAGACGAGGCTGTCGGAGACGAGCTCCTCGTCCATGGCCCGCAGCGTCGACTGCCACCTCGTGTCCACGGGTGAGATGAAACCGACCAGCGGCATGTATAGCAATGACGCGTCAAGGACGTCGGTGTCGTAATGCTGCACGAACGCGTGTCGCTTCAGATCGAAGCCGCGCTCCATGATCTGGCGGTACACCATGTCCCGCATGTTGGTCCACCGAAGGGTGTCGCCGGGAAGGCCCCGTCGTTGAGAGAGGCGGATGGCCCGGTCGAAGGCGACCCAGCTCATGACCTTGCCGTATACAAAGCTCTGCCGGCCACCGCGGGTCTCCCAGATCCCATCCTCGGGCTGGTCCCAGTGTTCGCACAACCAGTCCACCATGTTGGACACGTGGGTCCAGCCATCGTGGCCGACGGGTATGTGAGTGTCGGCGAGATTGATGGAGTCCAACGCCTCCCCGTAGATGTCCAGCTGCAGCTGGTTCGCGGCGCCATTGCCGATCCGGACCGGGCTGGATCCCTTGTATCCCTCGAAGTGCTCGAGGAGTTCTTCGTCGAGGTCGGTTGAGCCGTCGACGCGGTACATGATCTGCAACGGCTGCTGTTGGGCGCCGGCCTCGTGGATGCGGGCGCCGAGCCAACGCAGGAACGCCGCCGCCTCGTCGCTATAGCCGAGACCGAGCAGGGCGTAGACGGAGAACGACGCGTCGCGGACCCAGGTGAAGCGGTAGTCCCAGTTGCGTTCGCCGCCGACCTGTTCGGGCAGCCCGGCGGTCGGTGCGGCGACCAACGCACCCGTAGGGGCATACGTCATCAGTTTGAGCGTCATCGCCGACCGTTCGACTTGCTCCCGCCACCGGCCGGTGTAGCGGGAACGTCCGATCCAAGCCCGCCAGAAGTCGCGTGTCTGCTCAAACATCCGCAGAATCGCTTCCGGCGTGACGGCTTGCGGCGGACCGCTCGGACTGGTCTCCAGCACCATCCCACCGACGTCGCCGGCTGACAGGGTCGGTCGGACCTGGAGACCGTTGCCGACGCTTTCGACCTCGCCGGCCGAGACCAGCCCGCCGTGTCGGGCGGCCGAGATGTTCATCGTCATCCCGTCGGCGCGGAAGGAGACACCGTCGTCGAAGACCTCCATCTGGTGCTCGCTACGACCGAAGTCGAACCTCGGCTGGGCATCCAGCTCGAAGCGCATCTCGCCCCGAACGACCCGGATCATCCGTACGAGACGATGCCGGTCGGTCGCCCGGTCGCCGGCGATCGGCATGAAATCGATGACCTCGCCGACACCGTCCGAGCTGAGAAACCGTGTGATCAGAATCGGTGCTCCCGGCAGATACAGCTGCCGGGTGACGTAGTTCGTGCCCACGGCCCGTATCCGAAAGTACCCGCCCTTCTTCTGGTCGAGAATCGACGCGAAGATCGCCGGAGAGTCGAAGCGCGGGGCACAGAACCAGTCGATCGTTCCGTCGGTGGCCACGAGGGCGGCCGTCTGAAGATCTCCGATGAGGCCGTGATCCTCAATGGCTGGATAGGTGTTCATGGGAATGGCCTCCACGGCTCGGGCGGCGTCGGCGCGGCGTTGCGTCCGCTCTCCACCATGGTGAAACGGTTAGTCGACTATCGCGCCCAAATGCGCGTAACGCGTCCCATCGGGAACTTCGCAGCGAGCGCAAACGTGACGAAAGACTGCAATGAGGCCGGCGTCAACTGGTGTTGAATGGCCTTGACTCGTGCTCGCTTCGCCGGGCTGGCCGTGGTGACCGAACCTCCCCGCGGTCCCACATCTCGCGACCGACCGGCCTCGATCGTAGTTCGCCTATCGAAGCGACGCGAGGAAGCCTGTTTTCAAATTCTCATTGTTCCCAGGTCAGCCGCGGAATTCCCGGCGGTGCCAGTGGTGGCCATCGCATCCACATACTGGAATCAACCGCAAGATCGCCATTGGGGAGTCGGAAGCGCCGCCACGGAGCCTGTTGCAGTGTGGCGAATTGTGGCGCCCCCGTGGGCCGTTGCGAGATCCACGTCCGGAGCTTGGTGAAAAAGGGTTGTTTCATCTCACATCCCGGGATAGGCGGTCGAAGATCGCTGTTCCAACACGAGAAACGACGCCTGTCGGCGCTTCTGATGCCCTTACGGCGATCATGCGATCGCTTCCCAGTATGTGGATATGATGCCCGCTGGCGCTGCCGCCGAGGCATTCGCCGAGAGTGACTTGGCTCTAGGCGAAACCAAAATTCGCAACAGGCTCCACGCGTCGTTTCTGATGCTGGAACGCCGATCTTCGGCCGGCTATCCCGGAGACTAAACGGCGTTCTCGGTACCGAAACGGTGATGTTGCGGCGGTCCCGCCATATTTCACGCCGTTGAGCGCGATGCCTCCGGTCAGTTGTTGGGCGGCGCCGAGTAGACCGCTGCGGCGAAGTCGCCGACCTGTTGGTGGTCGAGCTTGGTCGCCAGGTTCGCCTCACTGATGATTCCGACGAGCCGCTGATCCTCGGTGACCGGCACGCGGCGGATCTTGTTCTGTTCCATCGTCGTCAGCACGTCGGACACATCGGCGCCCGCGTCGACCGAGATGGGCGCCGCGCGCACGACTTCTTGCGCGGTCGTCGTCTGCGGGTCCAGTCCATTGGCCACACAGCGCACCACGATGTCGCGGTCGGTGATGATCCCGAGCAGGTCGCCCTCCGTGCCGAGGATCGGCAGCGCGCCGACGTGGAGGTCCCGCATCTTGGCTGCGGCCGCGTCGAGCGTCTCGCCCGGGCGGACGCCCTTGACGTCGGAATGCATGATTTCCCGAGCGCTCACCATCTCGCCTCCCCTTGTGCTCACGCGGCGATATCAGGCCGCGGCGTCATGTCAACCCGCAACGGTACCGGTGTCCCACGGCTCGCGACGGTGAACCGACGAGTAGCCGCGGTATCCGGCCGAAGACAGCAATGAGCCCCAGAAATCACGCTAGTCTCGATGGTTTGCAGGGACTGGGTGTCGCGAGGCCGGGGCAGGATGAGCCAGATCCGTACGCCAGATCAGCGGCTCCGCGTCTTCGTCAGTTCGACCATGAACGAACTGGCGGCGGAGCGGGCCGCCGCCAAGCGGGCAATCGAACGCCTTCGACTGACGCCCGTGCTGTTCGAGCTGGGGGCACGGCCGTACCCGCCGCGCGAGCTCTACCTCGCCTACCTTCGGCAGAGCGATGTTTTCGTTGGCATCTATGGGCAACAGTACGGGTGGGTCGCTCCGGGGCGCGACATCTCCGGGCTGGAGGACGAGTATCTCGCCGCAGCCGACAAGCCCAGGCTCGTCTACGTGCGCTCGCCGGCGCCGGACCGGGATTCTCGCCTGGCCGAGATGCTGCACCGGGTCGAGCAGGGTGGACTCTCGTATCACACCTTCAGCAACGCCAAGGACCTCGCCCGACTCATCGCAGACGACCTGGCGCTGCTGCTGAGCGACCGCTTCGGTGCGACTGCACCCCTACCGGCTCAGGACGGGTCAACGCCCCGCGAGACGCGATGGGCCGTCGGCGCCGCGACCCGGTTCATCGGCCGGGAGCGCGAGCTGGCGACACTCGGGCGGCTGTTGGCGGACCCGCAGACGCGGCTCGTGACTCTGACCGGCCCTGGCGGGATCGGCAAGACACGCCTGGCCATGCAGAGCCTCGCATCGGTAGCGGGCGGGTACGAGCAGGTCGCCGTCGCGGAGCTCGACCAGATAGCGCAGCCCCTCGTGGAGTCCGCCATCGCGTCGGCGCTGGGCGTTGCCGAGGCGGCCGGCACGTCGCTCCTGGACTCCGTCGCCCGCTACATCGATTCGCGGCGGGTTCTGCTGATGCTGGACGGGTTCGAGCACATCATCGACTCGGCCCCGGTGGTCGCGGCTCTGGTGGCCCGGACCCCGCGGTTGACCGTGCTCGCCACGAGTCGGGAGAACCTCCACCTGACCGGCGAACGTATCTTCGAGGTGCCTCCACTCGCCGTCCCGACGGGGTCGGACAGTCCCGAAGCGGCGCGCCGGACCGACGCGGTACAGCTCTTCGTCGATCGGGCCGAGGCGGCTGGGGCGACACTTCATTCCGACGATCCTGAGGTGCGGGCGATCGCCGAGATCTGCCAACGTCTGGACGGTCTTCCGCTCGCGATCGAGTTGGCGGCGTCGCGGGCCAGAATGCTCGACGTCGATGAGCTCGCGCGTCGGGTCGACGCGAGTGTGGTCACGCTGAGCGGAGGCGCCCGCGACCTCCCGGCGCGCCAGCAGGCGCTCCGGTCGACGATCGCCTGGAGCTATGACCTGCTCGGCGACGCGGACCGGATTCTTTTCGCCCGCCTCGGTGTCTTCGCCGGCGGCTTCGCCCTCGATGCGGCCGAGGCCATCTGTGCCGACGAGCACAATCCGGCCGTATTCGACGGAATATCGTCCCTTGTGGACAAAGCATTGCTGCGCCCGGACCACTCACTGCATGGGCAGTCGCGGTTCGCCATGCTGCAGGTCATCCGCGAATACGCCGACGAGCGCTTGGCCGCGGCCGGTGAGGGGGACCGGCTACGCGGGCTGCACGCCGACTTCTACCGAAAGCTCGTAGTCGACGCTTCGCGACGGCTGCGAATGGGGGACATGCGCCCGGTGATCGAGCAACACATCGCCGACCACGGCAATATCCGGGCGGCGTTGCAACGGTTCATCGACACGCACCACGGCGACGCGGCGGCGCAGATGGGCCTGGCCATCTGGCCGGTGTGGTTCACGCAGGGCTGGTACACGGAGGCGGTGGAGACCATGGAGCCTGTCCTCGCACCCGACCTTGCGTTGACCGACGACAGCCGAGCCGATGCGATGTTGACCTTGGGCATGATGTCGTTCGAACGGGGCGACTACCCACGTGCCGCCAGCGTCCTTCGGCCGGCACTGGACCTGTACCTCCAACGTGACGACGTCCGCGGCGTGGCGACGGCATCGGTACCGCTCGGTGTGATGGCCGTGGTGCAAGGCTCGAGTGAGCGCGACACGATGTTGCGCCGAGCCATCGACGACCTGCGTCGCCTTGATGATCGCTGGGAGCTCGCATTCGCGCTGACTGCCTTCGGCACGGCCCTCGTCATCGGACACCGGGAGGCAGATGCGATCGCACCATTCGAGGAGGGCGCCGACATCGCCCGCACCGGCAACGACGACGTCCTTCTGAGCAACGCGCTCATCGGCCTCGGCTGGGCCCACATCCGGCGGCACGATGCAGAGGCGGCGCGTGCGCCGGTGAACGAAGGGCTCCAACTGGCCGTACGGGTGGCGAGCCAGGAGACCATCGCCCGCGCGCTTGACGCGTGCGCGGCGATGGCCGAGCATGCCGGAGACGCCCGCCGGGGAGCGATCCTCTCTGGCGCAGCCGACGGTCTGCGGCGTTCGATCGGAGCCGCCGTATGGGCGATCGAACGGGCGAATCACGATGAGACGGCCGACCATCTGCACGCGCGGCTGGGTGAGCAGACATACCAGCAGCTGATGAGTCAGGGGGCCACGCTCACGCTCGACGACGTGCTAGCCATCGCTGCCGGGACCGCCCGATAGGGGCGGGCCGAGCCGTGTGCTGCCCGGCCCGCCCCCGGATCAGTCGGTGTCGATCTCGATGGTTACGGGAACCTGGTTGGTGATGACGTCGAACACCGCGGACCGGGCCCGCGACCGCTCGACGAGGTCGCGCAGCTTCTCGGCTGGAGCGTCACCCTTGACCGTGAACCGAACGGTGATGTTCTGGTAACCGTTGCGGACGCTGGGATCGAGCCCGAGGATGCCGTTGAGATCGATGTCACCGGACACTTTGGACTGGACCTCGGTGAGCCTTATCCCTCGCGCGGCGGCGATGTTGGCCAGACCCGCGGTCAGGCAGGCGGCGAGGGCGTGCAGCACGTACTCCACCGGCGTGGGTCCGTTGTCGCGTCCGACCAGGACAGCGGGGTGATCGGCGTCGAAGCGGAACGTCCGCTCGTGCGTGCGCTCCTCGCCGACGCCGTAGAAGCCGTCGATCGTCCCGCGACTGTGGGTACCGCTGAGCCATTCGTTGGACGCCCGGAACTGGAACGTGGCGGCCTCCGGGGCGGCTTTGACCGCGTCGAGGGTGGCGAAGAGCGTGGCGGTGTCCACGCCGTTGCGGGTTGGGTCGTTGACCGTTGTGGTCATCTCGTTCTCCTTCGATGTGTGTTGGACGGGGTGGCGGGGGTTCAGGCGCGGGCGAGCGCGCGCTCGCCCGGTATCGGAAGGTCGGCCAGGGCGGCCGCCTCGACATCGATGGCCTGGGCGAGCCGCTTCTGCAGCTCGACGAACTCAGATACCGGGGGGTAATCGGCCAGAGCGCAGGTCAGTTCGAAGACGCTCCGCAGAGCGTGGTCACGGCGAAGTTGGTACTCGCTCAACGCGGAGTCCTCGTCGGCGTATCCGTCCAGCACCTGGTGGAGCGCCGTGGCGAGCAGCTCGGCGTCCCGGTACGCGTCGCTGAGGCCGAATCCGGTGACGGCATCGCGGTGATAACCGGCGTCCCCGACCAGTGCCCAGCCGGGACCGTGCGGCTTACGCAGCAGGTTGGGCATCCGCAACATGCCGGTGACGGGTGACACGCGCTGCCCGGCCCGCAGACGCTCAGCCAGTTCAGGGGCGGCGAGCGTGAGTTGAGCCGTGAACGCCTCGGTGCGGGACGCGGCTCGGCGTCGGGCGGCGCGGGCATCGGCGGACGGTGTGGCTACCCAGATGGCAGCCAGGGCGTCGTGGGTCGGAAATACACCGGCCAGCGCGCGGTCGGCGATGAACATCTCGATTCCGTCCCAGGCAATGCCGCGATAGTAGGCGTACTGAACGGCTCCGTTGTCGCCACGATGCTCGATGGTCTCGGCCTCCACCGAGCGGGCCACCGTCGATCCCAGACCATCGGCGCCGATGACGAACCTCGCGTCGATCTCGACACGCGAGCCATCGCGATCGTGGCCGTAAACACCGACGGCCCGACCGGCATCGTCGAGCCGAACGCCGGTGACGCTGACGCCGGGTCGCATGTGGACACCTGCGCGGGCAGCGGCCTCGGCCACAAGAGTGTCGAGGATGTAGCGACGCGGTGCGACAAGCAGGTCGACGCCGGATTTGTGTTTGACGGTACGGGTCACCGACTCGCCTGCGCCCGTGAAGGTGACCCGACGGATGGCTGGCGACCCGCTGCTCAGTACGGCAGACAATAGTCCCCAACGATGCAGCTGAACGACGCCCGGGCGGGCGATCTGGTGGGTGGACAGGGTATCGGCCGGAAAGGTGGTCCGGTCGACGAGCATCACGTCATGGCCAAGCCGGCTCAGCAACAATGCGGTGGCCGCGCCGGCGGCGCGGGAGCCGACGATGACGGCGTCGTGGCGGTGGGGGAACGGGGGCATGCGGATTCAACTCCAGGTCGTCCGGCCAGGATGGGAAGGCTGTGTCTTGGTTGTCAGAGCAGCTCGGCCAGGAGCACGGCAGTGCGCTCGGCGCCGTCGGTCTCGACCGGGCGGTAGGTCGGCTCGCGCCCGATCTCCGCCGCGATGGCAGCGGAGAGTGCGTCCGGCGTCAGGTCGGCGTAATCGAGCCGGCGGCCGGCCCGGTACCGGTCGAGCCGCCGGGCGACATGGAAGTTCTGCTCGAAGTGGTGCCGCAGCGGGATGTAGATGAACGGGCGGCCGGCGGCCGTCAGCTCCATGCAGGTTGTCAGTCCACCCTGGACGATCGCCAGGTCGCTCGCCGCCAGGTGCTTGTAAAGGTCCGTGACGAAGGCCCGGACATCGAGGCCAGCAACCGAGGGGATCGTCGACGGATCGATGCGCGGGCCGGTGACGACGACCATGCGCAGCCCGGGTACAAGCCGGGTCACTTCTTCGTACGCGTCGATCACCCGGCGCAGCAGGTGGCCGCCGACCCCCGAACCGCCAACCGTCACGACAGCCACCCGATCGTCTGGTCGGTAGCCGAGTTCGGCGCGCAACGCGGCGCGGTCAGCCACTGTTGCCGGGTCGAAGCCGGTCACGTACCCGGCGAAGTCGTAGTGCTCCCGGGTCCAGTCCCGGATCAGCGGCAGCCCGGGGCCGAAGTGATCGTCCACAATGTCGTCCGAGTTGCCGACGAAGATGGCCCGGTCGCGGATACGCGGGTACCGGGCGATGTGCTCGATCATCTCGGCGTTGTAGTCGGCCGTGACCAGTGCCTCACGTGGCCCGCCGTCGGGCATCGGCAGGTAGCCGACGAAATCGGTGAGCCAGGCGTACGGGAAGCGTTTGAGTTCGGGGTTCTCGTGCAGGAAGTGGTCGACCTCCCAGGCCTCGTCGCCGATGACGAGGTCGTATTGTGTCTCCCGCACGACATCCTCGAACACCATGAAGTTCGCGAGCAGGATCTCGTCCATCCGCCGCAGCGCCTCGAAGCAGTGCAGGTCGTGTTCGCCCGCCTCGTCCTCGATATGGGCGGACTCATTGGCGAGCCAACGGCTGGCGGGGTGGAGGCGCTCGCCCGCCTCTTCGAGTACCCGGGTCACCGGATGCTGTGCGAGCCAGTCGATCTGAACATCCGGGTGTCGTTCGCGCATCGCCGCCGCGATCGCCACATCCCGGCGCGCATGGCCCAGACCGATCGGCGAGGAGAGGTAGAGGACGCGCCTCGGCCGGTGGTTCCACCGGGGCCATGTGCGGGATCTGGGCGTCGCCGGGCGTACCCGCTCGGCGAAGTCGTGGATGAGCAGGTTCACCTTGACCGGATCCCGGGCAAGCGGGATGTGTCCCCCACCACGCAGCGTCACCAGTTCTCCGCCCGTCAGTTCGGCGAGTCTTTCGCCGCGCCGCACCGGACTGACGCGGTCGTCGTCGCCGTGGATGATGAGCACGGGACTCGTGACCTGCCGGCACCAGCTGGCGAACTCTTCCTCATCTGGCGACGACGCGTAGCTCTCCGCGATGAGCACTGCCGCGGTGGTGTCGCGGCCCCAGCCCACGCAGTCCTCGATCTGCTTGGTGGAGTAAGGCTCCGAGAAGCATTTGCCGAAGAAGAACCAGAGAAAGTCGTCGTAGTCCTGTAGCCAGTAGTGCCGGTTGTACTTGGCCCAATGCTCGGGCGGATCCGTTGCGACGAGCGGCACCCGCGAGCGATCGAGCTGCGGCAGGTGGTCGTCCATCGAGGTGTCCGTGGTCCGCTCCGCGGAGGTGATGCCGGTGGGTACCGACGCTCCGATGAGGACAGTCCCACGCACGCGCTGCGGGTGGTTGGCCGCCATCTCCAGCGCCCACGTGGCGGCCATGGACAGCGCGACAAGTACCGCGCGATCCGTTCCGGTTGCGTCCAGGACCTTCAGGGCGTAGGCGACCTGTGCCTTCTGCTCGTACGCAGCCGGGTCGAGTGATCGGTCGGACCGGCCGTTGCCGGGACCGTCGTACGTGATCACGCGGTGGTGCCGGGCGAGGTAGGGGATCTGCCCTTTCCAGAATCTCTTGTGGACGATCGTCCACGTGGGCATCAGCAGCAGGGTCGGTTCCCCTTCGCCGTACACCTCGTAATGGATCTTCACTCCGTCGTGTTCGACGAAATCGTCGAGATCCGCGTGTCGCGCCCGCATCGTCGTCCTTCCGGCGATTTGGCTTTCGGCCCTCGCTCGGTCGACCGACCGAACTTGTGGTACGCTAGCATTCGGTCGACCGACCGAGCAAGTCCTCAATCCGACAGGAGTCTCGTGGCTACCGATACCTCCATCAGGATCATGGAGTCGGCCCGGTCCTGCCTGCTCGCGGACGGGTACGCCAACCTCTCCACGCGCAAGGTAGCCGACGGGGCGGCCGTACCGCTGAGTCAGATCCACTACCACTTCGGCGGAAAGCGGGGGCTGGTGCTCGCGTTGCTCGACCACGAGAACCAACGCCTCATCAACCGGCAGCGGGAGATGTACGCGGCCCCGGTCCCACTGTGGAAGCGCTACGAGCAAGCGTGCGATTTCCTCGAAGACGACCTGGCGTCGGGGTACGTCCGGGTGCTGCAGGAGATGATCGCCGCCGGCTGGTCCGACGACGCGGTCGCTCGGCAAGTGCTCGTGGTGCTGCAGGGCTGGATCGACATCCTCGAGGATGTCGCCGTTGAAGCCGAAACGCGGTTCGGATCTCTCGGCCCGCTCACCGCCGCAGACCTCGCCTCGCTGGTCTGCCTGTCATTCATCGGCGGCGAGGCGGTGATCCTGTTGGGCGACGACGGCTGGGCCGGCCGGGTCCGGACATCCCTTCGCCGCTTCGGCGACCTCATCCGTCAGCTCGAAGAGCAGGAAGCGATTCACTCTGTCGTGAGTGGACAGTCGGGGCGTCAGCGTTCCGCCCGATAGGTTTCGGTTCGCTCCCATCGGAGTTGGCCGTCGCTGAGGCGTGCCGTCACAAAGGTGCCCGACCCGAACACCCGCTCGTCGAAGAGTTTCGCCTGCTGTGGCACGCATCGGTAGAGACGGTACGGGCCCCCGCCCACGTAACCGGTGAACCGTCGCATGTAGACGGCATCGACACGCCGTACGGCTGCTTGAGTCACTACGCCGGCGGTCCCGAAGAGCTGGATGCCGCGGTCGGAATCACCCCAGGTCTGATGGCTGTCGTACACGGCGATCGCGACCGACGGGTTGGCCAGGAGGTTCCGCGAGTGCCGGGCTTCCGGGTCCGACAACCAGACGATCTCCAGGTCATCGGTCCAGGCGAAGTACGCGGTGTTGATGTGGGCCTGACCGTTGGCGCCGGTGGTGGCGATGGCGCAGAGCGGCGCTGCCTCGAGCAATCGGCGGGCGACGATGTTCAGTAGTCCGGAGTCGACCGGCGTATCAGACTGTTCGATGGGCATCGAGCTTGCCGCCTATCGCTGGACCGTCGGTTCTCTCGTTCGCACGATCATGTCCAGTCTGCTGTTGACCTCGGCGAGATCGAATCTTGCGGGGTCGAAGTCGCTTGCCTTGGTCAGGCCGAGCCACTCCAGCATGTGCCTGTGCTCGCGATGGGAGCGGTCGAAGAGAATCTCGATGAGCTCCTCGTAGCCCCCGGGACCGCCGCAGTCCTCCGGCGGACAGGCGCTTTCGCCGGCCACACAGATCGGGTATCGGCCACCCGGCTCGGCAGGAATGATCTTCTCAAGCAGGATCTCGTGGTCCCAGCCGTCGCCGAAGTCGTACTCGTAGCCGATCGTGTCACCCTCGCGGCGGACCAAGGCGGAAAGAGTCGTCCTGCGTTCGTCGCTGTCGTCCGACCCGGCGTCGGGGACGCCGTAGCTCGTCGAGCCGGACGTGAACACGTGCAGGTGGCTGTCCTTCCAGCCCATCGCGGCCTGGATGACGCGGTGCAACCTGTCCAGGCGTAGCCTCGCCGGCACCATGATTCGTCGCCAGATCGGCGGGTCGGTACGTAGCAGCGCGACCTTGACCTGCGCGACGGGGTCGCCCGGCTGCTCTGGTCCGTACCGGCGTCGAGTCGCCCACTCGGCCAGCGGGGTGAGCCGTACCGTACGTGTTTCGTCCTCGGTCACCGCGCCGAATCCGACCAGCAGGTCGATCGCGCGCTGCAGGTCGCGCTCGGCGGTCTCATGCCAGAGTCCCAAATGATCCTCGGTGAAACGGTCCAGCCGGTAGCGGGCGATCGTGCTGCTCCACACGAGTTCGCTCGCATCGGCGAAAGCGATCGCGCCATCTTCAGCCATGCCGTCCAGCACGAGGACGGCATTGTCGACGATGCGGTGGCCGACCGCGTCGCCGAGCTGGTCGATCGCGTCGAACATGGTCGCCCACAGTTGCGATGGGCGGACCAGCAGCGACGCATTCTTCTTTACCGGGACCAGCCGACCGTGCTGGACCCTGACCAGGCCGGTCGCCTTGGCCAACGCCACCCCGGCACTGACCTCGGGAAGCTGTTGGCTGCTCCGGGTGCGATGCGCTTCCCCGTAGACGACGGGGTCGATCACATCCGACGTGTCCAATAGGGAGACCAGTTCCCGGGCATCAGCCAACGTCACCCGGCCGGCCGGGGTCAGCTTGCGGCCCGTGCCTACCCAATCGACAAACGAACGTACCTGGGTCACCATCTTGACGGCCCGTGCATCGGTGTCGACATCGGTTTGTGTCATCGCTGTGGTCCTCGAATTCATTGACCGGGACTTGCCGTGGGCAGCCCGGCCGCCTTGGCCGACGCTAACAGCCGACGGTCGTACGTGACGAAGGCGGTCAGCGGCGTGCCCGACTCATTCGCGAGTACCTGCGCGGTGGCAATGTGAATAGCGTCGAGGCTGCGCATTGTTGGCTCGGCGAACGCTGCGGCCGTTGCTCGGATCACGGCGTCGATCTCTACCCGGAACAGGCGCCCGACCGCGGCCGGCACACCGACGAGGGCCTGCGGCGCAGATCGTCGCAACGCCCGTGGAACCTCCACCTCCACGAGTGCCGACGAGACAAGCGGGACACCCCGACGGGAGTCAAGCCACGCCACGAGATCGGCACTATGCGCCTCCTGCCTTACGAGCTTCACCGCGGCGGCAGAGTCAAGATAGATCACCAGCGTTCCTCGTCGCGCATCGTCTCGATCTCGGCCGCTACGTCCACGGCTGGGTCGCCGAGGCGCGGCGGCAGGGGTACCGGGCCCACGCTGGTCGGCGCGGCCGCTCGGCCCGTCGACACCAATCTGGCCAGCGTGGAGGTGTCATCGTCCACCGGCACCAACCGTGCGACTGGGCGCCCACGGTCGGTGATCTCGATGGTCTCGCCGCCGCTCACCCTCGCCAGGACCTGACTCGTGTTCTGGTTGAGTTCTCGCACGCCGATGCGTTCCATGAGCCAACTGTAGAACAAGATGTTCTACACTTCCAGCCCGCCACCCGGCACGGCGGCCGGGATCAGGATCGCGTGGTCACCGCGCCTGAGCATCCGTCGCGGCAGCCGGGATCGTGATAGTGACGGTAAGGCCCCCGCCCTCGATGGGTACCCCGGTCGCGTCGCCGCCGTGGGCCCGGGCTACCGCCCGAACTATGGACAACCCAAGGCCCGCGCCTTGTTTTCCAGCCTGGCGCTCGCCACCCAGACGGCGGAACGGCTCGAAGATCACGCCAGCCTCGTACGGGGCGACCGGCGGACCGCTGCTGCTCACGGCGACCGTGGCGTTAGCAGCGTCCCGTACCGTCGAGACCGAGAGCCATCCGTCGGGCACGTTGTGCCGTACCGCGTTGTCGATCAGGTTGTGCACCATCCGCTCCAGCAGAACCGGATCCCCTAGTACAGGCGCGGTGTCCCGCGGGGCCGCACGCACCTCGAGTCCACACACGTCTGTTTGCTCAAGCACGTGCTCGACCACGTCGGCCAGGTCCACGGGTCGTTTCTCGGTCAGCTCGTTCTCGGTCTCAGCGAGGGTCAGCAGGCCTTCGATGAGCCGCTCGTTGCGTACGTTCACCGCGAGCAACGTGTCGGCGAGCTGCCGGAGCTCCGGCGCCGCATCAGGCCGGGTCGCCGCGACCTCGAGCAGCGCCCGGTTGATTGCCAACGGCGTGCGCAACTCGTGGGAGGCGTTGGCCACGAAGCGGCGTTGACCGTCGAATGCTCGATCCAACCGGTCGAGCATGTCGTCGAACGTGTCGGCGAGCTGTTTGAGCTCGTCGCTCGGCCCGCGCAGACCGATCCGTTCGTGCAGTCGGCTGTGCGTGCTCCCGGCCGCGGCCACGCGGTTGGCGGTCGCCGTGATCTGGCCGATCGGATGCAAAGCTCGCCCGGCGATCACCCAGCCGGAGCCGAGCGCCGCCGCGCCCACGACGCCCAAGGCGATCCCGCCCTGGGTCAGGAAGGTACTCAACGTCGCGGACTGGAATTGCTCCTGCTGCTCCCGGATCACCTGCGCGAGCTGGTCGATGCCGACGACCCGACCGTCGGACAGCTGAACGCGCTGCATGCCGGTACCCGGATCGATGCCGGCCTTGCCGCCCAGGATCGGGTCCGCTTTGCCGGGAATCCCGGCGACGCTCTGCGCCACGAGCAGGTAGGTGATGCCGAGCAGCAGTGCCCCGGCGACCAGGAACAGGCCACCGTACAAGAGCGTCAGCCGAAGCCGGATCGTCATTCGTCTCATGGGATCCGATACCCCACTCCCGGAACCGTCTCGATCACTGGGGGATCACCCAGCTTGCGGCGCAGCTTCATCAGGGTCACCCGTACCACGTTGGTGAATGGGTCGATGTTCTCGTCCCAGGCCCGTTCCAGAAGCTGCTCCGCGGAGACCACCGTTCCCGCGGCCTTCAGCAGCTCGGCGAGCAACGCGAACTCCTTGCGGGACAGGGGTACGAACCGGCCATCGCGGTAGACCTGGCGACGGGCCGGATCCAGCTCGATGCCGGCCTGCGACAGAATCGGTGGATCAGCCGGCCGCGACCGGCGGACCAGGGCGTGCACCCGGGCCGACAGTTCGACGAACGCGAACGGCTTCGGCAGATAGTCATCGGCGCCCAGCTGCAGGCCGGCCACCCGGTCGCGCACGGAACCCGAGGCGGTCAGCATCAGGATCCGGGTGGGTGCACCGGATTCGACCAGCGCCTGACATACCTCGTCGCCGGGCACGCCAGGTAGGTCGCGGTCGAGCACGAGCACGTCGTACTCGTTGATGCCCAGTCGTTCCAACGCGGCGTCGCCGTCGTACGCGACATCGACGGCGAACGCCTCGCGTCGAAGCCACTCCGCGACCGCGTCCGCGATGAGCGGCTCGTCCTCAACCACCAGTACCCGCACGGGTCAACTATGGCGCGTCCGGCCATAACCGAAACGTAAAGGTTTGCGGTTACGCCGCCTTGACGGCCGGGCGGCTGTACTGGGCGCGACCTGAAAGGAGTTGGTCGTGAACCATTACCATCCGCTGTGGCGCCGGGCCGTCGTGGCCTGGGCCGTCCCCGTACTCTTGACGCTCCTGGCCACCACGGTCGCGTGCTCCAACGGCTCCGATGGGCCGGGCATCGCCACCGCGATCGGCGCCACCGCAACTCCGAGCCCGACCGTGTCCCTTTCGGCCGCGGATCGGATGCGCCAGTTCGCCCAATGCATGCGCGAGCACGGCATCGATGTCGGGGATCCCAGCGGCAACCAAGGCAGAGTCGAGCTGCGAGCAGTTGACAAGAGCCGGGCCAACGCCGCGCTGCGGGCGTGCCAGTCACTTCTGCCCGGCGGATCCCTCTCCGGGCCGTTGACGCAGGAGCAGTCGGACCAGATGCGGCACTTCACCCAATGTCTACGCGACCACGGCCTCGACGTCGCCGACCCCGACCCCAACGGCGGCGGGATCCTGATCTCGCCCGGACCCGGCGTGAGCAAGACCGACCCCCGCGTTCAGGACGCACTCTCCGCGTGCCAGAACCTGATGCCAGGAGCCTCGAGCGGCGGCAAGCCGGGCGGTGGCGCATGAAGCGAACAGTCATCATCGCCGCCGCAGCCGTGCTGCTGGTCGCCGCCGGCGTCACGGCCGCGGTCGGCTTCGGGGGCCAGGATCCGACCACGGGGGCAACCGTGCGGGCAGCGCCCGCAACCACCACGGTCACTAGGAGCACCCTGACCCAGACCGAGCAGGTGAACGGCACGCTCGGTTACGGCGCAGCGAGGACGATCTCCGCCCACGGCGGCACGATCACCTGGCTCCCGGCCGCCGGCGTGACGATTGCACGCGGCGGGACGGTCTACGCAGTCGACCAGGTGAAGGTCGCATTGATCTACGGCGGGCTCCCGCTGTACCGGCCGCTGTCGCCGGGCGTAGAGGGCGCCGACGTCCATGAGGTCGAGGCCAACCTCAAGGCCCTCGGATACGGCGGATTCACCGTCGACGGCACGTACACGTCGGCCACCGCGAGCGCGGTCCGGAGTTTGCAGGACGACCTCGGCGCCACCAAGACAGGGGTAGTGAACCCCGGCGACGTCGTCGTCGCACCGGCGGCGATCCGGGTCGCGTCGCTGCGCGCGGCGCTCGGCGACCAGGCCGGCGGACCCGTGCTGGATGCCACCGGCACGGTACGCGCGGTCAGCGTCGCCTTGGATGTCTCGCTGCAAAGCCTCGTACATCGGGGTGTGTCCGCAACGGTCACCTTGCCGGATGGCCGCAGCGTCGCCGGGACCGTCACGTCGGTCGGCACCGTCGCGACCGCGGGCGACAACGCCAACGGGCAGTCGGGCCAGTCCACCATCGATGTCACGATCTCCGTCTCCGACCAGCGGGCGTTGGGGTCGCTCGACGGGGCGCCCGTGGACGTGAGCCTGGTTTCGGCAACGGCCGAGAACGTGCTCTCCGTTCCGGTGCAAGCGCTGGTCGCATTGGCCGAGGGCGGGTACGGCGTGCAGGTCGTCACCGGTTCGACCAGTCACTACGTCGCCGTGACGACCGGGATGTTCGCCGGCGGTCGGGTCCAGATCACCGGTGATCGGATCACCGAAGGCACGGTCGTGGGGGTGCCCAGTGACTGAGCCGATCGTGACTCTCGAAGGGGTCGGCAAGACCTATCCCGGCGGCGTACGGGCCGTGGACAACGCGTACCTGTCGGTCAGGTACGGCGAGCTGGTGGGAATCGTCGGACCGTCGGGGTCGGGCAAGTCGACGATGCTGCACCTGATCGGAGTCCTGGACCGGCCCACCACCGGCCGCGTCAGCGTCGCCGGGTACGAGCTGGGCGGCCTGTCGGACCGGCAATGCTCGGCGCTGCGCGGCCGGACCATCGGATTCGTATTCCAACAGTTCCATCTGGCCGCTGGGGTGAGCGCCATCGACAACGTAGCCGATGGTCTGCTCTACTGCGGCGTCAGTTACCGCGACCGGCGACGGCGAGCCGTCGCAGCGCTCGAGCGGGTCGGTCTGGCAGACCGGCTGCACCACCGTTCGCACCAGCTCTCCGGCGGCGAGCGGCAGCGGGTGGCTGTCGCGCGGGCGGTTGTCGGCGAGCCGGCGCTGCTGCTGGCCGACGAGCCGACCGGCAACCTCGACTCCGCCACCGGCGCCCAGGTGATCGCGTTGCTGCGGGACCTCCACGCGACCGGTACGACCGTCGTGGTCATCACCCACGACCAGGACGTCGCAAGGGAAATGACGCGGCGGGTCGAAATGCGCGACGGGCACATCGTCCGGGATGGGGCCACGTCATGATCGCCGGACCTCGGTCGGGCGGCCTGCGACCAGCCCGACTCGCGCCGACGGACGTCGTCCGGGTCGGCGCCGCCGGC
Organism: Actinomycetota bacterium; assembly: GCA_046728155.1. Lineage (GTDB taxonomy): Bacteria > Actinomycetota > Actinomycetes > Mycobacteriales > Micromonosporaceae > CAWDLX01. The sequence continues at coordinate 18,735 of JBKPDY010000035.1, forward strand.
CTGCGGACGCGCCCACTGCGGGTTGCCCTATCCGCGCTCGGGATCGCCCTCGGCATCGCCGCGATGATCGCCGTGGTCGGTGTGGCGAGTTCCAGCCAGGAGCGGGTCAACCGGCAGCTCGCGGCGCTCGGCACCAACCTGCTGCGAGTGGCTCCCGGCCATACCCTCTTCGGTCAGAACTCTCACCTGCCGATGGAGTCGATTGGCATGATCGCCCGGATCGGTCCGGTGACCTCGGTGACCGCCACCGGTTCGCTGGCCGGAGTTCACGTGTACCGCAACGACAAGATTTCGAAGCTGCGAAGCGGGAGCATCGAGGTGGTCGCGACCCGTACCGACCTTCTGAGCACCGTGGGCGCGACGATGGCGACCGGGGTATGGCTCAACGGCGCCACCGCGACCTACCCGGCGGTGGTTCTCGGCCACGACGCGGCGGACCGGTTGGGCGTAACGGAGCCGGGGCTCGACACCCAGGTGTGGCTCGGTAACCACTGGTTCACCGTGATCGGTGTACTCGACCCGGTGCCGCTCGCTCCGGAACTGGACTCGTCCGCGCTCATCGGCTGGCCGGTCGCGCAGTCCAGGCTTGCCTTCGACGGATATCCCACGACGGTCTACACCCGGGCCCGTACCGACGCCGTGACCGCCGTGCAAGCGGTGCTCGCCGCCACCGCGAACCCCGAGCACCCGAACGAGGTCGACGTGTCGCGCCCCTCGGATGCACTGGCCGCGCAGAGCGCCATCAACGCCACACTGCGGGCCCTGCTGCTGGGACTGGGTGGCGTAGCCCTACTCGTGGGCGGCGTCGGAGTAGCCAACACCATGGTGATCTCCGTGCTGGAACGGCGGGCGGAGATTGGACTGCGACGCTCGCTCGGTGCGACCCGGAACCAGATCCGGGTGCAGTTTCTCGCCGAGTCACTTCTGCTGTCTCTGCTGGGCGGCGCCGGCGGGGTGTTACTCGGCATCGCGGTGACCACAGGCTATGCGACGTACCTGGGTTGGCCCTCGGTGGTCCCCGCCTGGGCGTCGCTAGGTGGGTTGGGGGTCACGCTCGTCGTCGGCTCCGTGGCCGGACTGTACCCGGCGTGGCGGGCGGCGCGACTATCCCCGACCGAGGCGTTGGCCGCGCCCTGACCCGTACGCGCAAGAATCACCGACCAGAACGGGTACGAGCCAGCGCCCAAGATCCAACAGAATATCGGATCGGTGCAGCCCGCTGCATGTCGGCGATATTCTGTTGGATCAAGGCGGCCCTTTGCGGCGACGGCCGCCTACCAACGGCCGACGGTCACTGCGCCCTCGGGACCGGTCAGCGTAATCGTGAGCGGGTGTGCGGAAAGCGTGACTGTCCGATCAGGACCGTCGGTGGCGCCGCGGAGCACATCCGCTTCCGTCGGCCTGAGTCCCGCGGTGGCAACGCCGGCGGCAGCTGCGATCGTTGCGCAGGCCCGGATGTACCGCGTGCCGGCCGGGGTGGCCACGGTCAGCCCACCGGACGCGAAGGAGAGCGTTGCCGGCGATCCCTTGACTCCCAGAGCACGGTGCAGCTCGCTGCAGGGTAGTTCGATCGCGACCTGTGCCGGGCGAGGTCGACGCTGATTCTCGTCCCGCGACATGGGTCTCTCCTCTCCGGGGTCGTCAGTCCTATGTAGACTCGTTAGCCTGACGGCGGCTCATGCCTGTCTTACGACCGAACCGGTGGTCGGGTTCAGTGTCGGGCGTTGTCGTAGCCATGGTCCCCGGCTAAGGTCGGACCCCATGACACGCACTGTGATCGCGGGGGGTCAGGTCTTCGACGGTACGGGCGCGAATATTGCTGCCGCCGATGTCGCCGTCGAGGACGGCCGGATCGTGGCCGTGGGCACCGGCCTGGACGGCGATGACGTGGTCGACGCCACCGGTGCGACGGTTGTGCCGGGGCTGTTCGACTGTCATACGCACGTGATGATGTCCGGTGTCGACCTGCTCAAGTACCTCAGCACGCCATTCTCGCTGCCGTTCTTCGAAGCCGTGGGAAATCTGCGTACGACGATCGAGTGTGGCATCACGTCCGTCCGCGACGCCGGTGGCGCGGACCTCGGCGTCGCGGAGGCGGTGCGGCGGGGCCTGGTCGTCGGTCCGCGCATGCAGATCTCCGTCACGCCGCTGTCGCAGACCGGAGGTCACGGCGACGGCTGGCTGGCGTGCGGCCTCTCCCTCAATCTCGAGTATCCGGGCATGCCGTCGGGGATCGTCGACGGTCCGGACGAGGCTCGGCGGAAGATTCGGGAGGTTATCCGGGCCGGTGCCGACGTTATCAAGATCATGACGTCGGGTGGTGTGTTGTCGCCGCGTGACGATCCGCGGCACGGCCACTTCCGCGACGACGAGATCGCGGTCATGGTGGCCGAGGCGAGCGCCGCTGGTCTGTACGTGATGTCACACGCCCAGGCCGCCGAAGGCATCAAGGCGGCCGTACGCAACGGAGTCCGTTCCATCGAGCACGGGATCTACCTCGACGACGAGGGCATCGAGTTGATGCTCGCCCGGGGCGCCTGGCTCGTGCCGACACTCGTGGCGCCCCGCGCCGTGCTGGCCATCGCCGACGCGGGCGGCAGACTGTTGCCGGAGTCGGTGGCGAAGGCTCGGATGGTGCTCGACGTGCACACCGATGCGGTGCGGCGTGCCATCACCGCCGGGGTGAAGGTCGCGATGGGCACCGACTCCGGTGTCGGGCCACACGGCAACAACCTCGATGAGCTGCGCCTGATGGTCGAGTGCGGAATGACGCCACTCGAGGCGCTGCACGCCGCCACCGGATCCGCCGCCGAGCTCTGCGGAGTCGCCGACGAACTCGGCACCATCGAGGTCGGCAAGCGCGCCGACTTGACCCTCTTCACCGGTGACGTGAGCGACCTCGTCGTCAAGGGTGGACAGGCGATGCGCGAGGCGGTCAGCCAGGTGTGGATCGGCGGCCGCGTAGTCCATCGAAGCGCATGACGCTCACGTTGGATGAGCCGGCCACCCCGTACCGCGTCGCCGAATCCGGCTGATCTCATCGCACATCGAAATCACCTTCGACTGCGTCGGCGGAAGGCGAACTCATGTCACTTCGGTGAGCACCTGATCCAGTACCCGCCCGCATTGCTCCGGGAGGGCGACGAAGCCGCCGTGGTCGCCTGGAAACTCGACCGCCGTCGTGCCGAGTCGTTCGGCGAGTGCTATCGCCGTACGGTTGGCGAGCTGTCCCTTCGACGTCGCACCGACGGCGACCACGATCCGGGTCGATGCCGTCCGTAGCGCCTCGATGTCGGGGCGGAAGCGCGTGGTCGGGCGAATCAGGTGCGCAAGGAATACGTCAGTGGTGGCGCGCATCCGGGCCGCCATCTCCGGTGGGGGATCCCACCTCGGCGCGTCCGAGTCGCCGCTGGGCGGGTTGCCGAGGCCGGCGTGGGTGAGGAACTTCTGCATTGCCTTGTCGGCACCGTCTGTGCGGTACGCGTCGTAGATGTCCTCGATCTGCGCGCGCACGTCTTCGCGGTCGGGGAGCAGCTCGATCACCGGTGGTTCATGGGCGACCAGCGTTCGAACCTGATCGGGGTGCGCGGTGACGAGCGCGAGTCCGACGACGGCTCCGCCGCTGCTGCCGAAGATGTCCGCGGGCTCCTCGCCGAGCGCGGCGATCAGGCGGTGGACATCGTCCGCCTGTTGCTCGGGCGTCACGTCCGCTGCGGTGTCGTCGCGGCTGCTCCCGCCGATGCCACGCGGGTCGTACGTTACGACGGTGTACTTGTCGGCGACCGCGTTGGCCAGTCCCGTGAAGCCGGTGCTGTCCATCGGAGAGCCGATCATGAGTAGCAGTGGACCGGAACCCCGCTGCTCGTAATAGAGCCGCGCGCCGGGCACGTCAAGGGTATGTGTTGTCGGGCCGTAGTTAGCCATTGTTAATCGTCCTTCCGCGCTGCCGCCGCCTGCGACGCTACACGGGTGGACTCCCGCCGCTACGCAAACTAATCGCCTGTATCCCAGGTGCCGTCGGTACGGACGCCGTAGTCGGCAGAAAGCGTTAGCGCAGTGGGCGGGCAGACGACAAGGACGGACGCCGGGCTGGCCGCGATGATGCGGCACACTGGCAGCTGTGGGCGCACCCCCAGCTCGCTTCCGGGTCAGGCTTCTGACCATTCTCGCCGCTCTGCTCGTACTGGTCGTGGCGGCGGGAACCCTTGTCGAGCACCGGTTCCAGCCCGGCAGGCCCGCGTTCGGCTGGCTTGCCGTTGGTGCGGTCGGGATGTGCGATGGTCGGCCGGGGCTCGCCCCGCGGGAGCTGCGCGGCATGTGGCTGACGACCGTGTACAACATCGACTGGCCGAGCAGGCCCGGCCTGGACGAGGAGACGGTCAAGGCGGAGTACCGAGGCTGGCTCGATCTCGCTCAGCGACTGCACCACAACGTCATCTACGTCGACGTGCGGCCGAGTGGTGATGCGTTCTGGCCGTCGCAGTACGCGCCCTGGTCGGAGTGGCTGACCGGCAAGCGCGACGGAGCGGGCCCCGGTTGGGACCCCCTGCGGTGGATGGTCGGCGAGACCCACGCCCGCAATCTGGAGTTCCACGCCTGGTTCAACCCGTACCGGGGCAGCCAGCCGGCCCCGCGTGGCGCGGGTGGCGACCTTTCCAAGCTGGCACCGGACCACCCGTTGCGAGCCCACCCCGACTGGGCGGTGGTTTATCCGGTGGGCACACCGGGGAGCCGGCTCTACTTCGACCCGGGCATTCCCGCGGCACGCAGCTACGTCGAGGACTCGATGCTCGAGGCGGTGGCCCGGTACGACATCGACGGCGTCGACTTCGACGACTACTTCTACCCGTACCCCGAGGCCGGCCAGGACTTCGGCGATGCTCGCAGCTTCGCCATGTACGGGAAGGGCTTCGCGAGCAAGGCCGACTGGCGGCGCGACAACGTGAACCTCCTGGTCCGGGAGATGGGCGAGCGCATCAAGGCGCTCAAGCCGTGGGTGACCTTCGGCATCAGCACGTTCGGAATCTGGCGCAACGGCACCACCGACCGCCGCGGTTCGGCGACCAGCGGTCTGCAGAGCTACGACGAGATCTACGCCGACAGCCGGACCTGGGTCAGGCAACACTGGCTGGA
>JBKPDY010000036.1:0-16015 GCA_046728155.1 Actinomycetota bacterium
CCACCAATGGCGTATCGCGCCTCGGGACTCGGCGGTGGTCACACCGGTCAGTGTCGTGCACCGGCATCGCCCGATACGGCAGATCCCGGCATCGACGGTGCGGGCATCGCGACGTCGCGCGAAGCTGGCAGATCACGGCAAGGTCCTGACGGGGAAAGCCGCGGCACGGTGCCCGCGGCCATCGTGTCCACATGCTGGGAAGCGACCGGAAGATCGACGTTAGGGCATCGGAAGCGCCGCCGCGCGTCGTTTCTCACGCTGGAGCACCGATCTTCGAGCTCATCCCGGATGTGAGAGGCAGCAACCCTTTTCACAACGCTCCGGGAAGTCGATCTCACAACCGCCCCCGGGACACCACAGTTCGCGATACCGCCACAGGCTCCGTCCAGTCGCCGATGGCAAGCACCGGAACAGTAATCTTGGTGACCTAGCCGCGCGGCACGCAGGGTCAGGCTGCCGCGCGGTTGATCGCGGCGAGGATGGCGGCGTGCATATGTGGCAGGCTGATGCCGCTGTCGACGATCACCTTGGCGGCCGCGCCACCGCCGTCCCGGACGATTCCGAGAAGGATGTGCTCGGTACCGATGTAGCCGTGCCTGAGGTGGACCGCCTCGCGCAGTGCCAGGCCGAGAACCTTCTTCGCCCTCGTGTCGAACCGCAGCCGCCGGCCGGGCGGCCACTCCTCGAAAGGCTTGTCGCCAAAGGACTCCTCCATTTTCGCCCGTACGGCGTCGAGATCGATCCCGATGGCGGAGAGCGCCTCCGCGTCCTCGGGACCGAGCTCTCCGGGGCCCATGATCCGCTTGACCGACTCGCGTACCCCGTCGTAGTTCAGCCCCTCGTCGATCAACACGGCATACGCCAGGCCGTCGCGCCGGAGCATGGCCAGCAGCAGGTGCTCCGGGCCGATCCGGCTGCGGCCGAGCTGGACCGCCTCGGTTTCGGCGCCCGTCACCACACCACGAGCACTCTTGGTGAACCGCTCGAACATCTAGCTCCCCCTCCGGTCAGGCCAGCGGTTTGCGTGCTTCTTGTGCACCGCTTGCTTGCTCACTTCGAGCGCCTCGGCTATCTCCTGCCAGGACCAGCCGATTCGGCGGGCGTTGGCGACCTGGAGCACCTCGAGCTGCTCAAGCAGTTTGCGGAGCGCAACCACTGCACGCAGGCCGGTGCGGGCATCGGGACTGCCGGCTGCGGCGGCTAGCTGGGTTGCCTCACTCATGCCGTCAACCATAGTTGACAGCCAGCCGACGTGTCAACCTAGATTGACGAGATCGCGGAACCCGTCACTGGTCGGGCGGGGTGGAATGCTCGACGATCCACGACTCAGCCTCCGGAATCGTCCAGCTCTGCCTCGAGGGGGGTCGCGTCGCTATCCCGATCGGCCAACCAGCCGTCCGGCAGATGGACGCGGGCGGGCGAATTCGTCCGGCCCCGGGGCAGGCCCAGCGCGACTACCGGGTACGGCTGGCTGCTGTCCAGCTTGGACAGTAGGTCGTCGAGCTCGGTCAACGACGAGGCCATGGCCATCGCCTGGCGAACCTCAGAGCCGACCGCAAAACCCTTGAGATACCAGGCCACGTGCTTGCGGAAGTCCGTGACCGCCTCACACTCCGATCCCCGCGCGGCCACCAGCAGCTCAGCGTGACGCCGCATCACCCGTGCAACCTCGCCGAGAGTCGGCAGCACACGACGCTCGGACCGGCCGGCGAACGCGGCGGCCAGATCGGCGAAGAGCCAGGGCCGTCCCAGGCATCCCCGCCCGACGACGACGCCGTCGGCGCCGGTCTCGCGCATCATCCGGAGGGCGTCGTCGGCCTCCCAGACGTCGCCGTTGCCCAGCACCGGGATGTCGAGGCTCTGCTTGAGCGCCGCGATCGAATCCCAGTCGGCGGTACCCGAGTAGCGCTGGGCCGCCGTCCGGGCGTGCAGGGCCACCCACGTCGCGCCCGAGTCCTGCGCGATCCGACCGGCCTCCAGATACGTGAGATGGTCATCGTCGATGCCGGTCCTCATCTTAACCGTCACCGGGACCCCGGCCGGCTCGGCGGCGATCACCGCGGAGTGCACGATCTGGCCGAAGAGGCGGCGCTTCCAGGGCAGTGCCGAGCCGCCGCCCTTCCGGGTCACCCTTGGCACCGGGCAGCCGAAGTTCAGGTCGACGTGGTCGGCCAGGTCCTCGTCTACGACACGCTCGACCGCCTTGCGAACGGTCACCGGATCGACTCCATAGAACTGCACGCTGCGCGGCCGTTCGGCCGGCCCAAAGGTGATCATGCGTTCGGTCTTCGGATTGCGCTCCACCAGCGCCCGGGTCATCACCATCTCGCAGACGTAGAGGCCCGCACCCTGCTCCCGGCACAGTTGGCGGAAGGCGGCATTGGTGATGCCGGCCATGGGAGCCAGCACCACCGGCGGATCGATGACGAAGCGACCGAGCTTGAGCGGCACGCCTCGACCATCTCACACACGCCGGTGATCTAGAGAAGCCGCCACGGTCCTCACTAACCAGTGATGGGGGATGTGCGCTAGTTTTTCCTTGAGATTGACGACAGGCATGTCCCAACGTTGACCATCGATGGGGAGTTCCGCGCGTGTCAGTACCAACGCATCCCGATCCCGCCTGCGCGATGGCCCACGGCGATCTACCGCCCGAGGTGGGGCTGCGCCGGCTCATCGCAGTATTCGTCACTCCGGTCACGGAGTTCTTGCTGCACTTCGCCAAGGACCTGGGGTACTCGACGGTCATGATGGACCCCGACGCGGGTAGGCTGCACTGGGCGGAGTGGCGCTATGCCGACCAGGTCGTGACCGTGCCGACCGCGGACTTCGTGGACCGCGACACGGACGTGGTCCTCACCGATCACGATCGCCCGGAGCTCGGTCCCGTGCTGGAGTCCTTCCTTCGCTTGCCGGCACGCTGGATCGGTGTCATGGGCAGCCCCCGCCACACCCCTCCGCACGTCGAGGCGCTTCGCCAGATGGGCGTGCCCGACCAGGTGATCGCCCGCATACGCCGCCCGATCGGACTCAACATCGGCTCCCGTACGCCGGCCGAGATCGCGATCTCGACCCTCGCCGGACTGATCGCCGACCGCAACCGGCGACCGGGCGGCTTCCAGTTCTAATCCGTTGCAAGCAAGGGCACCTTATTGACCTCTACGGCCAATAAGGGTGCCCCTATGGACATGTGCTCGGGGTGATGCGCTCGCCTTTGTCCACAGACGCGGGCTGGGGGCTTCCGTCCCCAGCGCGGGGCCCTGACGCTTGTCTGTGTGAACGCAACCGGGTACGTCGTCGAGGCGCTGGCGGAACTGTTGGCGCGGCAGCACAACGTCGCCAGCCGGCAGCAGCTGCTCGCCGCCGGTGTCGACGACGTTTCCATTACCAGGCGGATCCGCCGAGGTGAGTGGCAACGGATTGCGCCGGCGGTCTATGCGCTTGATTCCGCGGTGCTCGCCATCGAACAGCGCCGGATCGCGGCCGCGCTCTACGCCGGTGCGGAGGCTCAGCTGACCGGGACGAGCGCATTGCTGTGGTACGGGTTCCGGTATGTTCCGACCACCGATAGGGTCCACGTCCTCGTGCCCCACGCCACACGTCGGCGTTCCACGGGTGTCATCGTGATCCAGCGCACACTCGACATGGACCAGCGACCACGTGACGGCGGGCTTTACCAGGTGGCTTCGCCCGCCCGCGCCGTCGTGGACGCAGCCCGCATATCCGGCGATCTCACGACCGTCCGAGCGATCTTCGCCGAGGCTGTGCAGCGGAAGTTCACCGACATCGACGCCATCGCGGCCGAGCTACGTCGGGCAAAGCGCAGCCGCACCGCGGTCGGCAACCGTGTGTTGGCGGAGCTCCTCGATGGCGTACGCTCCTCGCCCGAAGCGGAGCTACGGGAGCTCGTACGGCAGAGCCAACTGTTGCCGCCGGCGCTGTGGAACCCGATCCTGGTGGCAGACGATGACACTCGGCTGCCGTCGCCGGACGGGTATCTGGCCGACGCCGGGATAGCGCTGGAGGTCGACTCCCGCGAGCATCACATGACCGGCGAGGGATTCCAGGAGACCCTCCGCCGCGGCAACGCGCTCAGCCTCAGAGGCGTGGCTGTCCTGCACTTCATGCCGACGGAGATCCGGACCGAGCCGGCACGCGTTCTCCGTGTCATCGAAGCCACCCACAGAAATCGCCTTGAGCACCCTGCGCCCGTGTCGATCAGAGCGTACCCACGCCAATAGGGGACCCTTGCTTGACCGTAAACGTCAATAAGGTGCCCTTGCTTACACGACGCCAGATTCAGCAGACGGGCAGACGCTCACCGAGGTACCGCTCGACGTCGGCGAGACCGATCCGGTCCTGCGCCATCGTGTCACGGTCCCGTACGGTCACCGCGTCGTCGGTCAGAGTGTCGAAGTCGACCGTCACGCAATACGGAGTACCGATCTCGTCCTGTCGCCGGTAGCGACGGCCGATCGCCTGCGCGTCGTCGAACTCGACGATCCAGCGTCGGCGAAGCGTTTCGGCCAGCGCCCGAGCCCGCGGCGAAAGCTGCTCGTTGCGGGAAAGCGGCAGCACCGCGACCTTGACCGGAGACAGGCGCGGATCGAATCGCATCACCGTGCGTTTGTCGACACCGCCCTTGGTATTAGGCGCCTCGTCCTCGTCGTACGCGTCCAGCATGAACGCCAGCACCGCGCGGGTCAGGCCGGCCGCCGGCTCGATCACGTACGGGATCCAGCGCTCCTGCCGGTCCTGGTCGAAGTACGACAGGTCGACGCCCGACTGCTTGCTGTGGGTGGAGAGGTCGTAATCGGTCCGGTTGGCGATGCCCTCCAGTTCGGAGAACTCCGTGCCGCCGAACTGGAACCGGTACTCGATGTCGACGGTGCGCTTTGAGTAGTGCGAAAGCTTCTCGGTCGGGTGCTCGTAGTAGCGAAGGTTCTCGGGTTTGAGACCAAGGTCCACGTACCAGTTCCACCGCTCCTGCAGCCAGTACTCGTGCCAGCTCTCGTCCGTGCCGGGCTCGACGAAGTACTCCATCTCCATTTGTTCGAACTCACGGGTACGGAAGATGAAGTTCCCCGGTGTGATCTCGTTCCGGAAACTCTTGCCGACCTGGGCGATGCCGAACGGGGGCTTCTTTCGGGCCGACGTGGCCACGTTGTTGTAGTTGGTGAAGATGCCCTGCGCGGTCTCCGGCCGCAGATAGTGCAGGCCCTCATCGCTTTCGACCGGGCCGAGGAACGTCTTCATCAGGCCGTTGAACATCCGGGGCTCGCTGAACGTGCCGCGGTTCCCGCAGTTGGGGCAGGTCAGCTCGGCCAGCGACGCGGGTGGCCTGCCGTGCTTGACCTCGTACGCGTCTTGAAGATCGTCGGCCCGGAACCGCTTGTGGCAGAAGGCGCACTCGGTCAACGGATCGACGAACTGCTCGAGGTGACCGGAGGCGACCCAAACGTCGCGGGCGAGGATGACGGCTGAGTCGATACCGACGATGTCATCGCGGAGCTGAACCATCGACCGCCACCACTGGCGCCGGATGTTCTCCTTCAGCTCGACACCGAGAGGCCCGTAGTCCCACGCCGAGCGGGAGCCGCCGTAGATCTCGCTCGACGGGAAGACGAAGCCTCGCCGCTTGGACAAGCTGACGATGGCATCGATGCGGTCTGCAGGCATGGGACGTGATCCTCCAGGTACGCGCCGGCTGGCTGTCGGCGGATTCGATCAAGTGTCAGAAACGCAGCGTACGGGTTCACGCGCGGGTGCCGCATCCAAGATTAGCCGGTGACGCCGCACACCCTGAACTCGGCGGTGGACTCGTCCTGGGTGACCTGGTAGTGCTGCGACCGGCTCGGTGTCGCGGTGGTCCGCAACACAACCGGTACATCGATGACGGTCTGGTTGGAGCTGATCACCGGATCACCGACGGTGAACCCGAGCACCGAAGGTTGCCCCTCGAAGGTGTGGACGAACTCCGACTCGGTGATCTGCAATCGCTGCTGCCGGCACAGCAGGGCGTACGCCGACGAGTAGTTCGTGTGCTGGACGGCCGTCACGTATCTGGTCACGACATCCCGCGCCTCGTCGATGATCGCCCGCTGCCCGAGCACGACCAGCCCGCCGACGCCCGCAACGCCTCCAACCAGGCAAAGAGCGGCCGCGGTGATGATCAACGCAATCGCCTGCCCACGCCGGCGCCGGGCGCCGTCCATCGGCGGCGCCACGAAGGGCGGCCGTACTCCCGGCCCCGGCGGCGGCCCCGGCACGGCTCGCGTCATGGGCGCGATCGTAACTGGGTGGGCTCCCCTCGGTCCGAATCGAGGGCAATCACCGGTTCCCCCGGTCGAGCGGTCGCCAGTTCCTCGAACGCAGACGCGGCCGGGACGGCGCGGCCGAGCAGAGTGGTGGCGCGCACCCTAACGTCGTAGGAACCAAGGGCTCGCCGGTATGCGCCGACCGACTCCCACTCGGTAACGAGACACCACTGCCGCGGGTCGTCGTACGCGCGCGCGAGCCGGCCCGCACGGTAGCCGGGGCAGGCCGCGAGTGCCGCCAGCGCCTCGCCGGCCTCCGTGACGAAGGCCGACGGTTGCGCGTCGACCGTGAACCGCAGAACGACGAGCACGCCCGCTACGGTAGTCGTGAGGAGCGTTGAGATGTCCGATCTGCTACAGCGGCTGGCGCGGCTGGACCGTACCAAGGTGTTCCTGGTCGCCCTGGTGGTCGGGCTGGTCGCGCTCTTCCTGCCCGGCCTGCTCGGCGCGCTGATGCTGTTGGCCGTCGTCGTCCTGCTCGTTTCGCTGCTGCGGCTGACCTGGCCGGTCACTGCGCCCGGATCCCAGATGCTCCGGGTGCTGATCATCGGGATCCTGATCGGGATCGCCTTCGCGAAGCTGCTTTAGAGATCTTTCCGCACACATCGCGAGCGGCGCACGAGGCATCCTGTTGCAAATTCTCGTCTTCCTCAGGAGCAAGGCACCTTCGGGGAGGGGCCCCGGCAGTGGCGCCGGCCGCCGGCGTATCCACATACTGGGAATGGACACCAAAATCGCCGTTAGGGCATCAAAAGCGCCGCGACCAACCTGTTGCAGTACCACGAACTGTTGTGTCCCGAGCCCGTGATGAGATCGGCCGCCGGAGCGTGGCGGAACGGAGTGTTGCGTCTCACATTCCGGGACAACCCAGCTGGAGATCGGTGTTCCAGTACCCGAAACTACGCGTGGCGGGGCTTTCGGTGCCATCACGGCGATCTTGTGGTGGGTTCCCAGCATATGGACGGGATCCGTGGCGACTCACCTCTACGCGGTCGGGATTTCCTGTGTCGCCTCGTAGGCCGACACCTTTTCGACCCGCCGCACGTGCCGCTCCTCGCCGGAAAAGGGGGTATGCAGGAACGTCGTGACGATGGCCACGGCCTCGTCCATGGTGTGCATCCGGGCGCCGATCCCGACCACGTTCGAATCGTTGTGAGCCCGGGCGAGGCGAGCCGTCTCCTCGCTCCAGGCCAGCGCGGCGCGCGCTCCCGGTACCTTGTTTGCGGCGATCTGCTCACCGTTGCCAGACCCGCCGATGACCACCGCGAGACTGCCCGGATCCTGCACGGCCCGGATCGCCGCCGAGATGCAGTACGAGGGGTAGTCGTCGTCCTGCCGGTAGGTGTCCGCGCCGATGTCCACCACCTCGTACCCCGCCGTGAGCAGCCATTGGACCAGATGGTTCTTGAGCTCGAATCCAGCATGATCGGCGCCGAGGTAGACCCGCATGCCGCCAGTCTGCCAGTACCCGGCCAGCCGAAGGTCAGCCCTCGGCGTACAGGTCGGCGAGTACCAGCCCGGCCCGCGCCTTCGGCGTGAACCAGGTGCTCTTGCGGGGCATCTTCTGCCGGGCGAGGTTCACCGCGACAAACTCCTCGACGGTCACAGGCGCGATGAGGATCGCCAGGTCGGCCCGGCCGGCGTCGACCTCACAGGCTAGCCACCGGGGCGGGTAGTCGCCGCCGACGTACGTGATGTGCTTGTCCCCCGGCTCGAGGCCGAGCGCGTCGGCCAGGACGATCCGCTCGACCGCCGCATGGTCCATTCTGTCCACAATGGAAGCCTCTTGGGCGGCAGGCAGCCGTACCCGGTATGCGGCGCCGTCGGCGTACAGGATAATTGTCCCTTGTGGAGGAATCTCGAGGCTATCGGCGGTCACCACGGCGCCGACCGCCCGGAGCCGATCGAGCAGTTGTGGCATCGGCACCGGCATGTCGGTGATCAGCCGATGGTAGGCCTGGATCGACACGGATTCGGGGGAAGTCACCACGGCGAGGAACCGACGCAGACCACCGATCTGGGCCGCGAGGCTGCGGTGATTGCCGTCGGCGACGACCAGCTGGCCGCCGCCGGCCAGATCGAGTAGCTCGGCGCGATCGTTGACCGGCCAGACGGCGTGGGTGCGACCCATGTGATCCGTATCGGTCACGGCCGGCGGGCCGGCGACCTCAACGGCGGCTGCGACGGCCGTGTGGAACTCGTCCCCGCGATGGGTCTGCAGCAGCAGGACAGGAGACAGCAGATGCCCCGTGGCCTCGGCCAACGCCACCCTTTCGCGAACCTTGTCGAGGAACACGTCCTCGTTGCGGATGACCTGGCCGGGCTCATCGGCCGAGGTTGAGATCTGATCGGTATCGACCATGGCGAAGATCCCGTACGTGGCGTCGTCGAGCCGGCCCGGCTCGGAGATCCGGTACAGGGCGATCACGTCATCGGCGGGGGCGTAGCTACCGTCGGCCTTCCGTGCGGAGAGGCGGGCCACCGCGGCCGGCAGCGCGGCGGCGAAACTCTTGCCGAGACTGTCGGGAGCCCGCTGCGGCATCTCGATGGCGAGCGCGCTCTCCGGGTTGGCGGCCACGATGTCAGTGATCTCGGCCTCGTCGGCGAACTCGTCGTAGTTACGCGCGCCCGTCCCTCCGGTGGAGATCCAGGCGCGGGCGATCGGATGGACGACCGTCATTCCGGCAACGCTAGCCGGCCCGTGCGCAGAAGGTGTCAACCGGGCTGCGTGTCAGCCCCGACGGCTCAGTCGAAGGCCGGCCGGCGGTCCCGTGTCCGCTTGATCTCGAAGAAGCCGTCCGTTCCGGCGACCGCGAGCACACCGTCCCAGAGCCTCCCGGCCGCCTCGCCGCGGGGAATCGGCGTCACCACAGGACCGAAGAAGGCGATCTTCTCGCCGTTCTCACCGGGTACATGGACCACAGGCGTACCCACCTCGAGCCCGACCGGCTGCATGCCCTCATCGTGGCTGGCCCGCAGTGCGGCGTCGTACTCGGTGGAGTCGCCCGCCTCGGCGAGCGCCGGGTCCAGTGACAGGTCGGCGAGTGCCGCCGCGACCGTCTCGGCGCCGGTGCCTTGCTGACCGGGGTGGATCCGCGTACCCAGGGCGCCGTAGAGATCCCGGACGACCGCCGGACCGTAGCGTTGCTGGGCGGCGATGAGCACCCGGACCGGGCCCCAGAGGCGGGCCAGGTTCTCCCTGTACTTCTCCGGCAGGTTGTCCCGGCCCTCATTGAGGACGCTGAGGCTCATCACGTGGAACCTGACCTTCACATCGCGGACCTGCTCCACCTCGAGCAGCCAACGCGACGTGATCCACGCCCACGGGCAGGCCGGATCAACCCAGAGGTCAACATCGGTCACGGCGTACTCCCATCCAGCGACTGCTATCACCCTGATTGTTGACCCGGAAAGTACCGACCGCATCTCCGTACAGCCGAGCGTGACCAGCGTTACCTCGCCGCGGCGCGGCCCGTGACAGACTCGGATCAGCCGCCGATCCGGCGGCAGCGAACCGGATGGAGACCAGACGTGGCCGGAGTGCGCAACCTGACCCAGATCGAGGCGGCCGAACGGGCTCGCCTGCTGGACGTCACGGGATACGACATCTCGCTCGACCTTACCGACGGTACGGGTGGGCCGGGAGAAGGGACGTTCCGCTCGACAACCAGGGTGACGTTCGGATGTACCGAACCCGGGGCCTCGACCTTCATCGAGGTGGCGGCGGATCGGTTGCGTTCGGTCCGGCTCAACGGGGCGGAGCTCGACTCGTCCACGTGGTCGGCCGAGACTGGCCTGGTCCTGCCCGACCTGGCCGCCCGGAACACACTCGAGATCGACGCCGACTTCCTGTACTCCCACTCGGGCCAGGGCCTGCACCGAAGCGTCGACCCCGTCGACAAGGAGGTGTACCTGTACAGCCAGTTCGAGACGGCCGATGCCCAGCGCGTATTCGGCTGCTTCGATCAGCCCGACCTCAAGAGCGTCTTCAGCTGGCATGCGACGGTACCGGCACATTGGCGGGTCATCTCCAACTCACCGATCGAGCGGACCGATCCCGGCGATGTCGAGGGCTGCAAGGTGGTCCACTTCGCAACGTCAGCGCGCATAAGCACATACGTGACGGCCCTCTGCGCGGGTCCGTACCACGAGGTACGCCAGGCGCATGACGGGATCGATCTCGGCCTGTTCGTACGGGACTCGATGAAGCAGTACCTCGACTCCGACGACCTGTTCCTCATCACGAGGCAGGGCTTCGACTTCTTCCACGAGCAGTTCGGCGTCCGCTACCCGCTGCCGAAGTACGACCAGATCTGGGTACCCGATTTCAACGCCGGCGCGATGGAGAACTTCGGCTGCATCGTGCACGGCGAGGAGTACTACATCTTCCGATCCCAGGTGACGGACTTCGAGTACGAGAACCGCGCCAATACGATCCTGCACGAGATGGCCCACATGTGGTTCGGCGATCTCGTGACCATGCGCTGGTGGGATGACATCTGGCTGAACGAGTCGTTCGCCGAGTGGGCGTCGCACTGGTGCAACGCCGAGGCCACCCGATTCTCTGACGCCTGGACCACCTTCCTGTCGGTCCGCAAGAACTGGGGCTACCGACAGGACCAGCTCTCGTCGACCCATCCGGTGTACTCCGAGATGCCGGACGTGGCGTCGGTCGAGGTCAACTTCGACGGCATCACCTACGCCAAGGGTGCCTCGGTCATCAAACAAATCGTCGCGTACGTCGGGATCGACGCATTCGTTTCCGGCCTGCGGGCCTACTTCGGCGCCCACGCCTGGGGCAACGCGACCTTCACCGACCTGCTCTCCGCGCTCGAAGCGGCGTCGGGTAAGCCGCTCCGCGAGTTCGCCGCGCAGTGGCTGGAAACCGCGCAGGTCAACACGCTTCGCCCGGTGGTCGAGATCGGACCCGATGGCAGATACATCTCGGTCGACGTGACCCAGGAGGTGCCGGAGGGCTATCCCACACTGCGCACCCACCGGATCGCCGTCGGCATCTACGATCTCACCGGCGACCAACTGGTCCGGCGCGACCGGGTCGACGTCGTCGTCAGTGGTGCGTCCACGCGGGTGGCACAGCTCTCCGGCGTGCCGGCCGGCGACGTACTCATGCTCAACGATGAGGATCTGACATACGCGAAGCTCCGGCTGGACGATCGCTCGCTGTCCACTGTGATCGATCATCTCTCCGGGTTCGAGTCGTCGTTGACGAGAGCGCTGTGCTGGACCGCCGCGTGGGACATGACCCGCGACGCCGAGTTGGCCGCCCGCGACTACGTCCGCCTCGTCTGCGCGGCCCTGCCGGCCGAGTCCGACATCAACCTGGTCACGGCGACTCTGCGCCAGGCTCAGGCCGCCATCAACCAGTACGCCGACCCCTCCTGGCAGGAGATCGGACTACGGCTGGTCGCCGAAACCAGTCGTACGGCCCTCATCGAAGCCGAACCGGGCAGCGGCTTCCAACTCGCCTGGGCGCGCGCATTCGCCTCGACCGCCCGCGACGGCGCCGACCTCGATCTGCTGCGCGGGTGGTTGGCCGGCGACGGAGTTCCCAAGGGACTGCGCATCGATACGGAACTACGGTGGACTTTGCTATCGGGCCTGGTGGCCCAGGGCGTAGCCGGCCCGGCTGAGATCGACGCCGAGTTGGACCGCGACCGGACGGCCAGTGGCGAGCGGGCCGCCGCCACCGCACGCGCCCTCATTCCGACGCCGGAGTCGAAGGCCGAGACGTGGCGCGAGCTCACCGCCACGGATGCACCGGTCAACTGGCTGCAGCGCTCGCTGCTGCAGGGTTTCCACCACCCGTCACAGGTCGAGCTGACCGGTGCGTACGTGACGCCGTACTTCGAGGTGGTCGACCGGATCTGGGACACGCGCGACAGCGAACCGGCACAGGAGTTCGTCGTCGCGGCGTATCCAGCCTTCCACATCGAGCAGTCCACTGTGGATGCAACGAACGCCTGGTTGGCCGAGGAGCACCATGCGGCTCCGCTGCGGCGGCTCGTCGCCGAAGGACGCGACGGCGTGATCCGCTCACTCAAGGCACGGGCCAAGGACGCGTCCGCCTGACGCTGCCCGCGGTGCAAGCAGGGGCACTCTATTGGCGTTTCCACGCAAGTAGCGTTCCCCTACTGCGCGGTAAGAGGGAGCGACTCCGGGCGAACACGCCACAGGCGGCGACCCCCCGGGAGAACGGACAACGGGCAAACGCTAGGCCCGGCCGGCGTGGTCGGCCAGCTGGGCGAGGCCGGCGACGATGCCGCCACCGAGGTCGCCCCCGGCGAGCGCGGCCGACATGGAGAGCGCGGCCAGCTTGGCATCGCGGTCGAGAATTCGTCGGCGTGCGGTCGGCCCGGTGACGATTTCGAGGAGGCGCTGGTTGGGCGAGACAGCCACCAGTACCGAGCGATCTGGTTCGGTGAGGCGCGCGTGCATCGCCTCGGCCTCGGCCCGGACCGGTTCGGACAGGTCTCCTATGTAGACGCTGAAGGTCAACCCGGTCATGCTGTCGGCCCGGCGCAAGGCCTCCTCGAGCCGGAGCAGCGATCGGGTGTTGAGCGGTCCGTTGAGGACCTCCGGGTGCCAACTGACCGCACGGGCCTCATCAGGACGAACCAACGCGCCGTGATCGGTGTTGCGGCCCTCGGTATCGATGCCACCGGTCGCGACGACCCCGGGGACCTGCTCACCAACCGTCACTTGCCCCTCCCGTCTGCCGCGGGCGGCGCGTCGCCGGCGGCCCGGCGGTCGCCCGGGTCAGCTCCCGGCCGGTTGTGCGCGCCGATGTCGCCTGTCGCACGGGTGGGGCGAGGAACCAGACGGGCGTGAACTCGAACGGCCGGCCGGGCCGGTAGCGCTTGGCGTGACGGCGGGTGCTGGCGTAGACGAGTCCGGCGATGACCAGGTAGACCAGCACCGCCACGCCGAGCAGGCCCAGCAGGATGTACAAATCTCGGTTCAACGCTCGCCCCTCGGCGCCGTGGGAAACTCTCGAGGTGTTCCACGGTATCTGGAAGGTCGCCCTTGACCACACCGGGGGTGTCAGATGCTGATCGCATACCGTGCGGGAATGCACACCGATCGCGGCGACGCACTCGCCCGGGATGCGATCGACCCGCTGCGCTCGTACCGGCGACGCTTCGTCATCCGGGACGAGAACCTGATCTACCTTGACGGAAACTCTCTCGGCCGGCTGCCCAAGGCAACCCGCGGCCGGCTCCGCCGGGTGGTCGACCAGGAATGGGGGATCGACCTCATCCGTGGCTGGGACACCTGGATCGACCTGGCCCGCCGTGTCGGCGACGCGCTCGCCGGCCGCGTGCTCGAAGCCGACCCGGGCGAGATCGTCGTCTCCGATTCGACCAGCGTCAACCTCTACAAACTGGCCGCGGCCGCGCTCGATGCCCGCCCGGGCCGGCGGGTGATCGTGACCGATGACGACAACTTCCCCACCGACCGGTACGTGCTGGCCGGGCTGGCAGCCGCGCGCGGGTACGAACTGCGTCTGATCGAGGGCGATGCTGACCGCGGGGTGCAGCTCGACGCGGTGCGGGCAGCGGTGGACGACGAGACGGCGCTCGTTTCGCTCTCCCACGTCGCCTACCGGTCAGGGGCCATCGCGGATCTGCCCTCGATCACCGAGGTTGCGCACGCGGCCGGAGCGCTGACGCTGTGGGACCTCTCGCACTCGGTCGGCTCGGTGCCGGTGCCGCTGCGCAGCGCAGGGGTGGACCTCGCGGTCGGCTGTATGTATAAGCACCTCAACGGAGGGCCGGGAGCGCCCGCCTTCCTGTACGTACGCCATGACCTGCAAACCTTGCTCCGTCAACCGATCTGGGGGTGGTTCTCCCAGCGGGGGCAGTTCGACATGGGTCTGGCGTACGAGCCAGTCGAGACGATCGAGCGTTTCCTCGTCGGTACCCCGGGCGTGCTCGGCCTCTACGGCGCCCTGGAGGGCGCCACGATCACGGCCGCGGCCGGGATCGACCGCATCTGGACCAAGGTCCAGGGGCTCACCGCGTACGCGGTCGAGCTGGTCGACGAATGGCTCGCACGGTTCGGCTTCACGGTCGCCTCCCCGCGCGACCCCGCCAGCCGTGGCGCACACGTCGCGCTGCACCATCCACAGGCGTGGCAGTTGTGCCAGGCCCTCAAGGCCGCCGGCGTGATCCCCGACTTCCGCACGCCCGACCGCCTCCGGTTGGGCATCGCCCCGCTCTACACCCGCTTCGTGGACGTGTTCGACGGGCTCGACCGGTTGCGTACCATCGCCAAAACCCGAGCACATCTCACATATCCGGCGGCCCGGTCGCGGGTCACCTGAACGGAGATGCCTTTCAATATAGGCCAAGCCCGTGCCGTCCTCGGGGCATAATGATCGCATGCGGTCGATTCGCGTGCTGCTCGTTGGCGCGGCCGTATGCATGGCTGCCGCTGCCGCGGGGTGCGGCGAAGCGCGGGCGAACTCGGCGGGGGGCACATCCGTACGGGTGCGCCCGAGCACAATGGCGCCCGGCTCGGAGGTGAGGATCACGGCGAACTGCGCCGACGGCAGCAGCTCCGCGACGGTTACCTCGATCGCGTTCGGGACGTTGACGATATTGCCGGAGGGCTCGGTGATGACCGGCCAGGCCTTCGTACCGCCGAGCGCGGCGCCCGGCACCTTCGCCGTCGACCTGACCTGCAGGTCCGGGTCGACCGCGACTACGACGCTGACCATCACCGGATCCAACGCCGTGCCGTCCACCGCCACGATGGGCCCGCACACCGGCGGCGGCTACCTCGCCACGGGCGGCCCGGGCTCGCGCTCCCCGGCGGTGTGGATCGTCGGCGGCCTGGCCGCGATCGGAGCCGCGATCGCCATCGGAACCGCCTCGGTCCCGCGCCACCGGCGAGCAGTACGCGTCCGCGCCCGGTTCCGGCGGCGCTGATCGATGTGGGCCAGGCGCCCCGAACCGCCGTCGCCTGAGCCACCCTTGTGGGCTCGCGATCGGGACGGCAACCCGATCGCGCTCCCGCGCCGGACCCGGCGGACCGCCCCGCCCCTGGCCTCCCGGGCACCACTCTGCGTCGTGCTCGCCCTGGCCGGCCTCTTCGCCGTCGCGATCGGCGTTGGTCAGGTGGCTCATCTGCCCCTGCCGGACCTCTCCGCGCTGTCCGGGCACGATGCGGCCGCCGCCGGCGGAACGGCGCCCGTCCGGATCACCATTCCGGCCGTCGACGTGCGGGCCCGCGTCATCGCGGTCGGCCGGGCCGACGACGGGAGCATCGCGGCGCCTGTGCAGGATCCGGTCCGGACGGCCGGGTGGTACGAGCTAGGCCCCAGCCCCGGCGACCGGGGTACGGCGGTCATCGTGGGCCACGTCGACACCAACACCGAGGCCGCGGTCTTCGCCCGGCTTACCGAACTTTCCCCGGGAGACCGGATCCAGGTGACCCGACGCGACGGTCATGTCGAGTCTTTCGCCGTCGACTCGGTCCGCCGAACGCCGAAGACCGCATTTCCGGCCGATACGATCTTCGCCCCGGCGCCCGCGCCCCGCCTGGTCCTGGTGACCTGTGGCGGAGCATGGGTCGGCGGCGTTGTCGGCTACGCCGACAACGTGCTGGTCTTCGCGACCCGGATCGACTGATCGCGATAATGCCGACCCAGGGCCACCACGCACGAACGGCGTGGT
>JBKPDY010000037.1:0-26747 GCA_046728155.1 Actinomycetota bacterium
GGCACGCCGGGCGCGGGGTCAGGCTCGCCGCGCGCGGGGTCAGGCTCGCCGCGCGTGGGGTCAGGCACGCCGGGGACGGCGGGCTCCAGGTACTGCACCGTGACATCCGGCGGCCGGGCTTGGGCCACCGACGCGACCCCCCGCGCGACGCCGCGACGGATCGGTGGGCCTAACTGTGGCGGAGCCGGCGGGATTGCGCGGCCGGCATCGCCGAGCCGGCGGTCCGCCCTTACGACAAGATCGATCAGCCAACTGATCAGCCAAATGCCCAGGAGGATCGCCGGCAGAAGTAGCAGGACGTAACCCCAGCGTCCGGCGTTGCCGTTGATGAACTGCGGATACCCGGGCAACGGCAGTGCCACGCCAGCGGTGGCGAGCGCGTAGCCGGTCACCGTTGACACGATCCGCGTCCGCACCAGCAGGACGAACAGCGCGAGCGGAATGGCGAGTGCGATGGTCAACAGAATGAATAGGACGAATTCTGCGGGCCACCGCGTCACGGTGATCAGCGGCACCATGGCACCGAGGAAGGCCACTATGGCGGAGGTCACCCTGGTACGCAGTGCCCTGTCCACTTCCGTAGTCTGGCATCGGCGGCGGGGCCTAGGCTGGATAGGATCCGCAGCTGTGGCGATCGTCCCGGATACGAAGGACTGGACGTGGGTGCTGCGCAGACCATGTCCCGAGTGTGGCCTCGATACGAAGTCCTTTCCCCGCGAGCGGATCTCGTCGATGCTGCGGACCAACGCGCGATCGTGGCAGGAGGTGCTCGCCAGGGACGCGGTGGCAGCCCGGCCCACGCCGCAGAAGTGGTCGCCGCTGGAGTACGCCTGCCATGTCCGGGATGTGTTCCGGATCTATGACCACCGTCTCGTTCTGATGCTCACCGAGGACGATCCTCTGTTCGAAAACTGGGACCAGGACGCAACGGCGGTTCGGGACCGGTACGGCGAACAGGATCCCGGCCGGGTCAGCGCGGAGCTCGTTGACGCCGCGCGGTCGCTCGCTGATCGGTTCGACACCGTCTCGGCCGACGAATGGAGTCGGCCCGGGCGACGCAGCGACGGAGCAGCCTTCACCGTCGAGACTTTCGCGCGGTACTTCATCCACGATCCGGTGCATCACCTGTACGACGTGATGGGCGCGCAACCCTGACCTCGGTCGAGTCCCAGCATTGGTCTTGTCGGTCAATATCAGGCCCTCTTTCCGTACAAATGCGCAGTCTCACAAGTCTCACGCGTCGTTTCTGGTGGTGGAACAGCGATCTTCGACCGCCTATCTCGGCATGTGAGACGCAACAACCCTGTCAGCAGGCTCCGGATGTCGATCTCGCAACGGCCCACGGGGACGCCGCAATTCGCGATACTGCAGCAGGCTCCCAGGCGTTGTTTCTGACGCTCGAACACCGATCTTCGGCCATGCATATCCCGGGATGTGAGACGACAACAACCGTTTCATGACGCCCCGGAAGTCGCTTTCAAGGCGGCTCCCGACGCCACAGTTCGCAATACCGCAGCAGTCCCTCGCCACCGATTTGTACGGAAAGTCGTGATAACCGGCACGCTCAAGCACCCCGTGGCGGTACCCGTTTTGGCGCTTTTGCGGAGAATTGGCCGACCGAATAGAGCGTCAGGTCAGCGCGTCCACCACGGCTTGCGCCGCCACCTCGTGCGGCGCGTAGGCGTCGGGGTAGGCCGAGACCTGGACCAGCTGAATGGCGTACGTGAGCGGCAGGGTGCTCCAGCCGCTGATGCCCGTGAGCACGGTGTAGAACTGCTTAGCCGCGTACGCCGGGGTCATGAGATCCTTGATCGAGCCCCAGCCTGCGCTTGGCCGCTGCTGGAACAGTCCGACTGAATCATGGTCGGATCCAGCGCCTTCGTGCGGATAGCTGTACGACTCGGGGAGCACCGAACTGGCAAGGTTACGAAGCCCACTCTCCTGCATGGCGCACGCGACGGCCAGGACGTATGCCCTCTTGGGCAGGCCGAGGGCCTTGCCCTCACCGACGATGCGCAGTGCGTTGTTCATCTGGGTCTGCGTGAGCCCGGCCACCGGCCTGGGATTGTCGGCCGCCCACTTCGCGGCGGCGGCAGCCTGGGCATCGGCGGCAGCCTTGGCATCGGCGGCAGCCTTGGCATCGGCGGCGGCCTTCGCGTCGGCGGCGGCCTTCGCATCGGCGGCGGCCTTCGCGTCGGCCATTGCCTTGGCGTCGGCGGCGGCCTTGGCGGTCGCCTCACTCACCTGTACCCGGGCCTGCGCGACCGCGCTGGCGGCATCGATGACCGGAACACGTTGGATCGATCGTGACGCCTCCGCCGTGCCAGCTCGCTCGGCCATCGGCATGGCCGCGGGCTGGGCCAGGATCGGGGCTGGGGTACCCTTCGCGGCGGCGGCGAGCGCGAGAGAACCTATGGCGGCGGCAACGGCAAGCCGGATCCGTGGGCGGCGCAGTGCGGGCGCTCTGCCTGTCGCACCGTGGGCCTTCGCCACCGCGACCCGACTGGTGGCGGTCGGGGCCGCGGCCACGGCTCGCTCTGGCGTCGAAACCGGCGCGGGGCGGCCGATACGTACCGATATCCGGGTCACCCGGGAGCGGCGCGACGGCGGCTGGGCGCCGCCACTCCAGCGGACGACGCTGACGCTCGGCCGGGCGGGGCCGGCTCGGTGTGCGCCCGGGCTCCGCTGAGCCGACCCGTCCGCAGCCGGACGACCATCGGCGGCAGGATGATCAATGACGCGACGCTCGACTGGACGGTGCTCCGTCGAACGGAATGCGCCCGGCCGGTGCTGTCCGGACGACCATCGATGGCGCGGATGACTTTCGATTTGGCCGCCGCGCCGAGCTGAGGCAACCGTCTTATCATGAATTCCTTCATGCGTGGGGGAATGCCGCATTGGCCGATACTAAGCAGCCTTCAAACACGTAATCGCAGGTCAGAGGCGTGATGCTCGCAACACAATTGCTCTGAGTAATCACTCGAATACGATATGTAATGGGATTTCAAGCGTCATGTAATCAGGCGATTACGATACGTATCTAGCTACTCATCAAACCGTGAACGCCACGGGAAGGGCCGATCGATCGAGGCATCGGACACGCCGCCAGCTACCGCGAGACCGGACACGGGCCGCCAGGCACGCGACAATGCACGCTGGCGGAGAGCAAGGGCGGAAACGGTGACCGCCACCATCGCGCATCGGATCGCGAACGAACTCGGCCTCTCATATCACGGCTCCGTCCTGAGGTTTCCCGCGGCGACCGGAGCGATACCAGACCCGCTGTAGGCTCGTGCCCGAGATGGTGCAAACGATCGACACGCGGCTGCGGCAGCATCTGCGCTCGCTGCTCGGCCGGTGGCCGTCGACAGCCCACAATGGCACTGGCGTCGATGTCGTCGGTTCGCGCCGCCGTGAGCGCGGTGGCTGGGACGGGCGGGTCTTCCCATTGATGGGGATCCACGCCCCCCCGGGGTCCACGGTCCTGTCGGTGCGACGGACGAAGGCCGGCGCCGTCCGGACATTCGTCGCGCGGGCGGGAGTACGGTACGACGACCTCGTGGACATGCTGCCGACTCTCCTCGACCGTCCGGACCAACAGGTCTACAGTGGAGTCTTCCGGTGGTGCGATCGCCCGGCCGGGCTGCCAGACGCGGGCGCCTGGGAGAAGGCCAGCGATCCGGACGTACCAGAGTGGCTACGCCCGTTCGGCCACGAGGTGCTCATCGCCCGCGATCCGGGCACCGGTGAGTATCTGGCTGGCGTCGGCCTCAAGCATCATGACCGGTACGGGCAGGAGATCGCCGTCGGCACGCAGCCCTCCGCTCGTGGTCGCGGTCTTGCCCGCCGACTCGTGGCCCAGGCTGCCCGCCGGGTTCTCGACGAAGGAGCTGTTCCGACATATCAACACGATCCGGCTAATATTGCATCAGCTCGGGTCGCGGACGCCGCCGGCTTCCCCGACCGCGGATGGCGATCGCTCGGAATGTGGTAACCCGACGCATCATGGGGTATTGATTTCTCGGGGCATGTATCGGGAGAGGGCCATCGACGGACTGAAGAAATGGGGGCATGTGCTGATGAGTCCGCGCCGAACCCCAGATCGGTCAGGCGATACCGAGCCGAATCCGCTACGGATCGCCATGGTGGTCCCACCCTGGTACGAGATGCCACCACCGGGATACGGCGGGCTCGAGACGATCGTCTCCGCCCTCGTTGACGGCTTGGTCGATCGCGGCCACCACGTCACCCTCTTTGGCGCCGGTGCGAGGTCCGGCACGAAGGCCAGGTTCGTCAGTACGACGCCAGAGCCGCAGTACCCGCGACTGGGCGAGACGCTCCCCGAGGTGACCCATGTGGCCAGGGTGCACCGACTGCTCGCGGGCGCCGAGTTCGACGTGATCCATGACCACACCACCGCCGGGCCTTTGGCCGCGGGCCAGCTGACCTCGCCCACCATCGTTACCGTTCATGGATCTGTCGAGGGCGAGCTCGGCGACTACTACGAGGAGGTCGGGGACGCCGTACGCCTGGTCGCGATCTCCCACAGCCAGCGGGCCGCGCGGCCGGGGCTTTCCTGGCTTGCGACCGTCCACAACGGACTGAACCCACCGGCACGCCGAGGATCTCCCGACCCGGAGGGCCCGGTCATGTGGCTGGCCCGGTTCAATCCGGACAAGGGCCCTGACCTCGCCATCGAGGCCGCCGCCAAGGCCGGCCTACCGCTCGTGCTCGCCGGCAGGTGCCAGGAGCCGGGCGAGTTGCGCTACTTCGAGCGCGAGATCGACCCCATGCTCACCGCTGACGTCGAGCTCCTCCTGAACCCCGACCGCGCCGAGGCGATGCATCGGTTGGCGAGCGCCCGGTGCCTGCTCCTGCCACTGCGCTGGCGGGAGCCGTTCGGCATGGTGATGATCGAGGCAATGGCTCTGGGTGTGCCCGTTGTGGCGCTGCGCCGAGGCTCGGTGCCCGAGGTCGTTGAGGACGGCGTGACGGGTTTCGTCCGCGACACCCCGGACGATCTCCCCGATGCTCTGCTGCAGGTGGGAGAACTCGATCCGGACGCGTGCGTCCGTCGGGTCCACCGGCTCTTCTCGGCACGGCGAATGGCCGAGCGGTACGAGCGGGCCTACCGGGCCGCGATCGGATCATGGCCGGGGCGAGCGCGGTCCACCCTGGGTTGATCACGCCTGAGCCCTGGCTGCGGGACGATCCGGTTCCCGACAGATGCCCTGCCGGTAACGAAACACTTGCACCTTTGGCCTCTTGGTTCTACCGTCACGCGGGGTAGGACCGCTTGCGCGCAGCGATACCTCGCCGATCGGTCAGACTCAGGCAATCTTGTCGAAACGTCGATCAGCGAGTATCTAGACCTGCTCGCCCGATCACGGGCTGACGCCCGACGCGCCCTCCGCGGGTCATGGCCGGTTCGGGCCGGGCCATGCGGTCGACCGCCGGCGCCGAGGCCTTGTCCAGTCGGCTTTGCAGCTCTGCGGGTATGTCGGAGGGAGGCCCCGTACGCGTGGCACGGCACAGGCGCGCCCCCGACGGGCCCGACGACGGATTGGCGCCGGGCATGGCCGTACCGGGCAGGACCGTCCCGACCGGGCCGCCGGGGCCGCGCTGGGCCGCGCCGCCGGCTGTGGACAGCCAGGTGGTCGGTGAACCCGCCAGCGAGCCGTTCGAACGAGGTTGGTTCGGCCAAGGCCCGCCCAGCTCTGCGGACCAACCGGCCCAGCTTCCGCCATCGCCCTTTGATCAGCAGGTACGACTCCCGTCTGCCCCGTTGACCTACCCGCAGCTCGGGTCCGCGCCACGTCGCGGACGCGAAGCAAGGCAGTCCCGGCCACCGGCCGGCGTCCTGTCGTACGGCACAGCGGATCTTCGGCTGGTGCGACGACGCACGATCCGCGGCCGCTTGACCCGCATCATGGCGCTGCCACTGCTAACCGTCGCCGTCCTCTTCATCGTGTTGGTGGCTGGCTATACCAGCGCCTACCGCGCGGCGACCACCACCACCCGGGCCTCGGACCTCCTGGTCAAGCTCGACGATCTCGTCGCACGCGTGCAGGACGAACGCGCTCTCACCGCCAGCGTGCTCACTGGCGACGCGACTGTCCGTACGAGTCTCAGCACGACGCGCGCACAGGTCGACGCCGCGACAAAGACGGTCGACGTGTCATCCGCCCCCTCGGCCCTGCGGGCCGCCGTAGCCGGAATCGACGACCTGGCCTCGCTGCGCGCCAGGGTCGACGCGAACCGGGTCACCCTGGCCGCGGCGTTCGACGACTACACAGCCCGCCTGGCGACTCTCGTCGCGGTCGGTGTCGGGGTCGAGGACGCGTCCGACCCGCAGCTGCGAGCCTCGGTGGCTGCAGCCCGCGCGCTGCGCGATGTCACGGAGTCCCTATCGCAGGAGCGTGCGTACCTCACCAGCGCCTTCGCCGGTGGTGGCTTCAGCACCGTCGAGTACCGCAGGTTCGTCGCGATCCACGCCGGGCTCGAGTCGGCCGTCACACGTTTCCAGCAGGTCGCGACGGCTACCCAGTCCGCCACACTCGCATCGACCATGGACACCGCGGCGGCGCGGACCGTCAGCTCGATGGAGAGCGCCGCGCTCGACGCGATGGGCACGGGCGTCACGGCCGACCCCGCGGCGTGGGCGGAGGCAACCACTACCGTGCTGAGCGACCTCCGATCGGCCCAGGCGGGCCTCGGTTCCGACATCGGTGCCAGGGCCAAGCAACTGCAACAGTCGGCCGCGACCGCGCTCATCGTCCTGGTCAGTCTCGCATTGCTCATCGCGATCGGCGCCGCCATCTTGCTGCTGGCGGCCGCCCGCTCGATCACCCGACCGCTGGCCGCACTCGCTGCCGATGCGCTGACGATGGCCACGATCCGCCTTCCGAAGGCGGTGGACCAGTTGCAGGCACCCGAATCCGAGGCGGAACCGGAGCCGCCGCCGCGGGTCGCCGTGCCTGCCCGGTCGAGCGCCGAGATCGCGGCCGTGGCCGAGGCACTGGACAGCGCTCAGAGCACAGCGTACGAACTCGCCACCGAACAGGCGCGACTTCGGCGTAGCACGTCGGAGTCCCTGGCCAACCTCGGCCGCCGCAACCAGAACCTGCTCCGCCGCCAACTCGGCTTCATCACCCAGCTGGAACGCGAGGAGACCGACCCGTCGGGTCTGGCGAATCTGTTCGAGCTGGACCACCTCGCCACCCGCATGCGACGAAATGCCGAAAGCCTTCTGGTTCTCGTCGGCGAGTCCAGCCCGCGGACCTGGTCGGAGGCTCTGCCCGTCGCCGACGTCCTACGGGCCGCGATCTCCGAGGTCGAGGACTACCGGCGGGTCAGCCTGCGCCGCGTCGACGACGCGTTCGTCGGGGGAGCCTTCGTCGCCGGGATCGCCCACATGGTCGCCGAGCTGATCGAGAACGGCTTGGCGTTCTCCCCGCCGGATGTGGACGTCGAGATCCAGGGCAGGCTGCTCCCCGGCCGCTACCTAATCGGCATCACCGACCAGGGCCTGGGCATGGACCCGGCGGACATGGCCCGGGCGAATGCCCGCCTTCGCGGCGAGGAGAGCTTCCTCAGCGCACCCACCCGCTATCTCGGCCACTACGTGGTCGGGCACCTTGCCCGGCAGATGGGTGTCGACGTGGAGATCACGCCGTCACCGGTCACCGGCGTCACAGCCCGAGTGCTCCTTCCGTCCGGCGTGCTCGCGTCCCGTCCTGCCGTCGGGCGGTACGCCGAAGGTCGCGCCAACGGCGTGCGTCCGACCGCCGCCGGTGACCTGCATGTCCCGCCTCCGTTGGCGATCGACGCGGTGGCCGTCGAGAGCCTCGCCGTGGAGTACGCCGCGACCGGAGGTAGGGGCCGCGGCGGCGAATCGGCGGCGTGGGCGACCGGCGGCCCGGACTCCAAACCGGCCGACGCGGTTGCGGACACCGAGTCCTGGTCGGACCGGCCCGGTCAGTCCGGGACGGGCTGGTCAACCGAAGGCGGAACCGCAGATCTGACCGAGTCGCGCCACTGGCACGAGGTCGGCTTCATGGCCGACACCGGGCTCAGCGCTCACTCTGGGCCGGCCGACGAGGCGGCGCCGGATACACACGAAACGGGACCGTCCGTGAGCGCGGCCGGAGGCGAGAACGACACAGCCTCCGAAGTTGCGCACGGCTCCGGAGACCGAACTCGCAACGGCCTGCTCAAGCGTGTTCCCCGGCCGAGACGGCCCGAGCCGCCGGCCGAGGTGAGTGAGCCGATGTCGGACACGTCCCCGGCCGAGGCCGCGGCCGAGATGCGTTCCCGGCTGACCTCGCTGCGGGCAGGCATCGCTCGCGGTGAGCACGATCATGCCGTCGGCGGCGCCGACCGACCGCCGGAAGAGCCCGGCTCCACGCCGGAGACCGGAACCGAGGCCGAAAGGAGCTCTCATGGCGGTTGACCTGGACACCGAGGTCAACGGCTTCAACTGGCTGCTGGCCAACTTCGTCCGCAGTACGGACGGCATCAGGGACGCCGTGGCTGTGTCGTCGGATGGATTGCTCATCGCGACCTCGGATGGACTCGACCGCAGCGGCGCGGACCACTTGGCCGCGATCGTATCGAGCCTTTCGACACTCGGCCGCAGCGCCGCTCGACGGTACGACTTCGAAGCGCTCAAGCTAATCATGATCGAGATGCGACGCGGGTTCCTGCTGGTATCGGCGATCCGCGGCGGAAGTTGCCTTGGGGTGATCGCCGAGGCGCACTGCGACCTGGGTCTCGTCGGCTACGAGATCTCGCTGCTGGCCGAGCGCTTCGGCGACATGCTCACGCCAACGCTCATCACCGAGTCGCGGCGGTCGCTGCCGAGATGAGCAGTTCCGGTCCGCGGGGGCCGCGGTGGGAGCTCGCCGAGGACAGCCCTCGCGTGCCCGACCCGCGGATGATCCCGCGACCGGACCCCGTGCCCGGTGCCGACGGCAGCCACCATGAGCCCGTCAGGCAGGACCCGGCGCGCGAGCCCGGCCCGGACGAGTCCGGCTCGTTCGTCCGCCCCTTCTACCTCACCGGCGGTCGGACCTATCCGCTGCGTGACGGACTGCGGCTGCACACCATCGTCACCGCACCACCGTCGGCGCTGCATGCGCCACTCCGGTTCGAGCAGCGCCGGATCGTTGAGCTCTGTCAGCAACCGCTGTCCGTGGCAGAAATCGCGTCCGGCCTCGGCGTCCCCGTCGGTGTCGGCCGTGTGCTCATCGCCGACCTCGTGGCCGGTGGGTACGTCACGTGCCACAACCACGATGAGGACTCGCTCTCAGTCGACCTGATCGAAAGGATCGCGCAACGTGTCCGGGCCCTCTAGTTCCGCCGTGGCCCCCATCGCCGTCAAGATCGTCATCAGCGGCGGGTTCGGCGTCGGGAAGACCACCTTCGTCGGGGCGATCTCCGAGATCGAACCGCTCGTGACGGAGGCGGACATGACCGAACGGTCGGTGGGTGTGGACGACACGTTCGGCATCGATGAGAAGACGACGACCACGGTGGCGCTGGACTTCGGCCGGATCACGCTCGAGGAGGCGCTCCTGCTGTACCTGTTCGGCACGCCCGGGCAGGACCGGTTCGCTTTCCTCTGGGACGATCTGGTCGACGGCGCGCTCGGCGCGGTCATCCTCGTCGACACCCGGCGCATTGAAGACTCCTTCCCGAGCGTGGACTTCTTCGAGGAGCGCGGAACACCGTTTTTGCTCGCCGTCAACCTGTTCGAGCACAGCCCGCGGTTCGACCTTGGCGAGATACGCGAAGCCCTCGGTGTATCGCCGTTCGTTCCCGTGGTCGAGTGCGACGCGCGCGACCGCCAGTCGGTCAAATCGGTCCTCGTCACGCTCGTCGAACAGGTGTTGGCGCACCGCCTCCACCGCCTCGCCGGGGCCGGAGCGTCCTGACCGTACGACCGTGCCATGATGGCCGGCGTGACGGCGAAGGTCTCCGTTCGGCGGCTTCCCGACGTGGCGCCGCCGATCCCACAGGGTGGTGGACGCATCGTCACCGCGGCCGGCGAGCTGGCCCAGATCGTCAATGGCGAAAGTTACCGTTACCTGGCCTTCCTCGAGTTCCAGCCCGACCCGAACGCGCCGCGGGGCAACCACTACCACGCCCAGAAGACCGAGCACCTCTACATCGTCGACGGCCTGGTGCGCGCGGCGTATCGCGATCTCGACACGGGCGAGACAGCCGAGGTCGACCTGACCGCGGGCGATCTCGTCGTGGTCCGGCCACGCTGTGCCCACGCGTACATAGCGTTGGAGCAATCGCACGCGGTGGAGTTCTCGCCGCTGACATATGACTCGGCCGATACGATCGCCTATGTACTCCGAGAGGTGCACCGGGTGACCGGATGAGCCGTCATCCGGCCCCGCGAAGCCGACGACGGAAGTACCGAGGCGAGCCACGCGCCGCCGAAGCGCCGGTCAGGGACACCCGAGGGAGGCGGCCGTGAGTGAGGACGGATCAGGCACGGCACGGCGCATGTGGCGGTTGCTCGAACCGATCCACGCGGTCACGTACTTCGCGCCGGAGGCGGCGACCGCTTATCGGGACGCCGGTCTGCGGGGGTTCTGGCGCGGTTATTTCGCCGGCCGAGCAGCTCCCCTCGGACCGGTCCCGGCGGCACCGATTCTGGCGTGCTTCTTCAGCTTCGCTCCCGCGATGGTCAACCGGGCGCTCCCAGCGGTGTGGGAGCTGATCACGCCCGAGCGGGCGCTCCAGGCCCGTGCGGCCGGAGCCGTGGCCGCTCTGACCCGGATCAACGAGATCGACCGCGACGACCTCGACGAGGCCAACGAGCTGCTCGACCGCGCGGTCGGCGGGCTCGATCACTCCGGCCGAGTGCTTGGTGCGGTCAACGCCGCCGTCGCCCGCCCGGACGACCCGTACGCTCGGTTGTGGCGTGGCGCGACGATCATCCGTGAGCACCGCGGCGACGGCCATGTCGCCGCGCTCGTGGCGGTGGGGCTCACCCCGTGCGAGACGCTCGCGTGGCGTTGCGCGAACGATCTCGATC
Source organism: Actinomycetota bacterium (assembly GCA_046728155.1). Taxonomy (GTDB): domain Bacteria; phylum Actinomycetota; class Actinomycetes; order Mycobacteriales; family Micromonosporaceae; genus CAWDLX01. Next base: position 11,054 of record JBKPDY010000037.1, read on the forward strand.
GGGGCGTCGTGCAACCGGCCCGTGGTTGGACCGACGAGGAGTGGGCCGCCGGTGAAGCCGATCTGGCCTCCCGTGGGTGGCTCGACAGCGACGGAAGGCCGACGGCGGTAGGGGTAGCGAGCTTCGACGACATTGAACAGCGCACCGACCGCACCGCCGCACCGGCATGGGCCGGAGTCGACGTCGATAGGCTCGCGGAGCTGCTCACACCGCTGTCGCGGGCATGCGCCCTCGCCCTCCCGGTCGCCAACCCGATCGGACTGCGACCGCCCGCCTGAACCTCGCGACATCCCTGGCATTCCCCGAGCTGCGGCGAGCGCCTGCGGCATGCGCGGAATGGCCTCGGATGCCCCCGGGATAGGGTTCCAATGATCAACCGTCGCATTCAAGGGAGGCCATTCATGCGTGACGAGTCCGCGTTTGTGCCGCACGCCGCGAGGCTTGCCGCATCGAGTCCGGGCGAGGTCGACGCGGCCAGCGAGCAGGCCATCACGGCGGCCCGGGCGATGGTGGAGCGGGCAAAGACCGGCGGACTCGATGACATCGCCGTCCTCGATGCGTACGACGAGGCAACCGCCGCCCTGACCGACGCGGCGAACCGGGCTGAGTTGATCTCCGTCACGCACCCGGACCCGGCGATGCGTGAGGCGGCCGACGCGGCGAGGCAGGCGGTCGCCAAAGTCGCCACCGACCTCTCGCTGGACCGCGACCTGTACGACGCGCTGGCAGGACTCGACGCGACAGCGTTCGACCCGCCCACCCGGCACTATCTCAGCCGTACATTGCTGGAGTTCCGCCGAGCCGGGGTCGACCGCGACGACGCCACCCGCGCGCGGGTACGCGAACTGAACGAAGAGCTTGTCGCCATCGGGCAGGACTTCGACCGCAACATCCGTACGGACACCAGACGGGCGCGGTTGCCGGCCGAAGCGCTGCATGGCCTGCCGGAGGACTATGTACGGGCCCACGCCGCCGACGACGACGGCCTGGTCACGATCACAACGGACTACCCCGATCTCATCCCCTTCCTGACCTACTCGACGGACGCCACGGCGCGGGAGGAGCTCTGGCGGCTGCATTGGACGCGGGCCTATCCGGCCAACATTGACGTACTGCGCCAGATGCTTGAACGCCGCTACGAGCTGGCGACGCTGCTCGGCTATCCGAACTGGGCGGAGTACGCGGCCGAGGACAAGATGATCGGCACCGCCGGCAACATCACCGATTTCATCGAGCGCATTTCGGCCGCGGCGAGCAACAGAGCTGCCCGTGATTACGCCGATCTGCTCGCCCGCAAGCAGCTCGACACCCCCGAGGCGACGGTCGTCGAGCGATGGGATGTGTCCTATCTGGACGATCGGATCAAGGCGGAGCGGTACGCGCTGGACACGCAGGCGCTGCGACCGTACTTCGAGTACGGGCGGGTGAAGGCCGGCCTGATGGCACTGGGCGAACGCCTCTTCGGCATCCGGTTCCGCCAACGCACCGACATCCCGGTCTGGCACCCTGAGGTCGAGTGCTTCGAGGTTTTCGACGGCTCGCGACTGCTCGGGCGGATCTTCCTCGACATGCATCCCCGCCCCGACAAGTACAGCCACGCGGCCTGCTTCGGCATGACCAAGGGCAAGGCCGGCGCACGGGTCGCCGAGTGTGCCCTGGTCTGCAACCTTCCCCGCCCCGGCGACGAGCCTGCCTTGCTGCTCCACTCGGATGTGGTGACCTTCTTCCACGAGTTCGGCCATCTGTTGCACGCGGTGTTGGGCGGTGAGGTCCGCTGGGCCGGGTCGAGTGGAATCGCGACCGAGTGGGACTTCGTCGAGGCACCTTCGCAACTGCTCGAGGAGTGGGTCAAGGACGCCGAGACGCTGGCCACCTTCGCGGTGCACCACGAGACGGGAGAGCCGCTCCCCGCCGAGATGGTCGGTAGGCTGCGAGCCGCCGACGAGTTCGGCAAGGGGCTCTTCGTCCGTCAGCAGATGGCCTACGCGACGCTCAGCCTCGAGTTGTACAACCGCAGTCCGGACGGTCTGGACCCGATGGAGGTGGAGCGGCGGGCCACCCGGCGACTCCTGCCGTACGGGCCGGTCGACGGCACGTACCTTCCGCTCAGCTTCGGCCATCTGGACGCTTACTCCGCGGTGTACTGCACGTACATGTGGTCGTTCGTCATCGCCAAGGATCTGTTTACTGCGTTCGCGCGCGACGGGTTGCTTTCGTCCGCGACGGCGACACGGTATCGGCGGAAGGTCCTCGCTCCTGGCGGCACGGCGCCGGCCGCCGAGCTCGTCGCGGGCTTTCTAGGTCGTCCGTACACCTTCGATGCGTATCAGGCGTGGCTCGACGCCGACTGAGACATCGCGAGGTGGCCACAGCCTGCGGACGCCCTGCCCGCCGTCGCCGATCGGGTCGCCGGGGCGAGGATCCAGCCTGGGGGCGCCAACGCTCAACTCCATCGGATGTGGGCTTGTCGGTGCCAGAGCTCGGCGACCTCCGGATCGCCGGTGGCCGCGAGCCTGCCGCGGTTCCATAGGGCCAGATAGAGGCCTCTGGCCGGTGCGGCCGCGACCGCGTCCGCAGGCTCGGCGGTCGCAGCGCCACCATTCGTTCGAACGCTTCGCGCTCCTTCTCTGCCGAAGCGCACAACCCAGGCCACGTCGGCGTCGGTCGCCGACAGCACGAGCGTGCGCGGCTGGGCCGAGCAGACCCGGTTACGGCGGCCGTAGAAGGCGAGCAGGATCTCGTCCACGCCGTCGACGGCAACCTCGATGGGCACCGGCGGACCGATGTCGCCCTCGACCGCCAGCTCGGCGTCCACGCGATGGATGGTGATCTCATGCGCCTGTCGTCGGGCCCAGAACGCGAGTGGAGACGGGGCGGGCAGGAAGCTCCAGCACGCGAGATCGCGGGGTGCGGTCGACAGGCTGGTGACGAGCCCGTCCACGCCGTCGCGTAACCACCCGCTGAGATCCGCGTCCGTCGGCATCTCGCCCCACCACGACTCCTCCTCGGCCGGGGAGGGTTCGTGATCGATGCGTTCGCGTACGACGGTGGCGGCCCAGCGATGCACCCGGCCGACATGGCGGGCGAGCTCGCCCAGGGTCCAGTCCGGACACGTTGGCGTTGTCGTGCCGGGGTCGCCCTTCGTAACCAGGTCGACCAGCCGGTCGCCCTCGGCCCGTATGTGGGCTACGTGCTCGTCGATGCGCATGGCGACATCGTGGCACGAGGTTCCGACATTCCTACGCCGGCAGCGAAACGGGGTTGCTCACGCCGGGCCTGCCTGATCGGGTCGACCCATGCGTGTCGTTGTCATCGGCGGAACCCGCTTCATTGGTCGCCGCATCGTATCCGAGCTGGTGGCCCGCGGTGACGAGGTCACCATCGTCCATCGCGGCGAAACCGAGCCGGCCGATCTCATCGGGTGCCGGCACATGCATGTACCGCGAGCCGGTTTCGCCGCGGTGGCCGACGACATCCGGGCGTGGCGACCCGACGCCGTCATCGACACTCTCGCGATGACGCGTGCCGATGCCGAAGCCGTCCTGCCGTACCTGCCGGATACCCAGATCGTCGTACTGTCCAGTATGGACGTTTACGAGGCGTTCTGGCTGGTGCTGCAGGAACGCGAAGGTGAGCCGGTCCCGCTGGACGAGACATCCCGGCTGCGCAGCGTCCGTTATCCGTACGCCTTGCTCGGCGGCCGTCCGTCCGACTACGACAAGCTGGATGTCGAGCCGTCCTATGTGGAGCGAGGCGCCACCGTTCTCCGGCTGGCAATGATCTACGGCGAGCATGACCACCAGCGGCGCGAGGAGTTCATCCTTCGCCGGGTACGCGCCAGGCGTACGCGGATTCCGATCGGCGTGGGAACGTGGCTCTGGACCCGGTGCTACGTCGGAGACGTGGCGTCGGCCGTGGTGGCCACGCTGGGTAATCCCAGGGTGTTCGGCGAGATCATCAATATCGGCGAGCCCGCGGTACGGTCGATGCGCGGCTGGGCGGAGGAGATCCTCGCTGCGGCCCAGTACTCAGGGGAGCTCGTGACGGTGTCTGATGATCTTGTCCCTGAGGATATGCGCATAACGCGGGCGGTGGCTCAACACATCGTCTTCGATGGGTACAAGGCGGTGGAACTCCTCGGCTGGCGACCAGCCGACACCGCCGTGTCGCTTCGAGCGTCCGTCTCCTGGCACCTCGCACACCCGCCCGACAATCCGGATCCCGACTTTGGCCCGGATGACCTCGCCCTCGCCGGCCGGGTAGGCGCGGTGCCCGGTTGAGGCGTCGACGGTTGTCCCACATCTCGGGATCGCCGGGCCATGATCGCCGTTCGTGTATCGGGAACGACACGTGTGACGTCACATCCCGTACCAAGGCAGCGATCTTGCCAAGGACTCCCGGAATATGGACACCGCCCAACGGCTCTGTCCGACTTTGTTCGGCCCCGAACGGATCATTGGCCATGGGCGGTGGCCCTGCCCGGGACCCTGGGGAGTCCCAGGTCCGCTATAGCGGACTCCACATGACCCAGCCGCCACACCAGCAGCACGCGCGAAGGGCCATGGCTACCTATTTCAAATGCGCCCGAGAGTCGCCGCCCTACGGTTCCTGAGCTCGGCGTTTTGGGGGCGGCGTCAGTTGCGTGCGGCGTCCATCTGACGCAGTTCTCTCTTCAGTTCGGCCACCTCATCGCGGATACGCGCCGCCAACTCGAACTGGAGCTCCCGAGCCGCGCCCAGCATCTGATCGGTCAGATCCTGGATCAGCTTGGTCATCTCGGCGCGCGCCATGCCTTCGGTCGGGGTGGCGATCGCGCGGGCTCGGCTGCGGGTCTCCTTGACCGGGGCCTTTCCGCGTGACATCTGGCGACCGCCGCCACCGATGATGGCCCCGCCAGGGCCGTGACCGGCCAGCGACCCCTCGGTGTCCTCCGCTTCACGGTAGATGTCGTCGAGGATGTCGCCGATCTTCTTGCGCAACGGCTGCGGGTCGATCCCGTTCGCCTCGTTGAAGGCGACCTGCTTGGCCCGCCGGCGGTTCGTCTCGTCGATCGCGTTCGCCATCGACGGGGTCACCTTGTCGGCGTACATGTGGACCTGGCCGGAGACGTTACGGGCGGCCCGGCCGATCGTCTGGATCAGCGACGTACCGGATCGCAGGAAGCCTTCCTTGTCGGCGTCCAGAATGGACACCAGCGACACCTCGGGCAGGTCGAGGCCCTCGCGCAGCAGGTTGATGCCGACCAGGACGTCGAAGTCACCCCGGCGCAGTTCCCGGAGCAGCTCCACCCGGCGGAGAGTGTCCACTTCGGAGTGAAGGTAACGGACGCGTATGCCATGTTCGAGCAGATAATCGGTCAGGTCCTCCGACATCTTCTTGGTCAGTGTGGTCACCAGGACCCGTTCGTCGCGTGCCGTCCGGACCGCGATCTCGTGCATCAGGTCGTCGATCTGACCCTTGGTCGGCTTGACCACGACCTCCGGGTCGACCAGGCCGGTCGGCCGGATCACCTGCTCGACCACGTGAGACTTGACTTTCCGCATCTCCCACGGCCCCGGCGTGGCGGACAGATAGACCGTCTGTCCCACCCGATCGGTGAACTCGTCGAAGCGCAACGGCCGGTTGTCCGCCGCGGAGGGCAGACGGAAGCCGTGTTCGATCAGGGTACGTTTGCGCGAGGCGTCGCCTTCGTACATGCCCCCGATCTGCGGCACCGTCACGTGCGACTCGTCGATGACGGTGAGGAAGTCATCGGGGAAGTAGTCGAGCAGGCAGTGGGGAGCGCTGCCAGCCTCACGGCCGTCGATATGTCGCGAGTAGTTCTCGATTCCGGAGCAGAAACCGACCTGACGCATCATCTCGATGTCGTAGGTGGTGCGCATCCGCAGTCGTTGCGCCTCGAGCAGTTTGCCCAGCCGCTCCAGCTCCGCCAGCCGCTCCTCCAGCTCGGCCTCGATCCCCCGGATTGCCCGCTCCATCCGTCCCGGCCCGGCCGTGTAGTGCGTCGCCGGGAAGATGAGCAGCTGATCCACCTCCTTGACCACGTCGCCGGTGAGCGGGTGCAGGTAGTAGAGCTTCTCCACCTCGTCTCCGAAGAGTTCGACCCGCACGGCTAGCTCCTCGTAAGCGGGAATGATCTCCAGCGTGTCCCCCCGAACCCGGAAGGTGCCCCGGTTGAACGCGAGGTCGTTGCGCGTGTACTGGATATCGACGAGTCGGCGCAGGAGTTTGTCGCGCTCCAGCTCGGTGCCGATCTCCAACTTGACCGACCGGTCGAGGTACTCCTGTGGAGTGCCGAGGCCATAGATCGCCGACACGGTCGCCACGACGATCACGTCACGCCGCGTCAGCAGCGACATGGTGGCCGAGTGGCGCAGCCGCTCGACCTCTTCGTTGATTGACGAGTCTTTTTCGATGTAGGTGTCGGTCTGAGGGATGTACGCCTCAGGTTGGTAGTAGTCGTAGTACGAGACGAAGTACTCCACGGCGTTGCCGGGCATCAGCTCGCGGAACTCCTTGGCCAGCTGGGCGGCGAGCGTCTTGTTCGGCGCGAGGACCAGTGTCGGGCGCTGCAGCCGCTCGACCAGCCAGGCGGTGGTGGCGCTCTTGCCCGTCCCCGTCGCCCCGAGGAGAACGACATGGCGGTCGCCGCTCTTGACCCGCTTGGTCATCTCCTCGATGGCGGTCGGCTGATCACCAGAGGGCTGGTAGTCGCTGACCACCTTGAAGGTGCCGTCGAGGCGCGGGATGTCCAGCATGACTCAAACCTACGCCGGGCGTACGACAGAAACCGCGGACCAGGAGTTGCTACGCTCCCGGCGATCAAGCCAGCCACCGGACCGCCCGTCCCGTCGGGCCTGTTTACTCAGGGTTGTCGATCCTTACCGAAGATTACGATTGTCTCCCGCCGATGGGCGCGCTACCGTCGACGCGTAGGCCGCCCGCGGCGGCCGACCGGCACTGACCAGGCCACCACACCGGTCTGGTTGATGTCGGCGTTCGGGTCAGCAGCCCCGGTGACGCGTCAGCGTCCCGATGGGCGCCCCGAGCGGACGAACGCGGTGCGCAACGCACTCCGGTGCGCCGCACGCAACTCGCCGGCCGTCGCGGGTGGCCCGTTGCGCCGCTTGGCACCGATCGAGCACCGGAGCCTTGTCACCGACCGAACCTGCTCAACACCGCGATGGAGACCGCCCAGGACACTATGCGGCCGGCCCATGTGGCAACTCGCGCCACACGGCTTCGACGGCCTCGCGCAGCTCAGCCTCGGTCCCGTCGTTGACGATCACAATGTCGGCGACCGCCCTGCGCTGCTCATCGGTGGCCTGAGCGGCCATCCGCGCCCTGGCCTCTTCGGCGGTCATGCCACGCGAGCGCATTAAACGTGAGATGCGTGTCTCCTCGTCGGCGAGCACCACGATGACTCGGTCGTAACCGCCGGCCAGACCGGACTCGACCAACAACGGCACGTCATTGACGACCACCGCGTCGGCCGGGGCGCTCGCGGCCACCTCAGCGAGCCGCGCGCGTACCCGAGGATGGATGATCTCCTCAAGAGTTCGTCGCTTCCCTTCGTCGTCGAAGACGATCGCAGCCAACGCTCGCCGGTCCAGACGCCCGTCAGCCGCGAGCACCGCGTCACCGAACGCCCCCACAACCTCGGCCAGCGCGTTGGTTCCCGGCTCGACAACGTCCCGGGCCAGCTGATCGGAGTCCACAACGATCGCGCCCAACGACCCGAGCATGGCGGCGACGGTGGTCTTGCCTGAGCCGATGCCACCCGTTAGGCCGACAATGAGCACCAGGCAAGTCTGCCAGGTGTCACGCCGCCACCGCCTGCCACGCTCCATCCGCCCAGGACGTGGCCTCCCGCCGACCGCGAGGTCGGCGGGAGGGACGGTCACCTGTCAGCCCTTGCCGCCGGCCAGCTTCTCCTTGAGCGCGGCCAGCGCCTCGTCGGTCGCGAGTGTGCCCTGCGGCTCCTCGGCCGGCTTCGCCGCCGCAGCGGGCGGTGCGGACGCCGGAGCCGCGGCACTGTCGGCGGCCGGAGTGGGCGCTTCGGCGTCGGCCGCGCGGGCCGACTGCACCTGTTTGGTGTGCGCCTCCCAGCGGCTGCGGGCGTCGGCGTACTGCCTCTCCCACGCCTCTCGCTGCTTGTCGAAGCCCTCTAACCACTCGCCCGTCTCGGGGTCGAATCCGTCGGGATAGACGTAGTTACCTTCGGCGTCGTAGGTGGCAGCCATGCCGTACAGGGTGGGGTCGAAGTGCTCCTCCCCTTCGACAAAGCCTTCGTTGGCCTGCTTCAAGGAGAGGGATATCCGCCGCCGTTCAAGATCGATGTCGATGACTTTCACCATGACGTCCGAGCCGACCTGGACGACCTGCTCGGGTATCTCGACATGACGCTCAGCCAGCTCGGAGATATGAACCAGGCCCTCGATGCCGTCGTCGACGCGAACGAACGCACCGAACGGCACCAGCTTGGTGACCTTGCCAGGGACGATCTGCTGGATCGCGTGCGTGCGGGCGAACTGACGCCACGGATCTTCCTGGGTCGCCTTGAGCGAAAGGGAGACCCGCTCGCGGTCCAGGTCGACGTCGAGCACCTCGACCTCGACCTCCTGGCCGACCTCGACCACCTCGGACGGGTGGTCAATGTGCTTCCAGGACAGTTCGGAGACGTGTACGAGACCGTCGACGCCGCCAAGGTCGACGAAGGCACCGAAGTTCACGATGCTCGAGACGACGCCCTTGCGCACCTGGCCCTTGGCGAGCTTGTTGAGGAACTCACTGCGCACTTCGGACTGGGTCTGCTCGAGATAGGCGCGACGGGACAGCACAACGTTGTTGCGATTCTTGTCGAGCTCAATGATCTTGGCCTCGAGCTCGCGCCCGACGTACGGCTGAAGATCACGGACCCGGCGCATCTCGACCAGTGACGCCGGCAGGAAGCCGCGCAACCCTATATCGATGATGAGGCCGCCCTTGACCACCTCGATGACCGCGCCGCGGACGACGCCGTCCTCCTCCTTGATCTTCTCGATCGTGCCCCAGGCGCGCTCGTACTGCGCCCTCTTCTTCGACAGGATCAGGCGGCCTTCCTTGTCCTCCTTGGTGAGGACGAGGGCTTCCACATGGTCGCCGACCTTGACCACCTCGGACGGGTCGACGTCGTGCTTGATCGACAGTTCGCGCGAGGGGATGACCCCCTCGGTCTTGTAGCCGATGTCGAGCAGGACCTCGTCCCGGTCGACCTTGACGACGGTGCCTTCGACAATGTCGCCGTCATTGAAGTACTTGATGGTCTCGTCGATCGCGGCGAGAAACGCTTCCTCTGAGCCGATGTCGTCAACGGCGACCTTGGGCGCGGTCGAGGGTGCTTCGGTACTGCTCGTCATGTGGGCAATTGCTCCGGTGGATTGGATGTCGTACAAACGGTGCGCACGCCGCAAGCCCGTCGCAGCACACTCCCGCCGACCAAGGTGATCACGGAATTGTGGAGCGACCACGAGCCTGCTCCCTGCTGAGGTCGCAGCCTGCGAGTGTGCAACGCACAGCTTACGCTGCCTGGTACCAGACGGTCCAACCCTCTCCGAAGGCTCATCGGCGGTCTGCCCGAAAACCGGCGCGCCCCGAGGGACAGGCACGAATCACCTAAGCGCCCTTAGTGGTGATGTAGATGGCGGTACCGGGAAACAGCCGACCTCGTAACGGGCTCCACTGCCCCCAGATCATCTCGTGACCATCCGGCCACTCGGGCTCGACCACGTCCCACACCGTGAACCCGGCAGCGACCAGTTCGCGCACCCGATCGCCGATGGTCCTGTGGTGCTCCACATAGGTCGGCCGGCCGTCGCGGTCGAACTCGATATATGGGCTGCGGTCGAAGTACGACTGCACCGCGGTCAGCCCCGACGGGCCCGGGTCGTCGCGGAAGATCCAGCGCATCGGGTGGGTCGTGGCGAACACCCACCGACCGCCCGGCCGCAGCACCCTCGCCACCTCTCGCATCAGGGCGGCGGAATCATCGACGAACGGAACCGCCCCGAACGCGGTGAACGCGATGTCGAAGCTCTCGGCCCGTACGGGTAGCGCCATCGCATCGGCTTGAACGAGCCACGGTCGCAGCCCGGTCTCGTCGTTGCCCGTGCGGGCGTGTCGCAGCATTCCCGCCGACAGGTCCAGTGCGAGCACCTGGGCCCCCTGGATCACCAGCCAGCGCGCGGCTGCGGCAGCGCCGCAGCCGACCTCGAGTACCCGCTTGCCGGCGACCGGGCCGAGCAGCCCGACATCGGCCTCGCGCAGGCCTTCCGGACACCAGCGCAGGTCGGAAACCCCGAGGAAGGCGCCGTGGTCGGCCTGGTAGTTGTCGGCGTCGAGGTCCCACCAGTACCGCGCCGCCCGCCGGTTGGCCGTCGTGCCGATCCGGCGCCGGGCCGCGCGCGCCGCGTCCGGTTCGCTCGTCACAGGTCATACCGTATGGCGGCGTTTCCCCAGCCCGTTCAGAGGATGCCTCGTGCCTGGAAGGCCGCTCGGACGGTGTTGGCCGCCGAGTTCCCGTATAGACGCTGGGCCGTGGCTACCGTCGCCGTCGCCGCCGCCGCGAACGTGGTATCGGGGGCGAAGGCGAACTGGGCATCGACGATCACGGTGCTGCCACGGGTGTCGCCGAGGCCGGTTCGGATGTCCCACAACGCACGGGACCAGATCTCGCCGTCCGCGTGGACCTCGCCGACGACATCGTCCGGGTAGTGCAAGGTTGCGTCCAGACGGCGCAGACAGTGCGGGACTGTCCTGGTGTACGACGTGGAATCCCAGTCCGCCACGCATGCCTCCGGCGTCAGCGTCGGCACGCCGCTGGCCCAACTCGTCACCGCGACGGCGAGGTAGTCGCTGAAGCCCTCGCCGATGGATCCGGCCTCCTCGCTGGTGCCGAAGCCGGCCACCTGACCGTCCTGGACCGAGTGGCCGTACTCGTGCACGATCACCTCAGCGTCCTCCGCGTCGTCGACGCCGCCCTTGCCGAGGGTGATGTTCGCCTTGTCGTCGCGGAAGAACGAGTTGTCCCCGCCGAACTGGTCGATCCGCAGCTCGATCTGGCGCTGGTTGACCGGCGGCAGAGCCGAGCCGAATCCGAGGTGCTGGAGGTACAGCTGCGCGGTGGTCACCCAGTGGTACCCCATCACCTGTTCAAACTGGTCACTGTCGCGGTGGAAGGCCGGGAAGGCGCCGTCAACCGCCATCGCGGCCTTTCCGGTACTGCTCTTGACGCGCACGTACGCGCCGGTCAGGCCGCCGGAGGCGTCGAGTCGGGTCAGTGTCACCTGGTGGTAGGCGGGCGCAAACACGGGGAGGTCGGCGTCCTTGCTGTCGGTCAGCGACTCAATGCCCAGCTGCTGGACCGGGTTGGGGAAAAACACCGTTGCCGTGGCCGAGTGTGCGTACGGATCGGAGGCCGCGACGCTTGACGTGCTGGTGAGCGTGAGGGCCCCGGCCAGGGCCACGGCTGTCGCTGCGACGAGTACAACGCCACGTATCCGCATGCTTTGTGCCCTTTCAGTCAGCCTGAACGGCAGGCTAGTCCGTCATCGTCACCGTTGATTGGCCCGCACGGCAAGCCTCGCCTCACCGGTGCGTGCGATGCGATGACAGCGCAGCCGGATCCCGGTGAGCGCCGTAACCACGGAATGGATGACAACGAGGTACATCAGCTGTCGGTACACGAACTGCTGCAACGGAAGCGTCCACAATGGACCGAACGACTCCCGGTCGAGCCGCAGCGCGTAAACCGCGCCCACCGCCTGGATGCCGACGAATCCGAACCAGATCGCCGCCACCTGACCGATCGGGAGGAAGATCAGCCCGTACAACGCGTAGACGTCCACGGCCGGCGCCGCCAACGGCAGGATCAGCTGGAACAGAAGCAGGTACGCGAGGCCACGACGGCCGAAGCGGCCGGAGGCTCCACGCTCGACAATGGCGCGCCGGTGCTTCCACATCGCCTGGATCGTCCCGTAGCACCAGCGGTACCGCTGACGCCACAGCTGGCGCAACGACGACGGCGCTTCGGTCCACGCGATCGCGTCCTCGCGGTACGCGACATGCCAGCCGGCGCGGACAATCGCCATCGTCAGGTCGGTGTCCTCGGCCAGCGTGTCGGCAGGGATTCCCCCGATGTCGGCGAGCACCTCACGCCTGAATCCGCCGATCGCCCCGGGCACGGTGGGCATGCACTTACCGACCTCGAACATGCGGCGGTCGAGGTTGAAGCCCATGACGTACTCCAGGTGTTGCCACCGTCCGAGCAGACCGCGGCGGTTGGCGACCTTCGCGTTGCCGCTCACGGCACCGACGTACGGATCGGCAAAGGGCTGCAGCAACCGGCCGACCGCGTTGGGCTCGAGCACGGTGTCGCCGTCGACCAGCACGATCAGCTCGGTACCTGCTGCGGCCACGCCGGTGTTGAGCGCCGCCGCCTTGCCGGCGTTTTCCTGCCGGATGACCCGGACGTTGGGCAGATTCAATCGCCGAACGATCGCCGCGGTGCCGTCGGTTGAGCCGTCGTCGACAACGATGACCCATAGGCGCGGATAGTCGCTGGCGACGAGGGACCGGACCGTGGACGCGATGTTGGCACGCTCGTTGTACGCCGGCACCACGACGGTGACCGGACCCACGAACATCAACCGGCGTGGCCGGCGGCGGCCGCGCCGCACCTGGACGGCGGAGGCGGTGAGCTGCAGGACGAGTCGGAGCACCCCCAACACGAGCGCGGCCGCCAGCAGCACGATCATGGCGCGGGCGAGGACGTCTGAGAACCACTGCGCCCACCGCATCGCCTCACCCCGCACGCGGTCTCCGGTCGGCGCACTCGCGGCCGGACCCAGAGCGAGGCCGGCGGAGACCGTCGTGAAGCGGTAGCCGTGCCCGGATAGCCGGGTCAACAATTGGTCCAGCGCGGCGATGGTCTGGCTTCGGTCGCCGCCGCCGTCGTGCATCATCACGACGGCGCCGTGTCCGGCCGCTGGCGTGGCCGCCTGGACGATGTGGGCCACCCCCGGGCGACGCCAGTCATCGGTGTCGCGGTCGGCGAGCACGATGAGATAACCCGACTCGGCCACCTGCCTCATGTTGGTGTACTGGTTTGCCCTCACCGCATCTGGCTCGGACGAGTACGGCGGACGCATCAGCGTCGCCACCTTGCCGGTGGCGGCCGCGATAGCGTTCTGGGTCAGGCTGAGTTCCAGCCGCAGCCGCCACTCGGGCACGGTTGTGAGATCGGGGTGGGTGAACGTGTGCACACCCAGTTCGTTGCCGTTGTCGGCGATCCGTCGGGCAAGAGCCGGGTACTCGTTGACCTTGGAGCCGATGACAAAGAACGTTGCATGGGCGTTGTGGCGTTTGAGCACATCGAGGATGGCCGGTGTCCACTGTGGATCGGGTCCGTCGTCGAAGGTCAGCGCGATCGTGCGCGGATCCATGGTCCGCGTGACCACCTCCCCGTCCGGCTCGATGCGAACCACCGGACCGCCATCGAGGATGGATCGCGGCCCCGGCACACTGCTGGGAGTGGCAGGGCCAACGCCCTCCGCTCCGACGTGGTTGACCAGGCCGTAAAGCCCCAGCTCGACGAAGAGCACGACCATGACCAACAGGATCAGCATCCAATGCGCCCGTAGCTCACCGGTCGGTCGGGATCGCGCCACGGTTACTTGGACTTCGTCGGATGTGGCGGAGTCTGGGTCGGCACGTGACGCCTGGTGGCACTCGGCGTCGCGGCGGCGGTCGGGGCCGCCGTCGGTGTGGGTGCACCCGCCGTCGGGGTGACGCCAGAGGAGCCGGCTGACGACTGCCCACCCGAGGAGGCCGAGGGCGTCGCCGTTGAGGCGGCGCTGTGATGCTGCGGGAACCCGGGCACCTGGACCGGCGATGCGCCCGACAATGCGAGGATCAACAGCACGAGTACCGCGGCTAGGACACAGCCGCCGCAGACGCCGACCACTCGCAGCATCCTGCGGCGGCGACCGGAGTGGTCGACAAAGACGGCCGGGGGCGGGCGACGCCGGCCGGCATGAGTCGTCGCATGATCGCCCCGGGTGCTCGACCTCATGGTGGTTCTTCCGTCGGGTGCGGTGGGGTTGGGTGGTTGGTCGAACGTCCGGCGCCGTCCTCGCCGAGCGCCGCGACGCAGAACGAGTCGACGTTGTCGATGCCGCCGGCCGCCGCCACGAGGGCCGCGAACCGCGGATTATGGCTGGCGGCCGCGGCGTCCCGCAGGCTTTCGGTGCGCAATGCCCGGCACAGACCCGGCATGTCGCGTGCGGTGGCCGACGCCGGAGCCGCCGCGGTGGGAGCCTGACCACCGGGATGGATCGGGTGGTGCGTGGATATTCGTTGTGCATCGTCGGAATGAAATGGTGCGATGCCGGGGATCGCCCCCACGCTGGCCGCGAGCGCGACTCCGCCGGCCGTCACCACGAGGCTCAGCGCTGCCACCTTGATCGTGACCGGGCGAGCCCACGGGTGGCGATTCAACGGAACCCGATGTCTTCGGTACGGCCGAGCTCCCACGTCATGAACCGACCGGAAGGCCCGAACGGCGTTCTCCTCTCCGGGCAACGACCTGGCCTCGGCGCCGTGCTGATCACCGCCGGCGGCCATCCCGAGCAGGCGGACCAGCCGCGGCGGACCCACGGCTTCACCGTCGAGGATCCGTTCAGCCGTCGCGGGGTCGATCAGCGGTCCCATCTCACCCGGTTCAGCGCCACTGCGCTCGTCGCCGTTACACTTGGGCCGCCCGGGCCCGCTCCACGGTCACGGCCGTAGTCGGTCCGTCACGCTCCGCAAGCATGGCGGCCAGTTGACGAAGACCGCGATGCGCCGCCGTGCGTATCGCGCCCGCTCGCTTTCCGAGAACCCGCCCAGCCGATGTCGCGTCCAGTCCCATGACCACCCGCAACAGGACTGCCTCGGCCTGATCGGAGGGGAGCGACGCGATGAGGGCGATGGCGTCGGATGCCGAGACCGAGTCCAGCGCGAGCGCCTCGGTATCGTCCGGAGCGCTGCGGGCGATCAGTCGCTCCACTCCGCCGATGCTCGTCATTGGCCGGCGACGCAACCATCGAAGGTGATCCAGCGCACGATGCCGGGCAATTGTCGCGGCCCAGCCGCGAAACGCCGTGCCATCGCCCACGAACGTTCGAATGTCGCGGGCAATCTGCGCCCAGGATTCGGAGGCCACGTCCTCGGCGTCGTCGGCCACCAGACCACGCAGGTACCGCAGCAGCCCCGGCTGGACCGCCCGATAGAGAACACGGAACGCGGCCTCGTCACCGGCCTGTGCTTGGGCCACTTCGCTCGTAAGGTCCGGTACGCCCGCTTGCGTCCCGGCCCTGGGCGATGCGGCCTGGACCGCAGTCCGGCTGGTGCGAGGTCGATGTTCCATCGCGGACATCATGGGCGATGCACCGCCTACCGCGAAAGTCGAACCGGCGGGCGACATTTTGCGGATCCGGCTTGGCTCGACGACGACCGACCGGCCGGGCTGAGCGGCGGCCGGTCGGCCGGGCTGAGCGGCGGCCAGTCGGCCGGGCTGAGCGGCGGCCAGTCGGCCGGGCTGAGCGGCGGCCGGTCGGCTGGGCTGAGCGGCGGCCGGTCGGCTGGGCTGAGCGGCGGCCAGTCGGCTGGGCTGACC